>JBEKPZ010000095.1:0-22065 GCA_049520215.1 Bryobacteraceae bacterium | reverse complement strand
TGGCCGATCTCTTCGAGCGTATGCTCCCGCTCGCAGCCGATCCCGAACCGCAGCCGGATCACTTTCTCCTCCTTGGGAGAAAGCGTCTTCAGGATGCCGGCGGTCTCGTCGCGCACGTTGGTTTCGATCACAGCGTCCACCGGCGATCCAACCCAGCGGTCTTCGATTAAGTCGCCCAGGGCCGACTCGCCGTCGCGCCCGACCGGCGTCTCCAACGAGACAGGGTCGCGCGAAATGGTCTTCAACTTTTGGACCTTCTCCACCGGGATGTCCATACGACGTCCAATTTCGTCATTTGTAGGAGTCCGGCCCAGTTCCTTTTCCAACTCACGCGAAGCCCGCAGGAACTTGTTCATGCTTTCGTTCATGTGGACTGGAATACGGATGGTCCGGGACTGGTCCGCAATGGCGCGCGTAATTGCCTGCCGGATCCACCAGGTGGCATAAGTCGAGAACTTGTAGCCGCGGCGGTATTCGAATTTGTCGGCCGCGCGCATCAAGCCAATATTGCCCTCCTGGATGAGGTCCAGCAGATGAAGTCCGCGGTTCACGTACTTCTTGGCCACCGAAACCACCAGGCGGAGGTTGGCCTCCACCAAGTCCTTCTTGGCGCGCTCAGCTTCGGCTTCCCCGTGCCGGATTACGGTCAGCGTGTGCTTCAGATCGGGCAGACTGGCACCCGCCATGGTCTCCCGCTTGCGGATTTCCTTCTTCAGGTCCTTCAGCCGCTGCTGGATTTGCGGCTGGCCGGGTGCCTTCACCTCGATCTTCTTGGCCTCGCGATCCAACTGGCCCAGTTCCTCGACGGCGCGCTCGATCTCCTTGGAGAATTCCTTCCATCTGATGGAACGAAAGGGGATCGCTCGAATCCCCAGCGACACCTGCACCTTGGTCCGGTTCAAGCGGCTGCACCAGCGCTGGCGCTGCTTCTTCAGGTTTACTGGAATGGTCTCCACCTTCTCGGAGACCTGCTGCAGCTTTCGGTATACGGCGATCAGATCGGTGAACAATTTCAGCAGATCGGCGCGTTTCTTGAGATCGGCTGGTGTGCCTTCCTCAACGTCGCCTACGTCCACTACGTTGTCGATCTCGTCGGCGCCCTTCTTCAACTGCTCGGCCAACTCCACCACCACCCGCTCCACTAAGGCTGAGCGGCTGATGGCCTTCTGCATGCGCAACTTGCCGCGCTCCATGCGCCGGGCCAAATCCACTTCGCCTTCCCGCGTTAGCAGCGGAACCGCTCCCATTTCACGCAGATACACGCGTACTGGATCGTCGGTGTAGATGGACTCTTCCACCGGCGCGGGATGCAGGAAATCGGCCTCGTGGCCTGCCTCGGGATCGAAAAACTTGGCATCTTCCTCGAAGTTGAGGCCCAAGGCTTCCGGATTATCCGCTAAGAATTGATCTTCGAATTGATCCACCGTTCGACTCACCTCCCCCAAATCCACGCCGCTGGAAACGTATCTCGCTTGGTTAGATTCTGGGGCTTCTGAAAAGCTTCGGACTTGTTGGTTCGGCACGCCAATGCGGGGGGCTAACTACGCCACCGGCACATCAATTGATGATATCATCGATCACCTGGAAAGTTAAGTCCTATCTTTAAAGATGTTTCAGAACCGTTTTGGTTACAGGAGATCCGGCTACTACGGCACCTTATGGCGCATCAGGTTCTTCAGCTCGTTAAAGAACGCCTCCTCATCCTGAAAGTCGCGGTAAACCGAAGCGAATCGCACGTAAGCGATCTTATCCAGGTCCCGGAGCGCATCCATGAGCATCTCTCCTATTTCAATAGTAGATATTTCCCGGTCCGCTGAATCGGTGACTTTCCCCTCCACCTGGTCCACCAGTTCCGCCAGCCTTCCCATGCCCACCGGGCGCTTCTCGCAGGCCTTTAGCAGCCCCGCCAGCACCTTCTGGCGATCAAACTTCTCCCGGCGGCCGTCCTTCTTGATGACCATATAGGGCACCTCATCGATACGCTCATAGGTAGTGAAGCGCCGCTCACAACCCAGGCACTGCCGGCGGCGCCGGATCGCGTCACCCTCCCGGCTCTCGCGCGAGTCCACGACTTTATCTTCTATGTGATTGCAAAAAGGGCACTTCATATGTCAACCTCGGGTTCCAACTGCTTTAGAGTGCGCCAGCGAATGCCATCGTGCAGCGCCAGGAGCACACCCAGTGGTACAACTACTACAAATGAAATAAACCAAAGTACAATTGCTACGCTGGTCGATATTTCCAGGGGAATGCGGAACAGCTCCGTGAGCACCAACACGGAAACCACCTGCGTGCCGCCGCCCACGCCCGGAATCTGGACCACCGCCCCGAAAGCCAGGAACCCCAGGAAGATCAGCACGTCCAGCCAGCCGAAGTGCAAGGCGCCGCCGAACGCCCGCATGACACAGAACACGGTCAGGGCGATAGTAGCCCACTCGAGCACGGTGTACCAGACTACCAGCAGCATCGCCTTTTGGCTTTTGGTAGATGCCACCCCTTCGACGAACGCCGTGATCAGACGATCGGCCTTCTTGAAGTGGCGTTCCGGCAAGGCTGACAGTGCGCCCAGCAGCCGCCGCCGCATGCCCGCGGAGAAGTGGCGGAAGGCCGCCAACAACCCCAATACCACAACAGACAATGCCCCCACCAGCCATCCGCCCGTGGCGAACACCCAGGACAACGCCGGGCCCAGGGCGGCATCGGAGCGCCGCACGCGGCCCAGCGCGAAGCCGAATATGGCCAGCACGATCAAGACATCGTATATGCGTTCCAGCACCAACGCCGCGATCTGCGAAGAGGTCGAAACCTTCTCTTTGCTGGCAATCAGATACGGCCGCACGAATTCGCCTGGGCGCCCCAATACGGTGATCGCGCTAAAGCCGATTACGGTGGCGGAAAACAGGTTCCAGAGGCTGGGGTCCGCCTTAACCGGCCGCATCAGTACGCGCCAGCGCAACGCCCGGCCGTAGTAGCCGGCCATCACGGACCCGCTGGCCGCCGCCAGCCACCGCCATCTCAAGGCCAACAGGGTGGCGCGGAACGCCCGCCAGTCGAAGCCCCGGCTCTCCAGGAAACGGCGCACCAGCCAGATCCCCACCGCCAGGGCCGCCACCCCCACGGCCAGCCATTTCCAGTTGCGTTTAATCGGAGATCCTCATTTCCCGGAGAGAATGAACCTAACACGGCGGTTTCGGAAATGCTACACAGCAAGCGCAATTATGTTGCAAACCGCTGCTGGAGGTGCGCGGCTGCCGCCAGCGCAGCGACAGCCCGACGGCGCCTGCAACCACGAGCCATTTTACAATTTCGTGTTGCATCACGTTGCGTTCCGTCGCTCCTACCCATGAATCCCCGGGGCTGCCCCCGCGATTGGAAATTGGCTTTCCTGATTCGCTTTTGTTGAAAACAAAGGACCAAATTGGGTTCGCTTCGTACTCCTTCTCTTGGATCGTCCGGCTGGGCTGATGATGCTCTCCAGCCGATGCAAGCGTTGCAAGACGGCGGTGGGAATTCGGTTGCAAGTTGTGTAAAAATCCCCGGCAACCGCTCCGTTGAATACGCGCACGCCCTGCCGGCCTGCGGCCGGTGGACCGGCGAGGGCGCCGGTCCGCGGGCGAGGGCGCCCGCCCCACTGCTCCGTGCGTCTTCATTACTTTTGGTGGCCCGCAGGGCTAGGTGGCACTCCCTTGCGGTCGCGGCTCGGAACCGTGATTTTCGCGTTGCGTCGGGTTGCATTGGGCCGCTTGCATTAGATTAAGCAACCGCTGGGATTGGGAATTGGCTTTCGGTATTGTTCGTAATCCTCCTTGGGGATCGTCCGAATGGTCCGGGTGTTCCACCCGATGCAAGCGTAGCATGGGGGCGATGGAAACTCGGTTCACGGATTGCCTTTGGGCGTTTGTTTTCAATGTGGACGCTTGAGTCCGAGTTGCGTCATCGTTTTCGGCGGAGGGCTCCGGCTGGCCGGGGTCCCGGAAGGGGGCGCAGCACCAGTACCGTACCTTCGGAAAGAACACTCAGGGCAGTATGCGCCCGACTGTATGATAGGGGCTGTCCGCTACGGACCAGATTTGCAGGGCAGATGGAGGTTAATGTGATCTTCCGCTTTTCCCGTTGGATCTTCCTGCTATGCGCGGTGGCGATGGCCGCGCCATCGCAGGTGTTCACCACTCTGGTGGATTTCAACGGAACCAATGGCTCGGCCCCCGACGCAGCCCTCATAGAGGGCATTGGCGGCCAACTATATGGGACTACGTACTCCGGCGGGACCTCGAACGCTGGCACAATATTCCGCGTGTCCCCGCAGGGCGCCTTTACAAGCCTGTTCAGCCTCAGCAGTCCCGATGGCGTTAACCCCGAAGCCGCTCTCTTGCTAGCACCTAATAGACTGCTTTACGGAGTGGCGTCCGCGGGCGGCGCTACCGGTAACGGCACCGTCTTCCAGATCACCCCCGAAGGGACGCTCACGGTGCTGCACGTGTTCGATCTTACCGACGGCGCTTGGCCCATAGGGCTGGTCCAAGCATTCAACGGCACGCTTTACGGCACAACGTATAGGGGCGGTACCCAACAAAACGGCACCATCTTCAAGATCACGCCTGGCGGCGCGCTGACGACGATGCACAATTTCGGCGCGGGCTACTACTTTTCCCCATTCGCCGCGCCGGTCCAGGCAAGCAACGGGCTGCTTTATGGAACGACATTCTACGGTGGGGCGTACGGGGGCGGCACAATCTACACGATCAGCCTTGGCGGCGCTTTTACGACAATTTGCAGCTTCAGCGGCGGTCCGGACGGCGCCGCGCCGGCCGACGCGTTGGTTCAAGGCAACGACGGAAACCTTTACGGGACAACGGAATTTGGCGGGCTGAGCAGCAACGTCGGTACGGTGTTCCAAATCACCCCCGCCGGGGTGCTGACTACCTTGCACGCGTTCGGCAACACTGACGGTGCCCGGCCGCAAGCCGGGTTGGTTCAGGGCACGGACGGGAACTTCTACGGGACGACGCAAGCCGGCAGTACCGGCGACTGGGGCACGGTCTTTCGGATCACCCCCAGTGGCACGCTGACCACCCTGCACAGGTTCGCACTTGTCGACGGCGAAGAACCGTTGGGCGGGCTGGTTCAACATACCGACGGGGCCTTTTACGGGACAACGACCTCCGGCGGGTCCAGTGGAAGTGGCACGATCTACCGCTTGTCGGTTGGTCTTGGCCCTTTCGTGAAGACCCTCCCCGCGTTCGGCACCGCCGGAACGACCGTCACCATTATGGGATCGAATCTGGCGGGCGCGACCAGCGTTACCTTTAATGGCATCGCGGCGGCATTCACTGTCCTGGCATCGTACGAAATCACGGCCACGGTACCCGCGGGCGCGATCACGGGCACGGTCCAGGTGGTCACGCCCAGCGGCACGTTATCGAGCAACACCGCTTACCAAGTGCTGCCCTAAACCTTCCCGGCGGGAGCGGCGACCGGCGCTACATGGAATCGAGTGCTGGACGCCACCCGGAGGCTGTCGAGGTCTTGGCTCACCGCCGACAAACGGAGCGCGGCCCCTAGCAGGATGCTGAAAAGGCCCTCACAGGCTGAAGCCTGTGCCACCATTGCGTCACGCCGGGCACTAGCTTCCGGGAAAAAATGAACCTATTATGAGAATGCCTCGTTTCTTTAAATGTAAGCCGGATGAACACGATACACCGGCAAGCAGGTTCAGGAGGAGGATACGAGGCGATTATGGCTGCCGCGGCCCTGGCGATGGTTTCGGGCGCTCCGTTTCAAGAAAGAACGGACAGCGGTGGCCAATATTGGGTAAAACAGAGTTTGGACCTCGATCACAGCCTGGTGGAGCGGTGTCTGAGCGGCGACGAAGCCGCCTGGGAGGATTTGGTCAAAACCCACACCCGCCGCGTTTACGGGCTTTGTTATCGTTTCACGGGGAAAGATGGCGAGGCGCAGGATCTCACGCAGGAGGTGTTCCTGCGGATCTACCGGACGCTGAAATCGTTCCGCGCCACGGAAGGCGCTTTCACCACCTGGCTGGCGCGCCTGACGCGCAATTTGCTGATCGATAATTACCGGCGCACGCGGCAGGAACGCTTGACGGATTCGATCGAAGAGCAGCTTCCCCGGGTGGAGGAATCGGTCTCGGCGGAGTCCAGGCCCGAATCCATGGTGGCCGGCCGCGAGGCCAGCGAGATTTTACAGACGGGCTTGCAGAAGCTGTCGCCCGAGTTGCGCGAGGCGGTGATCTTGCGCGACTTGCAGGATATGGAGTACCGGGAGATCGCCGACATCCTGCGCATCCCGGAGGGAACCGTGAAGTCCCGGCTGAACCGGGGCCGGGCCGAGTTGGCCCGTGTTTTGCGAAGGCAGAAGGTACTGGTATGACGTGCGCGGAATTGGAAAATCTTATCTGCGACTACGTTGACGGCACGTTGGGGCCGGACGCCAGAACTACGGTCGAGCAGCACCTGGCCGGCTGCCGGAGTTGCGCCGAACTGGCCCGCGACGGGGCCGCCGCTGTGGGATTCATGGAGCGCGCGGCCGAGGTGGAAGCTCCGCCGGAGCTGATGACCCGGCTGCTGTTCCACGCTCCCTGGGCCAATGCCAAGACCGCCTCCACGGGCGCAAGAAACTGGTTCCGCAAGGTGCTGCACCCGGTCTTGCAGCCGCGCTTCGCCATGGGAATGGCCATGACCATCCTGTCGTTCGCCATGCTGGCGCGGTTCGTAACGCCGGCGCGCCAGTTACGGGCGGCGGACCTGGCGCCGGCCCAGGTGTGGGCCTCGCTCGAAGACCGCGTGTACCGCGGCTACCAGCGGACCGTAAAGTTTTACGAGAGTCTTAAGGTGGTTTACCAGATTCAATCGAAGTTGCACGACTGGCAGCAGCAACAGGAAGAAGAACCCAAGCCGGCGGCGGATACGGAAAAATCCGGCCGCACTCCGGACACGCACCGGCTGCCAGTGAAGGGAACCGAGGACCGGCCGGGAGGCCAGTCCCACTGACGTTAGGGGAGACCGTTATGAACTGCTTTAACCATTCCGAAACGCCCGCCGTCGCCTATTGCCGCGCCTGCGGCAAGGCGCTCTGCACCGAATGCAAGCGCACCGCGCAAGGCACTATTTTCTGCGATGAGCATGCGCCTGCCGCCGCTATCGAAGGCGCTATTCGACAGGCCGTCGTGGACCGCATGGCGCAGGAAACCGCTGCCGCGGCCGGCTCTTCACCCTCCGCGGGATCCATCGCCACGGGCGACGTGTCCCCGGGCCTCGCCTGTCTGCTGGGCTTCATCCCCGGGGTGGGCGCCATCTACAACGGCCAATATGCCAAGGGCCTGGTTCACGCCATCATCTTTGGACTGTTGGTCTCGATCACCAGTTCGGGCACGGCGGGCGACCTGGAACCGCTGTTTGGAATCATGATCGGCGTGTGGGTTATGTACATGGCGCTGGAAGCCTATCACACCGCGCGCAAGCGCCGCGCCGGCGAGCCGGTGGACGAATTCTCCAGCATTCTGGATGTGCATGGCCGCCGCAGCGGCTTTCCGGTCGGCGCCATTACGCTCATCGGGTTGGGCGTGCTGCTGTTGCTCAACACCATGGATGTCATCCAGCTCCGCTACCTGTTGCGATACTGGCCCATTCTGCTGATCCTGGCGGGCGCCTACATGCTCTTCGTGCGGGTGGCCGGCGACGGTACGATGCGGCAAGAGGTGCGCCATGAACGCCAATGATGCCAACTTACTCCGGGCCATTCGCTGGCCGGTGACTCTGATCACGCTGGGCTCGCTGTTCGCCCTGAACAATTTTACGAATTACGGATTCAATCAGACTTGGCCGGTGCTGCTGATCGTGTTCGGATTGTTGAGCCTGCTGGGCCGCACCACCAGTATCCCGCCCGCGGGGGCGCCTCCATCGGGGTCGAGTCCCGGAGCAGGAGGCGCGCGATGAGACGCCGCTCGGTGACCGGCCCGATCCTGCTGATCCTGCTCGGCGCCGCATTCCTCCTGTACAATCTCCGGCCGGATATCCAGCTCTTCGACCTGCTGGCGCAGTACTGGCCGTTTCTGCTGATCGCCTGGGGCTCGCTGCGCCTGATCGAGATCCTGGTGGATTATTTTCGTGGCAGCCTGCAACACGCTTCCGGCTTCAGCGGCGGCGAAGTGGTGCTAATCGTTTTCATCTGCTTCATCGGCTGGGGGGCTTTCGAGGCGCATAGCCACGGGGTACACTTCCGGCCCGCGTGGGAGGCTTTCGGCGAGCACTACGATTACAATGTCGGAGACCAGAAGCCGGCGGGCAACGTCACCCGCGTGGTGTTCGAAAATAATCGCGGCAACCTGAAGGTGGTCGGCGCCGACACCGCCGAGGTCAAAGTCACTGGACGGAAGACCATCCAGGCCATGAATCAAACCGAGGCGGACCGGGGCAACGACAGCACGCCGCTCGAGATCGTGACGCAAGGGGACACCATTACCGTACGCACCAACCAGGACCGCAATCCCACCAGCGGCAAGATCTCCGAAGACCTGGAAATCACCGTTCCCAGCCGTGTCAGCGTGGAAGCGCACGGCAACTACGGCGACTTCGACGTCAGCGAAGTGAACGGCAGCGTGGTGCTGCAGTCCGATCGCGCCGATGTGCGGCTGAATAAAATCGGCGGCGACGCGCGCGTCGAGATGCAGCGCAGCGACCTGGTCCGCGCGGCGGATCTGAAGGGCAATCTGGATTTGCAGGGCAAGGGCTCGGATATCGAACTGGAAAACATCGCCGGACAGGTGACCATCAATGGCTCCTATTCGGGCAACCTGGAATTCAAGAACGTGGCCAAGCCGCTGCATTTCGAATCGCCCAACACGGACCTGCGGGTGGCGGCGCTGCCTGGACAGATCAGCATGGATCTGGGAGAACTCACCGGCAACAACCTGGTGGGGCCCGTGCATCTGGTCACCAAATCCAAAGATGTGAAGATCGAAGACTTCACCAACTCGCTGGAGCTGGAAACCGAGCGCGGCGACATTGAGCTGCAACCCAAGCACATGCCGCTGGCCAAGATCGATGCGCGGTCGCACAGCGGCCAGATCAGCCTGGTGCTGCCGGATAAAGCCGCCTTCCAGTTGGTCGCCACCACCGATCACGGCGAGGCCGTGAACGAATTCGGCTCGCCCATTCAGAAGGAGACCGATGGACACTCGTCGTCGTTGAAGGGGACTGTCGGGCAGGGGGCCAGCATCCACGTGGTCACCGAGCGGGGCACCGTTACGGTGCGGAAGGCCGGCTCGGAGAACGAAGAACCGGAAAAGCCGGAGAAGGCGGAAACATAGGTTGTGGGGCCGGCTCAGCGGGGCTGAAGCCCCGCGCGGGCTAAAGCCCGCCTTCCATGATAGGCTAATGTTTCGGGGGGGCCTTTGTATAAAGTAAGCGAGCAGGTGTCGCATTCCGGTCTGTATCGCTGCACGACGTGTGGCGTGATGATCCCCCTCAACGCCGGGGAGACTCTGCCCACATGTCCTAGCCGCTGCGCGGATGCCATCTGGAGCTTCTTCAACGAAAAGTGGAGCGCTCCGCCCGGAGAAATCCGCGAAACCGCCGAGTCCTTTCCAGCCCATAACCTGAGCGGCGATCCGCGGCAGATTCCGGTGGGCGCCCGGCTGACCGAGGTCCATTTAGGGCCGGAGCATGCGGGTCTTCCGCGCACCGATCCCAATCTGGCGGCCTTCCACTTTGACGGCCAAGTCTACTTCGGCAGCGCCGAGGAACTGTTTCACAAGACTCGCGTGGTTCGGTAATCGTAACGAGCCGGTGGGAGTTTCCAGTCATTTTCCTTGGGCCAGCGGATTGTCGAAATCGAACCCGAACAGCCGCGGATTCTCGCCGATCACGGCGGCGGAGGCTATATAAAAGACATAGTCATAAGTCTCTTGTGGGATCTTAGCGCGATGGGCAGAGAGTAATTGCCAAAAGTTTCGCTCCTTGGGATTGGCGGGCATGCTGCGAACGAGAGGAAGAATCCGATCTTCGCCCCAGTTGTAACACGCCATCACCAGGAAGCCCGAGGCCTGGGCGTCGGTGCTGTACAGATCTTTCAGATAGCGGGCTGCCGCTTTGGTTTCCCGGTCATAGTGGTGGCGGTCGTCGCCCGGATCGGGCCGCCTGAAGTCCACGAGCGGGCCAACGCGCAGGCCGTACTTGATGGCGGTCTCGGGAATGAACTGCCACATGCCTTTGGCGATTCCTTTCCTGGTCATCGGGCCGCTCACGTATTGGTCGAAATCGCTCTCCTGAAGCGCCAGGTAGAAGAATTCGGGCGGAAGGTCCTGCGCTAATAGTTCTTCCGAGATCTTAGCGGTATAGCCATTGTCCCGCGCGGTCCGGATCGCTCTTGCCAGCCTGCCGGACGCTTGCCATTTCTTGATGTAGCTCTCGATTTCCGTCGCGAACTCGGCGGGCATGGCCAATTCACACTCTCCAAAGACGCGCGCAATCCGTAAGATGAGACGCCGCTGTTCCGTCATTTTGACATCGTACACGTGGAGTGTCGACAGGAATTGATCGTAGCTCTTGAGCATCTCGGTCCGCCTGCTTTGGTACTTTCGGATCTCTTCTCTTCCTTGCTGGTTGTTCGAGTCCAGGACCAACTGCTCCACGTTGGCGATATCCAGGTCCATCGATTTGATGGCGTAGAAGAGGTCTTGCGCCATGGCTGTTTGCTTGCGCACCTGCAGGTGCAGGTACAGTGCGTAACCTCCGGCGGCAAATACGGCAATTCCAAGGATTGCCATGATTTTTCCGTATCTCCGCTTTTGTTTGTTCTGTACTTGCTTAAAAGCCATGCGGACCATCGCCGTATGTTCGCCGACGGGCTCGCCAGGCGCCAGGTTGCCGAAGTAGCGCTCCATGTAACGAGCCATGTTGGCGTCGGGTCCGCCAGGAGTTTTTGGTGCAGGGGGTTTTGGTTCGGGCGGTTTTGGTTCTGGCAGTTTTGGTTCTGGCGGTACGGGCTTGACTCCGAGGTAAACCTCGGGTCCGGCGATGCCCAGCCTGACGATCGTCAATGCGCCTATGGCAGCAGTCTGAACCAGTTGGCCGTCGACAAAAATGCCGTTGCTGCTGTTCAGGTCGCGCACCCACCATTGGCCGTTCTCAAAAACCACCTCGGCGTGCGCGCGGCTCACATATTCATTCTTGATGCAAACTTCGCAATCTTCGACGCGTCCGATTCGAAATGCTTTCAGGAAGTGGAAATTCCGCCGGTCTTCCGGTGTCGTCCCCACGCTTACGCGCAGCAAAGGCGGGGATGGAGACGGTGGTTCAACGCTGGCGCCCACCAGAACCGCCTACCGGCCTTTGGCCCGCCTGGCGGCGATCGGGCAGATTATCGGAAGTTGGCAGCGTCTACGATGACGGAACCTCGACGGCTTGGACAATATGACCTCAGCCTCCAGTGGCCTTCAGCTTATCCCAAAGTCCATTGCGCGCGCAAGCAAACGGGCGCCCCGGCGTACCCACGCTCGGGCCGCTCGGGAGCCTCGGAGCCTGGGATACGGCAGTTGCGTTCGAAGCCGGATTCGATAGAATAAAGGACGGCCAATCGGCGGGAGGCATTCGCATGGCAATGCAAGTTTGCATGGGAGCATCGATGATGTGCACCTTCGGCATGGCGCCGAGTTCGCTGGTGGTGCTGCCGGTGAACAAGACGTTCACGGACCAGGTGCCGGACGCCAACATCATGGACCACGTCCCGATGGAGAACATTATGCCCTTCGGCATGTGCATGTCGATCGCGAACCCCGAGGTCGCCGCGGCGACGGCAGCCGCGCTTGGGGTGCTGACGCCCATGCCATGCATACCGAACACACCGGCGCCATGGGTTCCAGGCGCGCCTACGGTGCTGTTGGGGAACATGCCCACGTTGGACAACACGTCTGAACTGATGTGCATTTGGGGCGGCGTGATTACGTTTGTCACGCCGGGGGAGTTTACGGTGATGGTGCCGTAGGCGCACTCCCAGGCTTTCCGTGCGCGGGCGGCAGAGATGGCCCCCGTTTTCGGCCGCCGGTTGCGATAGAGGATCTGGCCAGGATGGCAAAACGGAGATCCTCATTCGCGTTGGGGGTGGTGTGACGACGCGTCACTGCGCCGGTTTCCGGGGGCTGCTCGGGGCGTAGCAGTCCAGAACTTGTTTGCCGTGCCGGGCGGCTTCCGCTTCGACAACCGCCCGCACGCTATTCGAATCAAAGGGCACATCGGAGCCGACCGCCCTGCTCGCGACGGGCGCATAGCAGTAAGTCGTGCCGTGCCCCGGGTTGGACAGGTATACGGCGCCTTCGGAAACCGTGACGTCATAGCGGTTGGATGGAATTTCCACTTGAAACACCAAGTCGGGTATCCCGTCGCGATTGACATCGACGGCCGCCATTCTCTGCATTCCCCGACAATTGTCGTGGTCGGCACTCACCGGAAGGGGTACAAACTCGGCATGTGCGTTGCGTGGGTTAACTACCGCCAGCCTGCAATAGGAATTGCCCAGGCCCTCGAAGCGGATGCGGACTGGAATCAGCACACGCGATTCGCCGCCGATGCGCACTTCGATCGCGCCGCCGCCCGCCAGTTCGATTCTGGCTTTGGCAGTATGCGGAAAAGGTTCCTGCGTCCTGACCAACTCAGCGATCGCCGGAATCAGTTTCCGCGCATCGCGAAAAGGGATGGCCTGATTCGGCCCCGCGCCGGCACAGGCGCCGATCGGCAACGCGAGTAGGGAGATAACGAGCGCGCGCATGGTATTCTGCCTAGACAACCGGGTGATCCGGCGCCACAAAGTCGCCAACAATCGGGGGAGAAGGACGTTGTGGAGTGAAATCGACCCGGATCGAGTATGTCTTGGTATTAGTTGCCGAAAAAGTGTATTGTACCGAGAAGGTGGATTTTGCGGTGGTCGCCGTGTCGTCGTCCCGATAACGCTTGAGAAACGCCGCGTAGCTCTGGCGCTCGGCGAAACCATACCCTCCTCCATTGACCAGCACGGACACCCGGCCCACCGAGTGGGTGCTAAATGGCTGATCGGCAACGCGGTTGATATTGAGATGGCCACTGTGATGCTTCGAGACCCAATAGAACCCAGCCGAATCAAACGCGGCAAACGGGTCGTCGGCGACAATCTCCGGATCGAATCGCCGAAACCAGACCTTCACGGGTCCCCCATCCGACCATTGGTGTTTCGAAGCGTGGGTAATGCGGCTGTCGCTGTAGGTGTAAGTTGCAGTGACCTGGCCATACTGGCGGAATATTCCATAGCCCTCATAATTCATCGGCCAGGTGAGTTGCATGGCCCCACGGCCATAAAACACAGTATAGAACTCCATGGCAGGAGCCGGCCAATACAGAGTGCCATCCTTGTGATGTTGCTGGTGGCCGGTTCCAAACTCACGCATGGTCTGCCAGAGGGCGGTTTCGATGAAGGACTGCGCGAGGAAGTGGATTTGCCGTTCGGCGTCCAACAGGTTGTACTTCCGGAACATGCGATTCAACTGCAGCAGATAGGGTGAGAACCGCCCCCGTGCGGTGGCCCATGAAATGGGGGAAGTCTTGTTGCTTGCCGAGTCCCAGGCGTTTCGGGGCATCAATTGGGTCAGCTCGTCCAGGCTCAGCCAGCCGCACTGCCGGAATTGGATGACGAACTGTCTCGGGTGAAAATGCCAGTGCACGCCATCGATTCCAAGTTTGGCCTGCTGCCAGAAGGACAGCGCCGACACATGCGCCTTGAAGCGCGCGAACTCCGCGGCGTTCATCTTGGTTTGGGGGTCGGTCTGTAACCATCCCCAGCGGCTATCGATGGTGGCGGCGTCCCATTCCGTCGCGAACTTGCAGATTTTGTGGGCAAGGCGCACCTGAATGCCGGGGTCCTGCAGTTTCTGTTGGGCTTCCTGCGGCGTGACGTTCAGGTCTCCGTTGGGATCCAGCAGCTCGATAATCTTCACGTCGCGGCAGCGGCTGTCGGCGCTGGCAGAGCCGTCGATGAGCATCCACCAATGATCCCAGAAGGGAAAATCGGCGTCGCTGAATTTTCGGACATTGGCACCGTTGAGGTCGACCCACCCGACGCCGCCCGGGTAGGCTACCCGTCGCCAGTGCGGTGCGTCCGCCGGGTTCAGCGGGTCTGGGCCCCGCACGCGCCCAAGGCGCAACAACTCGTAACCCGCGCTCGGGGATTGGGGATAGTACTTGCTGGCCGTAGCGAAGAGTTCGTACTCATAGCCCGGCTCGACGAGGGGTGCGCCGATCGCAGTTCCGTCCAGGTACAGAGTCTGCATCGTGCAGTCCCCCTGAACGAATTTCATCACCACAAACATCGCCTCTTCATTGGTGAACGCCGGAGCGGGCGGCGTTAGGGCGCCGCGCGGATCTTTGGGCAGGAAAGGTGTGCCGACGAGAATCAAGAAGTGCATGGCGCCGAAGATCGCGTCGGTCCGGCCATCGCCATCGACGGGATTGTAGGTGTCGCTACGCCCGGTCAGCAGCCGCACATTATCGTCGTCACAAACGATTTCGAAATGGATGGTATTAGCCACGCCATAGATGGTTCCGGCCTGTCCCAGCACCGCCTTGCGATAGACAGGATCGCCCACTTTCAGATCGCTGCCGACGTCCTTCAGGTGCATGTAGATCGAGAAGTAGCCAACCGCGGTGGGCGCGCCGGAAGCGGCATCGGCGCCTATCTCGGTCTGGTGGGAAATGATGACGCACCCGTCATCCGTCCACGCGCCGCGATAGTTCAACGGATGCAAGAGATCGTTGTTTGGCTTGGTGGACGATCGCAGGAAAGCGATCTTACCATCCGCGATGGCGCGGACCTGAGCGTCGCCGGCGGGAGCCGTGAGGTGCAAGCCGCCGTGCCAATTCATCTGGAAGCTAACCGGAAACGCGCCCTCGGCCGGATTGCCGCCGCTCATAGCCCGCTGGACGAAAGCTTCGTCGGCTTCGTTCGGCAACCGGTCGGGAAGAAAGGGTGGACTGAGAATCATATTCAGTGCATGGAGGCGATTACGTCGAGAATGGATAGTCGTCCATCATTATATGTTTTTCGCAGGGAGAGTTTGCAAAGATACGGTCGTAGAAGCGGCATGCAAAGGTGTCCTTGCTCTTCTCGTAGCGGCGCTCGGCGGGCAGGTGGGTGCCGCGGCGCCGCTCACCGTCCGACCAGAAGCGCTTGTGACAGGCTGCGATGCCTTCGCTGGTTCTGGGGCACGGCCACTTGCCGGGAAGCACCACGCTTCCGGGCCGAAACAGCAGCACCGTCACCCGGCGATTTGAAGCATTGGCGGAATTGCGCTCGTCGAGAGTCGGCTGATCGCCGTCCTGCTGGGCCTGGGCGTACCGGTCGGCGTCGTCTTGCGAGAAAACCAGCAGCGGATTGAAGCTGCTGCACCCCTGGACGTCTCCTTTACTCTTGGCATCGGCTCCTTGCGCCAGAAAATCCTGCGGCGTCAATGCCAGTTCCGACGGGCACAGCTTTTGCACGTAAGCGTGGATCAACTCGGGAACCGCGGTACCGTCAGGGAGACCGGTGGTAGTCTGCATGGCCTGGCGCTGTGGGTTTCCCCAACTCTCGGTGGAAGCGATTTGTTGCCAGATGGCGGCCGCCTTGCCCGGTTCGCTATTGGCGATCAGGAGAGCGTAGACGGCCATGGCCCGCCGCCCGCTGAGGGCCTTGTTGTAATCGTCCGACCCCACGGGATCGGCATGGCCGAAAACGGAAAGGGGCGGATATTGTGCGGAAGCGTCCTGGTGGCTTTCCCTGAGACGCACCAGCAGTTGGAGGTCGGGCGCGATGTCGGGGGTGACAAAGGCGGAGCTAAATGCGAACCGCACGTCATCCACCCGCCAGCAGGCCACCGGAATCAGCCAGAGGCGCGCCAGGTTTTGCTCGGTGGAAGTCGCTGGGGCTACCAGAAACCGCGGTCCGCCCGTTTCGGCGTGACTGCCCGCTACGCTGCCGTCCGACGAGCCGTACAGAGTGCTGTCCGGTTTGGGGCTCATGGCACGTCCTCCGCGGGGTATGGGCTCCGGCTGGTCATTGTTGTTTGATGAGGCCTTGGATGATTTCGAAGCTCTCCTGGGTGTCCCATTTGTGCTCGCGCGCGGATTGGCTCCACTCTTCCAGCGCGGGGCGCATGCCGGATGCCAGGTTGAGCGCCTTGATCCAGCGGGCGGCGCGCACGCGGACGATCTCGTCGGGATCGGCGAGCATCTGGCGGAACAAACCGGCCATGGCCGCTTGGTCGTGAGCCGGATAATAGATGGCCATCATGTATTCACAGAGCCTGACGCGCACCCACGGATTGGGGTACTCAATCAGCGCGTGGATGGCTTCCAGCTCCTTGGCATTGGCGCCTTGCAGCAGGAAGGAGAGAGCATTCATGATAAGATCCGGCGCGGGATCGGCCCAGGGTTCCTTGCTGGCCAGATACCGCACGATGGCATGGCGCGTGGCAGGAGCCTGCAGCGTATTCTTGACGCCCGGATACTTTTCCTGGACCCCCGCTCTGGCGAGCGACTCGCTGGCGGCGAGGTACTGGCGGACTTCAATGGGAATCTCGTCAATCAACTTCTTAGGCTTTTCCATAGCGGCGCCTCCCAGAACAACCAGGCAGAGCAAGCAGACCATTCGCACGGGGCGCGCTCCGCGTCCCGGCATCTCAGAGCGGCCGCACGTAGCGCGAGCCGCGAATCGCGGTAATTTGCGGCGGCAGCGTCGCCGGCGTGACATTGACATTCGTAAAATTCCTATCCCACAATCTTTTTGAATCCGCCGGGTTACCGTTGGCGATCAGCGAGAAACGCTGCATCAGGTTTCGGCCATCGATATTACCGGGCGCAGTCGCGGCGTCGGGTCCCAGGTCGAAATGTCCTCCGGCGCTGTTTCGCAGATTGGTGGCGATATGCGTAGCTTCATGCGGGTCGGCAAACTGATTTACGGTTTGCACACCGATGAACGCGAAGCTGCGGGCGATCGATCCCGCCGCCGTCCAAGAGTCCGGAAATGCTTCTCCGCCTCCGTCCAGCCGGAGCTGGACGTGGGGGCTGGGGTGGGGCACCGGGTTATCGAACAGGTTGTTGACATAGACGATATAGATATCGTCCGGGCTGAAGTCAGCAAGCGCCCGGACCACATTGAGGATGTCGGTTTCCGAAGCCGAGGGGACCAGGTTGCCCGCGGGGAAGGCCGATGATTCGACCGACGGATCGGCGCCGATGGCCAGCGCGGCACCCCGATAGCGGGTGAGCCAATTGAGGCAACTGGCCGGCGGATCAATCTCAATCTCATCGATGTTGACGAAGATCCCGCAACGGGCATAGACGCTCTGGAACGCGGCGATGCCGCTCTGCTTGCGCGCGGCGCTGAGCACGCCGGCGCCGCCGGCTTGGGCGCGGACATTCACCAGGTGCACGTTGATCTGCAAGCGCTCGTCCGGGGACCGCTGAAAGACGGGTACCGTGACTTTCGCCAAGGGGCCTCCCAGGGCGGGAGCGTACTCGGCGACCACCACGGAGTCCAGGCGGTGCGTGTCATCGACCGTGATCTTGCGGATGCGGTGATCGGCGGCGCCGTTGGCGCGGGAGCCGGTGTCGGCGTTGGCGGGCGGCAACCCGCTATCGGTGGCCTGGGCCTGATCATCCGTATCCGTTACCAGAAAGACCGCGTGGGAGACAAAGACGGTAGGATCGCTGGTGGGCAGCAGCGTGATGACCTGGGAACCAGGAGCGTCATCGGTGCCTCCGCTGCCGAATTCGGTCCTCCAGTTGACCTGCACCTGGGCCATCCCCTGCGCACCCTGATCCGTGACGCGAAAGTAGAACCGGCGGCCCTCGACTCCATCGGAGTCGGTCCCAATGAAGTTTTGATTATCGGCGCGGTTGTTGATGACAGCGCCGGTTGCGGCGGAGAACGCATGATCCCAGATTCCCACGCGGACAAAATCGGCTGCCGGGCTGGAGGCGTCCACCGCAAAGGCGTCGTTGCTATCGAGAACGATTTCCAGGGTCGCGGGAACCGCTTTCTTCTCGCACGGCGAATGCAGGGAGACGCGCTCATAAAAGCGGCAGGCGAAGGTGTCCATGGCGGTCTCGAAATCGCGCGCCTGGTCCGTATAGCGCCGGGTCCGCCGCTGCTGCCCATCGCTGAAGAATCGGGCCTGACAGCCACCGATGCCTTCCTGGACGCGAGGACACGGCCACTTGGTGGGGACCACTACGCTGCCGGGCTTGAACAGGAATACGACGACACGCCGATTCGGGCCATTTTCGGAGTTGCGTTCCGCCAGGGTATCCTGGTCGCCGTTGCGCTCCGCCTTTTCATACCGGGTTTCATCGTTCTGCGAAAAGACGTGCTGCGGATTGAAGCTGCTGCAACCCTGATAGTCCGCTTTGCCGCCGGCATCGGCCCCCTGCCCCAGGAAGTCCTGGGCGGTGAGAGTGAAAGGCTGGTAGGCGCCGCTGCTGTCGGTTAGGGAGCACAGCTTCTGCATGTAGGTCTGGAAAAGATCGGAGTCCGACGTGCCGTCCGGCGATCCCGTATAGTTCTGCATGGCCTGCCGCTGGCTGGTTCCCCAGTTTTCCGTTTTGGAGATGCCGGTCCAGAGGCTGACGGCCTTGCCGGGGTCGCTATGGCTGATCAGCACGGCGTAAATCGCGCTGGCGCGGCGGCCGCTCAGCAGTTTGTTATACGCATCCGTGCCGGTGGGATCGGCGTGGCCAAACACCGAGAGCGGCGGATACATCGTGCCGTTCGGACCGCCGGCTACGCACTTCTGCTCCCGGAGGTCATGAAGCTGTTTGATTTCGGAAGTTATGTCAGAGGTGACGAAAGAGGAATCGAAGGCGAAGCGGATATCATCGACGCGCCAGCACGCAACGGGGATCAGGGGCAATCGCAGGGCATTGGATTCGGCCGCAGTGGAGGGAGCGACGAAGTAATTCAGGGGGGGCGGGTCCGGGTGGTTTCCTGCCAGACCGCCAAGTTGAGGAGCGGGTGTTTGTGTGCCATCGTCAGCCATTGGCGGCATCTCCCGTGGTCGGCTAACAGCCGTACACCTTTTTCAGCTTGGCCTGCGTAACTGGGCCGCAGATGCCGTCGACCGTGAGGTAGTTGTCACACTGAAACTCCTCCACCGCCGACTCGAACTCATCATCCGCCGCCGAGCCGATGATACCGAAGAAATAACCCAGATTCTGCAATCTCGCCTGTTGTCCCGTCAACTGGTCGACGGGGTCGAGGCTCCCGACCAGGATGGGGATCTGCACGTTGCCGTATGCTGTCTGGGAATCGTCTTGAATAATCAACACGCCGTTCTGCACGTTGGGGGGAATCTCCTGATTGATGGCGCCGCTGCCGTCGGTAGTCACGTTGTAGGTACTCGCACCTAATGAGAGAATGCACTTCGCATTGGCGATGGGCTTCTCATACATATCCTCGAGCACGAGATGCAGCTTCAAGGTGGACGTCTTGAGCTTGAAGTTGTGAGTCTGGTCGGTGGGCTTGGCGATGTTCTGCACCTGGGGATCGGGAACGTAGACCTGATCGCCGGGAAAGAGAACATTGGGATTCTGGCGCTGGCTCTTGAGGTTGGCGTTTAGAGGATGGTTCCAGATATCCTCCCAACTGACGAAGCCATACTGCGCGGCTATGTAGGCGATATATTCGCCTTGGGCGACTGTGTGCATGCCTGCCATATCTTACTTACTCGACCAATCCTGCTTGTCCCGGTTCGGGAAGGTTACCTGGCACGTGCCGGGATCTATGCCATCGACACGCGCGAAACCCTTGTCATCCAGAGTGCCATCGGCGACCGTCGAGCCATCCGAAAGAGTGACTTTGTAGGGTTCGCCAGCTACCGGCTTGCCATTGTCATCCGCCAGCTTGATTTCGATGTAGTGCGGCTTGGTTTTGTTCTCCGGCGAATTCGGATCGTGCGTGGGGGCATTGGACGCCGCGGACTTCTTGCCTGGCGTGGCCGGCGGAATATCCTGCAACGACATGTTAGCGGGCGTGGCGGCCGTGCCTGGCGTCACCGATGTCACCGCCCCCGGATCTGCGTCCGACGCATTAGTCGCGTCGGTCGGCGACAACGGCGAGACCAGCGAGCCCGGGCTGCCGGAAAGCGCCGACCCTCCGCTGTTGATCATCACCATGGGGCCGGAGATAAACACGCCGCCCGAATTGATAGTGACGAAGCTGCCTCCCACGTTGATGGTGAGGCCCGTCATCCCTTCGATCACTACCTGCATGGCCTTCAAGTACAGATTCTGGGTCACCTGGCTGCTGTGATTCCCGCTGAACTGCTCGATCACGTCGCCGGTTACGGCCAATGAATGGGAGCCGGTAATCGAAATCGCCTCCTTGCCGCTGATGGTCAGGTGGTGGTCGCGGCCGATTTTCTCGATATGATCGCGCGTCAGATCGAGGTGGCTGTCCCTGCCGGTCTTCTCCAGCTTGTCGCGGACCACCACCAGGTGGCGGTCTTCGCCGATCCACTCCCGGCGGTCGTTCTTGATGCGCATGTCCATGTCTTTTTCGCCATGGATGAAGATCTGCTCACTGCCTTTTTTGTCCTCGAAGCGGAGTTCATTAAAGCCCCCACCTCCCTTGCTGCTCATGGATTTCCAGGTGCTCTGCGTCTGGTTGTCTGGCAGCGTGTAGGGGGGCATCTGGACGGCGTTGTAGACCGATCCCGTGATGATCGGCCGGTCGGGATCGCCTTCCAGGAAACTGACGATTACTTCCTGGCCGATGCGGGGGATGCAGATGTAGCCCCACTGCTTGCCAGCCCAGCCCTGGGCGACGCGGATCCAGCAGGAGCTATTCTCATTGCTGGTGCCCTGGCGGTCCCAGAAGAACTGCACCACGACGCGTCCGTATTGATCCGTCCAGATCTCCTCGCCGGACTTGCCCACCACCACGGCGGTCTGGGTTCCGTCGATTACCGGCTTGCGGGCGCGGCGGGCCGGGCGGAACGGTACGGAATTGGGAATCGCCTCGAAACGGTTCTTGTACTCGAACGGGTCCACCTGGCCGGCACTGTAGCTGGTATTGCGGGCGCGATGCTCCACCATCAGCAGCGTGTAATCCATGTTGGCGGCGTCGCGGTAATGGTTGGTCAGGGTGAACTTATATCCGCTCTCAAAACCCATGCAGTTGCTTGCGCCCCGCACCGTGGAGATACCGACTTCCAACTCTTCCAGCCGGATGCGGGCGTAGTGGTCGCCATCGTCCTTGGTCGCGTACTTTCCGGGATAATCGTAGGCTTCCCCTTTCTGCGTTCCGGCAAGCGTGGCGAAAAGGCTGGCATTGGGCTTGGTGAAATCGTAGTCGGTGTGCGACGCTGTGCCGGTTTGCACGCGGTACTCGGCTTCCAGGGTGAAGACCACATCGTTGTCCAGGCGCCCGCCCGTGGTGGGCGCAAACTGGACGGACGCATCGTTGGGCTGGTTGGGGCACGCGGCGAAAGCGCTCACATCGTCCGCCAGTACCATGGTGTGCTTGTCCTCGGTGTGCTCGAAATAATAGAAGATGCCCTCCTCTTCGAGCAGACGGGAAACGAAATTGAAGTCGGTCTCGCGGTATTGCACGCAGAATTCGCGAGGATTATAGGTGCCTTGCAGGTTCGCTCTGAAATCGGTAAAGCCGCGGTCCTTGAAAACCTTTTCCACGATGTCCGGCACAGCCATATTCTGGAAGATGCGGCAATCGGAAAACAGGGTCAGAAACCAGAACCAGGGGACCACTTCGGCCTCGTAGGCGGCCATTGCATCCGCGCCCACTTCGAGGAGTTTCATACGGCAGATATTGCCGTGGATGTGGCGCTCGGCGTCGCCCGCCAACTGGAAGGTCAACACGGCCGGCTTGGTAAGCAGGCTCTGCATGTCCACGTTGGGATCCGGGGAAAGCAGCCGCAACACGAAGCGGAAAGGATCGGAGACGCGCTCCACGCCCACGAAGCTGTCCAGCAGCAAGGCGTCGTCGCCGAGCGAGGTCTTTACGCGAAATGGCCGATCAATCTGAGTT
>JBEKPZ010000094.1:0-22611 GCA_049520215.1 Bryobacteraceae bacterium | reverse complement strand
CCAGCGTGTCGATCGAACCCACCCGCCCCGCCTCATACGCCGCAATAGCGGCTTCGTTCTTAAGGATGTAGCCCAGTTCGTCGACACCCTCCAACAGACAATGCCTGGAGAATGGATCGATGGGGAATTCCACCTTGCGGCCGTCCGGCAGGGCCACGGTTTGAGTGGCCAGGTCCACGGTGACTTCCGTGTCCGGATCGGCGTCTACCAGCGCGAACAGCGTGGCGTGAACATCGGCGGGCACCATGATCGGCAGCAGCGCATTCTTCAACGAATTCTGTTTGAAGATATCCGCGAACGAGGTGCTGATCACCGCGCGGAATCCGAACTGGGTCAGCGCCCAGGGCGCGTGCTCGCGCGAACTGCCGCAGCCGAAATTGTCGCCGGCCAACAGAATCTGCGCGCCCTTCACGCGCGGCTGGTTCAGGATGAAATCGGGCTTCGGATTGCCTTGCGCATCGTAGCGCCAGTCGTTGAAAAGCTGCTTGTCGAGCCCCTGCTTGGAGATCGTCTTCAGGAAGCGCGCCGGGATGATCTGGTCCGTGTCCACATTGTTCATGGGCAGCGGCACGAGCCGGCTACGGAAATTCATAGCGCCGTTCATAACAGTGTCCTCACATCGGTCACCACGCCGGTCAGTGCGGCGGCCGCGGCGGTCAGCGGACTGGCCAGGAAGGTGCGTCCGCCCTTGCCCTGGCGCCCTTCGAAATTTCGGTTGCTGGTGGAAACGCTGTATTCGCCGGGCTGCAATTGATCGCCGTTCATGGCGATGCACATGGAGCAGCCGGGCTCGCGATAGTCGCAGCCCGCCGCGCGGAAAATCTCCGGCAGGCCCTCGGCTTCGGCCTGGCGCTTCACCTGTTGCGACCCCGGCACCACCATCACGCGCACGTGCGGGTTCACCTTGCGGCCCTTCAGCAGCGAAGCCGCCGAGCGCAGATCGGAGATGCGCGAATTGGTGCAACTTCCGATGAACACCACGTTCACTGGATGACCCAGCAGCAGCTTGCCGCCTTCCAGATCCATGTACCGCAGGGCCTTCGAAATGGAATCGCGCTGCAGCGGGTCGGCCACTTGCGCAGGCTCAGGCAGCGCAGCCGTGATCGCCATGCCCATGCCCGGATTCGTGCCGTAGGTAATCATCGGCTCTAGCTGGTCCGCGTCGATCATGATGGATCGATCGTAAGCCGCGCCTTCGTCGGTGGGCAACTGCTTCCAGCGCACTAGGGCCGCTTCCCAATCCGCGCCCTTGGGCGCGTGCGGGCGTCCGGCCAGGTATTCGAACGTGGTGTCGTCCGGCGCGATCATGCCCGCGCGCGCGCCGCCTTCGATGGACATATTGCACACGGTCATGCGCTCTTCCATCGTGAGCGCGCGGATCGCCGGGCCGCGATATTCGAAAATGGAAGCGGTGGCGCCGCCCACGCCGATGCGTGCGATAAGCGCCAGGATGATGTCCTTGGCGGTGACGCCTCTGCGCAGCGCGCCATCCACCTGCACCTGGAACGTCTTGGATTTGCGCTGCAGCAGGCATTGGGTGGCCAGCACGTGCTCTACTTCGCTGGTGCCGATGCCGAAGGCCAGCGCGCCGAATGCCCCGTGTGTGGCCGTGTGACTATCGCCGCAGACCACGGTCATGCCCGGCTGTGTCAAGCCCAGTTCCGGACCGATCACGTGCACGATCCCCTGCCGGTCGCTGCTCCTTCCATAACACCGGATACCGAAATCGCGGCAGTTGGTTTCGAGTTGCGCCACCTGTTTGGCGGCGATCTCGTCGACGATGGGCAACGAGGGGTCGGTGGTCGGCGTGCTGTGGTCGGTGGTAGCCACGGTCAGATCGGGCCGCCGCACTTTGATGCCGCGCTCGCGTAAGCCCTGGAAGGCCTGCGGCGACGTCACTTCGTGTACCAGGTGCAGATCAATGTACAGCAAAGTGGGCGCGCCGGGCTGTTCGTGGACCACGTGCGCGTCCCAGAGTTTTTCGATGATCGTGCGTGGGGGCATAAGTTCTATTGTGACTGGTTGCGATGCGGTGCGGTGGATCGTACAGGCCCGGCGAGCCGGTAAGCTCCCGGGCCTATCCGATTGCGGCGCACACGGCCTCACCAACCTGTTCGGTGGTGGCCGGCGCGCCCGATGGTCTGAGGTCCGCCGTCACACGTCCGCTACCCAGTACGGCTTCGATCGCAGCGTTCACGCGTGCGGCTTCTTCCTTCAAACCAAAACTGTATTCCAACAGGGCCGCCACGGAGCCGATAGCCCCGAGCGGGTTTGCCTTGTTCTGACCGGCGATGTCCGGCGCCGAGCCGTGTACCGGCTCGTACAACCCTACCCAAGCGCCGGATGGCTTGCGCCCGCCGAGCGACGCCGAGGGCAGCATGCCGATCGATCCCGCCAGCACGGCGCCCTCGTCGCTCAGGATGTCTCCGAACATGTTCTCCGTCAGTACGACGTCGAAACGGCGCGGATTCAGGATCAACTGCATCGCGCAGTTGTCGACCAGCAGATGATCCAGCGCCACATCCGGATACTCGACGGCGATTTCGCAAACCACCCGCCGCCATAACTGCGAATTCTCCAGCACGTTCGACTTATCCACCGAAGTGACTTTGCAGCGGCGTCCCCGCGCCAGGCGAAAGGCCATGTGCGACACGCGCTCGATTTCCGCGCGGGTATAAGTCATGGTATTCACGGCGCGCGTTTCCGGCCCGCTTCCCGAAATGCCGCGCGGCGTGCCGTAGTAAATGCCGCCGGTCAGCTCGCGCACGATGATCATGTCCGTGCCTTCCACCAGCGCGTTCTTCAACGGCGATGAATCGAGCAACGCAGCGAAGGCGCGCACCGGCCGCAGGTTGGCGAAAACTCCCAGCGCTTTGCGGATGCCCAGCAGCCCTTTTTCCGGGCGCTTCTCCGGCGGGCAATTGTCGAACTCCGGCAGGCCGACCGCGCCCAACAGCGTGGCATCGGCGTCCGCCGCCAGGCGCGCGGTTTCTTCGGGAAACGGATTCCCGGTGCGATGAATCGCGATGCCGCCCAGCAGTCCTTCGGCGATGTGCAGCGTGTGATTCCACTTTTCCGCTACGTGCCGCAGCACGCGCACGCCCTCGCGCGTCACTTCCGTGCCGATGCCGTCGCCAGGCAGGACTAAGATATTGAGGTTCATAAATTGTGGGGCAGGCCCCCGGCCTGCGCGGGGCTCTCAGCCCCGCTCTTACCGCCCCCCCCTTAGTCCGCGGCCACCTTCATAGCCATCTGGCCTTCTTCAATCAACGCAATAATCTCTTCGTCCAGCAGTCCCTTGGTGTTGTCGGCCAGAGCCGTGAAGCGCTCGTACAACACCTGCAACTCTTCCTTCCCCAGGTCATAGCCCAGATCCTCGGTGCGCTTCTTCAGCGCGTGGCGGCCGCTATGTTTGCCCAGCACCAACTTACTTTCCGGCACGCCCACCGTGTGCGGATCCATGATCTCGTAAGTCGTCTTTTCCTTCAGATAGCCATCCTGGTGAATGCCCGCCTCGTGCGCGAAAGCGTTGCGCCCCACAATGGCCTTGTTCGGTTGCGGACCGAAGCTGATCATCGACGCCAGCATTTGGCTGGCGGAGTACAGATGCTCGGTACGGATGCCCGTATCGTAAGGCAGCCGATCCTGGCGGGTCTTGAACAGCATCACCACTTCTTCCAGCGCGCAATTGCCGGCCCGCTCGCCGATCCCGTTGATGGTGCATTCGATCTGCCGCGCGCCCGCTTCCACGGCTGCGATTGAGTTGGCGGTGGCCAGCCCCAGGTCGTCGTGGCAGTGCACGCTGACGATCGCGCAGTCTCCCAGCGCTTTCACGATGCGGCCGATTAGCCCGGCGTATTCGTAGGGCACCGAGTATCCCACGGTGTCCGGAATATTCACGGTGCGCGCGCCCGCGGCCACCACGGCTTTGGAGATTTCCTCGAGATAGTCGGGGTCGGTGCGCGCGCCGTCCTCGGCTGAGAACTCCACGTCGTCCACGTATCGGCGCGCCAGTTCCACCGCGGCCACGGCTTCTTCCAGTACCTGCTGCCGCGACTTCTTCAGCTTGTACTTCAGGTGGATGTCGCTGGTGGCGATGAAGGTGTGGATGCGCGGCCGGCGGGCGTGCTTCAACGACTGCGCGGCGCGTTCCACGTCCATGGTGCAGGCGCGCCCCAGCGCAGCCACCTGCGCCCAGGGGAACTCGCGGCTGATGGCGTCCACCGCTTCAAAATCGCCTTGGGAAGCGATGGGGAAGCCCGCCTCCAGGATGTCCACGCCCAACTCCACCAACTTGCGCGCCATCCGGATTTTTTCCGGCACGTTCATGCTGCAGCCCGGCGACTGTTCGCCATCCCGCAGCGTGGTATCGAAAATGTAGACTCGATCGCTCATAGAAACCGCCCTATTGAGTCATTATCCCGGGGGCGGCGCAATTTGGCAAATTTATAATATTAGCGGTCCGTATAATCTTTTGTTATGCTGGAACCGCATGGAACTGCACACCCTCCAGGTTTTCCTGGCGATTGCCACCGAGAAGAGCTTCTCCCGCGCTGCCGAACGGCTGCTGCGCACCCAGCCCGCGGTCTCGCTGGCTTTGCAGCGGCTGGAGACGGAGCTGGGCGAGAAGCTGATCGACCGCTCCGCCAAAGACCTGGTGCTGACCGACGCCGGGCGCACGGTGCTCGACTACGCGCGGCGCTTTGAGAATCTGCGGCTGGAAATGGAGAACTCGCTGGCCGAGCTGCGCGACAACTCGGCGGGCACGCTCACGGTGGGCGCCAATGAATCCACCTCGCTGTACCTGTTGCGGCACATCGAGAAGTTCCGGCGGCTGCACCCCAAGATCAACGTGCGGGTGCGGCGCAGCCTGTCCAGTAAGATCCCCAACGAACTGCTGGATGGCAACCTGGAACTGGGCGTGATCAGCTACGACCCGCCCGACGAGCGGCTGACTTCCACCGTGATCTACACCGACGCGCTGGCCTTCGTGGTGTCGCCCAAACACCGGTTGGCCGGCCGCAAGGCGGTTTCGATCACCGATCTGGCGGCGGAGACCTTCATCGCGCACAACGTCATATCACCGTATCGCGACGTGGTGATCCGCGCATTCCTGGAGCGCCGCGTGCCACTCAACATGCCGGTGGAGATGCCCACCATCGAGACCATCCGCAAGCTGGTCCAAAATAACCAGGGCGTGGCGTTTCTGCCGCGCATGTGCGTGGAACAGGAGATCGAGCAGGGCCTGCTGCGCGAGGTGAAGGTGAAGGAGTTGCACGTGGAGCGTAAGATCCGGCTGATCTATCCCACGCGGCGGGTGCTGAGCCATGCCGCGCGGGCTTTCTTGGAAGTGGTGCGAGGGAAGTAGGGCGGGCGTCCACGCCTGCGGCGGGTCTCCAGACCCGCCCTTTTTACGCTTTCCCGATTTCCTTGACCGAGTTCGGCGGATGGGGTAGGGTGAAAGAGCATGGAGCTAACCGTCCAGATCCCCGACGACATCGCCGAACGGCTTCGGGACGCCGTAAACGACGATCTCTCCCGTCGGGCACTGGAGGCCTTGGTGGCGGAGGAATACAGGCTGGGCCATCTCAATAAGCCAGATCTGGGGCGCTTACTTGGCTTTGAAACGGGGTATGAAATTGACGGCTTCCTGAAGGCTCACAACGTCTATGAAGACTACTCCATGGAAGATTTTGAGCGTGGACGAGAATCCCTGAGAAGCTTGGGGTTCTGACGCGTGCGGCTCGTTATCGCCGACGCCAACCCGCTGAACTATCTGATTTTGATCGGGCGCATCAACCTCCTTCCGGCACTGTTTGAAAAAGTGCGCCTCCCGGCCACCGTGCATGGCGAGTTGGCCTCTGGCAAAGCGCCTCTTCTTGTACGGCATTGGATAGCCGTTCTTCCGGCTTGGCTAGAAGTGCGCGAGGCTCCTCTCAGCAAAAATGGACGACCGCAGGGGTGTGAACGCGGCCCAAAGAAAAGGCTTTCGCGTAACGGGCACACTGGGCATTCTTGATCTGGCGGCGCAGCGCGCCCTCGCGGACTTTGCGCAAGCGGTGGAACAGCTTCGGCAAACCAACTTCAGAGTTCCTAAAGCTCTGTTGGATGGGCTGCTGGAAGAACACAAGGATCGAAAAGAACGTAACTGAGACTGCCCTCGTCTCGACGCCCTACTGTGCCAGCGGGTAGTCCACGCTGCGCAGCAGCCACTCCCGATTGCCTCGCACATCCTCCCGCAGCCTTTCGCAAAGCGCGTCGCGCTGTTCGTACAAGCGATAGTTATCCCGCTTGGCATGATTATCCAGCAGCGCCTTCACCACGAACGGCATCACCATCGAATAATCCGCCTGCATGCTCTCGGTAGTTTGCAGGTAAGTGTCCTTATCCACCTTCCCCCAAGTTACGGCCTCGGCGGGCGGGCAGGAAGATAGCGAGCCATCCGTCACCGGCGCGGTCACGATCTGCACGTCGAACTGGTAGCCGCGCACGTTCGGCAATCCCAGCACCTGTCCCAGCGCCGGCTCCGGTTGCAAATTGTAATTCTTCGGCACGCCGCCGCCCAGAATCAGCGTGGCGAGCGCGCGCGCCTCGCTCTCGAACAAGCCCCAGCGATGATACGCGCAGGCCTCGAACACCTCGGCGTGCAGGTCCAGGTCGAAGGCATATTCCGGCACGATACCGGCGTTGCGCATAGCCCACAGCTTCATCGAATTCAGGAACACGCTGCCATCCGCCGGCGCGCCCACCAGCACCGGGATAGCGAGGCGATGGCAAGTCGCCAGCAGCCCCGCGGGCACTCCGTTGTGCCGCTCCTGCGCGGCGTAATACGCGCCCAGACGGTATCGCAATTCCGTGCCGGTCATCTTCTTTTGAAACTCCGGGCGCGCCAGGCACGCGCTCAGGAAGCGGTCCTGGTCGAGCAGCACGGCCTCGTCGAACGCCATATCGGTGACGCGAATCGTGCCTTCCTCGCGCAGCGCGGCGTCGTCGCTGTGGATCGGCACTTCGTGAATGGGATCGCCGGCATGCGCGTCCAGGCTGCGATGCCCGTCGTGATAGCAGACCGCGTCGGTCGTGCTGATGTAGGCCACCCATCCCGTTTCGAGCAACGGGATGAGCCACGCCAGGTGCTGGCCCGACACGGTCACCGGGCCGGAAATGGCCAGCGTAAGCGGGCAGCCCTCGCCGATCGCGCGGTCGAGAATGGTGTAGATGCGCCGCAGATACGCCCCGCCGAAGGCTGGCAGACAGTGCCGGAAAATCTCGTCGAGGGTGGCGCATTCATCCACGCGCCGGACGCGGACCGGATGGCGAAGGGGCATCGTTTCCGAAGATAGCATGCTGCCCGAAGCGGTACTCAACCTTCGACGAACGACTTCAGCCTCGATAGCGTCCGATCCCACTGCGCGGAGACCAGAGCCAGGTATTCCTTGATTCCTTCAATCGGCTCCGGATCGAATTCATAACGGCTCTCGCGACCCGTCCGGACGCTGTGCACGATCTCCGCCCTCTCCAGGACTCGCAGATGCTTGGTGATCGCCTGCCGTGTAAGCCTGGACCCTTCTGTGAGCTGAGAAATCGAAAGTGGCTGCCCGCCGCAAAGCTTCGCAACCAGCGATAACCGCGTCTCGTCGCCCAGCGCCGCAAAGACGGGTGCATGCGCCTGCCGCCTGGCAGCCGTTCTGCTACGGCGTTCCCGCGACATAGCTCTCGATATTCTTCATTTGCTGCGTCCAGCCGCCGTCATTCATGCGCCATGCTTCGAGCATGCGGTCGCTTGGGATTTTTTCGAAACCGGACTCTGTGAGCACCAGCAGAGTGCCGTACGTAGTCTCCTCCAGCCTGAATTCGACGAGCGTCGGCGTCTCCTTCGAGTAATCCATTTTGGGATCGACGGCATAAGGGTGCCAGGTGAAGGAAAAGAGCCGTTCGGGAACCATCTGCTGCACCACCGCCTCCCACTGGATGTGTTCGTAGCCAGGCCAGGTGATATGGCCGCGCGAGATCTGGCCCGGTACGAAGGGCCCATCGAGTTTCACGCGAAACCACTCGCCGAACTCACGGTGATCCGTCAGCGTGCGCCAGACCCGCGAAACTGGCGCCTTGAGTTCCATACGCTTCTCAATTCGATGCTCCATCTGTACGCAACCTCCAGGTTGCAGAATAGCGCGGCCCGGCGGAAAAGGCAACCTTTTTGTTGCTCTTTCTTGCGCCCGGACCGATGGCGCGCGAGGGGCTACCGGAGTTGCAGCGGGTTGAACCAACGCAGCCGCGGAAACCGGGCAAAGTCCGCGTCCGCGGATACCAATTCCGCCTGGTATTCAATCGCCAAAGCCGCCAGGTGCGCATCGCTCGTGAGGTTGCCGGCCGTGCCCAGATGCACCAGCAATTCAAACAGGATCTCGGCGTGGTGTTCGCCTGGTGTAAGGATCTGCACGTGCGGGTGGTCCAGCCAGGCGCGCACGCGCCGGATGGCGTCCTTCACGTGCATGGGATTCTCCAGGATCTGGCGATGCGTCATGGTGCGAATGAAACCGAGCATCGTTACCCAGGGCATCCCCACGGGCCGGGGTGCGGCCAGCGTTTCCTCCCACCACTCTCGGGCCTGGGTGTGCTCGCGTGCGCGCGAGTTATGCGCGTAGACCAGAATATTTACATCCGGCATCAGCACGGGCCCCTCACCGCGCCATCTTCTGGACAAACTCCTCGGCATCCAGATCGTCCAGGAGCTGATTGAGCTTGTTCGGATCGATGCCGGCTTTGAATTCGCACGGGTATGTTTCCACGGCCTACCGCGCCTTGGGTTCTTTCTACGGTGATGACAAGCCGGCCCGCAGCGCGTCGTTGACTATCCGCTTTAATGGAAGTTTTGTCTGCGTCATGCGGCGGCGGATTTGCTGCGCCACATCGGGCTCGATGGTCAGGGTCGTGCGCATAAGGTCATCATGTCATGATTCTCATTTGATTTCTAAGCATCAGCTCGTAGCCGAACGGCAGCCCCAGAGCCGTTGCTAGCGCCCTTCCCTAAAAGCGAGTGGCGCATCACGTACCAATCCTGCTCCACCTACTCCTTACCCGAGAGCTCCAGTAGCCGCCGCTCGCCGATTACTTCGACACCCAGGCTGCGCGCCTTGTCCAGCTTCGAGCCGGCTTCTTCGCCCGCTACCACGTAGCTGGTTTTGCGGCTCACGGAGCTGCTCACTTTGCCGCCCGCGGATTCGATCACGCGAGTGGCTTCCTCACGGCTCAGAGTCGGCAGCGTCCCGGTGAGCACCAACGTCATTCCCTCCAGCGGTCCGCCCTTTTTGCGCACGACTGCGTATTCGAACTTCAGGCCCGCCGCGCGCAGCCGCTCGACCAACTCCTGGTTGCGCGGCTCGCGGAAGAACTGGTAGACGCTTTCGGCGACCTTCGGACCCACCTCCTCGGCGCGCTGCAGTTCGTCCACGCCGGCCTGCGCGATGCGATCCAAACTGCCGAATGCTTCGGCCAAAAACACCGCGGTGCGCTCGCCTACGAAGCGGATGCCGAGCGCGGTGAGAATGCGGGGCAGCGGGCTCTGCTTGGATTTCTCGATATTGACGATCACATTGCCCGCGGATTTGGCGGCCATGCGCTCCAGCGATACTAACTGCGCCAACGTCAGCCCGTAGATATCGGCGACGCTATGCACCAGGCCGCGGTCGACCAACTGATCGACCAGCGCCTCGCCCATGCCGTCGATATTCATCACGCCGCGCGCCGCGAAGTGCAGGATGGATTCCTTGAGGCGCGCCGGGCAGTTGGCGTTGATGCAGCGCGAGGCGGCTTCCCCCTCTTCCCGCACGATTTTGCCGGCGCATACCGGGCACGCTTCCGGCATGCGGAAGGGCTTGCGGTCGGAGCCTTGCGACTCGACCCGCACTACCTTGGGAATCACATCCCCGCTGCGCTCGATCACCACGGTGTCGCCGATCTGCAAGCCCAGCCGCTCGATCTCATCTTCATTGTGCAGCGTGGCGCGCGATACGGTCACACCGCTGACCTCCACAGGTTTCAAATGCGCCACGGGCGTGAGAGCGCCGGTGCGCCCCACCTGCACCTCGATGTTCTCGACGACAGTAAGCGCCTGTCGCGCGGGATATTTGTAGGCGATGGCCCAGCGCGGCGCTTTGGCGGTCCATCCAAGCTGCTGTTGCTGCGCGATGGAATCCACCTTGACTACCACGCCATCGATTTCGTAAGGCAACTGCTCGCGCCTGGCTTCCCATTCCGCGCAGAAGCGCAGCACCTCGTCCACATCCCGGCAGAGCTTGCGGTTGGCGTTCACCTTGAAGCCCATGCGTGCCAGTTCCTCGAGCGATTCCCAGTGACGCGGGTAGCCCGGCTGGCCGTCCACCTGCAGGAAGTAGGTGTAGTAATCCAGGCGGCGCGACGCCGTGATGGAGGGCTCCAGCACGCGCAGCGATCCGGCGGCGGCGTTGCGCGGATTGGCGAATCGCGCCAGACCGCGTTCGTCGCGTTCCGCATTCAGCCGCTCAAACGCGCGCCGGTTCATCACGGTTTCGCCGCGCGCTTCGAATTGCGGAAGCGTGGAGGGCACGCGCAACGGCAGAGAGCGGATGGTGCGCGCATTCTCGGTGACGTCCTCGCCCACCAAACCGTCGCCGCGAGTGATGGCCTGCACGAATTGGCCATCTCGATAGTGCGCGGCCATGGAGAGGCCGTCGAGCTTCAACTCGGTCACGTATTGGAATTCCGCGCCGCGCAGCAGTTCGCGCACGCGGCGGTCGAAATCGCGCAGCTCGCCTTCATCCAGGGCGTTATCGAGGCTTAGCATCGGCGCGCTGTGGGCGACTTTGACGAAGCCCTCGCGCGGCTTGCCGCCCACGCGCTGGGTGGGCGAATCGGGCGTCAGCAGTTCGGGATGGCGCGACTCCAGATCGCGCAGTTCCCGCATGAGGGCGTCGTATTCGGCATCGGTGATTGCGGGCTGGTCGAGGACGTAGTACAAGCGCTCGTGGTGGCGCAGCGTTTCGCGCAGCGTTTCGATCTGGGCGGCAGCATCTTTCGGCATCGGCGTTCTTACTTTAGTTTAATGCGGACGGGGGCTGTTCTGGGGGGTATGAAAAGCTCGCCCGCCGGAGGGAGGGGCTTGCCAAAAACGACTTGGATTGTGTAGCGTAGCGCCTCGCTATACACTATGAATAGGCGGTGAAGAACCTGATTACCGATCCCGGGGATTGGTTGAAAATAAATGTTGTCGTTGGCCGCGCGGCCACCGTTTCATAACTGGTGAGTTTTGAACGCAGCACTTCCGTGTTGACAAACGTCAATTGACGTTTTACAGTCGGACGATGATCGAGAGCTTTAAACATAAGGGCCTGCGGAACTTGTTCGAACAGGACGACGCTCGCAAGGTGAGAGCCGATCAAGTTGACCGTTTGCGGTTAGTCCTTTCGGCGCTGGACCAGGCCAGCGACGTGCAAGATATGAACCAGCCCACGTTTCGGTTGCATCCGCTCAAGGGCGACCGCAAAGGCGTCTGGGCAGTGACTGTAAAGGCCAATTGGCGGGTGACCTTCCGTTTTGAGGGGGGCGACGCCTACGACGTGGATTTGGAAGATTACCATTAGGAGGGACGATGCTATGCCGATGAAGAATCCCGTTCACCCCGGCGCACTCGCCAAGGCGAACCTTGGCGAACTTAACTTGAGTGTGGCCGAGGCAGCGAAGGCGATGAAGATCACGCGCCAGCAGCTTCACAACGTGATGCAAGGGAGAAGCGCCGTCACGCCTGAGATGGCGCTGCGCTTTGAAAAGGCTTTCGGCGGCAGCGCCGACATGTGGTTGCGGATGCAGGCCGCGTATGATCTTGCCCAGGCGCGAAGGAACCAACGCAAAATGAATATCCCGCGCCTTGTCGAGCATCCGTCGCTTTAAGCGCCGCGACGTTTTACAAACGGTCCTTTGCGCAACGGGCCTCCGATATTCATCACGGAGCCGCGTAGGATACCGAAGGCCCCGACCCGAACCAACTTCAACTATGCTACTCCTTATGAAACTGGTGGCACCATGAAAAGCGAAGTTTGTAAACAAGCATTTTCATTGCAGCGACCTTGGCGCCATGGTTGGGGATAGTAGAATGATGGGGGTGTACCACAAGTGCAAGCACTGCCGTGTCTTAGTTGGGCTGGTATTGCTCGTGAGAAGATGGTTCGCGATCGAGAGGTCTTAAAAGACGTCCTCGCGCTTATCGGCTTGGTTGTTTTTGTCCGCCTATTTGGTCGCGGGACTTCACCCTCCGGTAAAGTCAGAGTCGAACGAAAAGAGAATATCGCTTTTCTAACTACTAGCGCAGCACCCCGACAACTAGAGAGCTAGACCGCAGGGCATAGAGGCTCGCTGCCAGTGATATGTTTGTAGAGGCTGGTTTATGAAAGAGCGGACACCACAAGAGAAGAAGAGCTTGAGCTTGGCAAAAGACCGCCGCAACGTTTACGGCGAAGCCCCGCATGGGGCGCGTAAGAGCATCCCGCTTCGGAAAAAGCTTCGCAACCGCGCCAATCGCCATAGTCAAGAATCGAAGCTGCCTTCCGAACCGACGCCGTTCGATGCAGACCAGGCGGATGAAATGGAGTCGTCGATGCACGACACGGCTCCACAGCATTGGGCCAAATATCCCGATGCCCCGTTGGGCGACGTGCTCGCAAAAAAGCAACGGTGGAGAGCGACGCCGAAGTCCATTCGCACCCGTACAGTCATCGCCAAGCCACGCGAGCCCTAGCCGGTCAGCGTGGTCGCCACCGGCGCAGATGCGGCGTCAAATCGCAATATTGGCCGGTATATCGGTAAGTTTTGAGACGCCGCGCCAGCTCGTAAAATCAAGCGCTTACGGACTTAATAAGCCTACCTCAAAATGGAGGCACGTAGCACAGGCGCTCGTGATGGCGCGGCGTTTCGCGCAGCGTTTCGACGCGGGCGGCAGCACCTTTCGGCATGGGCGTTCTCGCTTTAGTTTAAACTGAGAGGACTGGAGTAAAGCCATAGCCGCCGCACGCAAGACCATCGTCATCTACAATCCCTTTGCAGGCAAGATGGGCGATAAGGGCCTGAAGCGCCTGTCCGGCGCCGCCGAGATCCTGCGCGAAGCGGGGCACGACACCTGGCTGGTGCCGACGCAGGGACCGGGCACGGCGGGCGCCATCGCGCGCCGCAGCATCGCCGACGGAGCCGAGCTAATCCTCGCGGCTGGCGGCGACGGCACCATCAACGAGATCGCCGAAGGCGTGGCCTTTTCCGACGTGCCGCTAGGCATTCTGCCCGCCGGTACCGCCAACGTGCTGGCCAACGAAATGGGGCTCGATCCGAGCATCGAAGGCGCCGCCGCGAGTCTGGGCGAATGCGTTCCGACGCGCATCTCCATGGGGCGGTTGCAGTGCCTGAACGGCTCCGAGCGCACCCGCCTGTTCCTGCTGATGGCGGGCATCGGACTGGACGCCAAGATCGTGTATAACCTCAGCATGCCGCTAAAGGCGCGGTTTGGGAAGCTGGCTTACTGGCTCGCGGGCTTCAGCCAACTGGGTCGCGACCTGGATGAGTTCGAAGTGCTGGTGGAGGGCCGCCGCGTGAATTGCTCTTTCGCGCTGGTCAGCAAAGTGCGCAACTACGGCGGCGATCTCGAGATCGCGCAATCGACCAGCTTGCTCGACGACCAGTTCGAAGTGGTGCTGTTCGAGGGGCACAGCTCGTTTCGTTTTCTGACGTATCTGACGCGGGTGGCGATGCGCAAACTGACGGGAGTTCCGGGCATTTCGCTGATCCGGACCAGCAGCGTGTGTATGCCGGGCACCACCGGCCGGCATGTCTATATTCAAGTGGACGGCGAATATGCGGGACACCTTCCGGCCAGTGTGGAGATCGTACCTGATGCGTTGACGCTGTTGATTCCGAAGGGGTACATCAAGAAGTCAGAAGTCAGAAGTCAGAAGACAGAATAGCAGCCGCGCTGCCACAGGCTGAAGCCTGCGCCTCCCAAAAGCAGCTAAAGTTCCGATCCCGGCTGTCGATAGAGACGGCAAGGAGATTACACTATGACCCCAGTTTCTTTTAACACCACAGCCATACCGGAAACGTACGCGCCGGTACCGAAGCCCGGCAACGGCGTGCAGTCAGCCGACGCGCCGGCCGACACCGTACAACTCAGCCCCGCCGCGTTGCGGGAGGTTGCTCTGACCGGCCGCGTCGCCATCAACGGTGAAGCCGGCAATCTCACGAGCGGCCAAACGCAGTTGCTCTATGGCCAGATATCGTCCATCCACCAGCAGATCGCGACGGACCTGCAGGCCGGCGGCGGCACGCTCTCGGCCACCAATGCGCAGGCCATCCAGCAGTCGCAAAATCAGTTGAGCGGGACGACTTACAGCGACGCTCACAACGGCGCGGCTCCGCCAGCCGATCCGAATGTGCCTCAGGCCACCGCGCGCGAAGCTCTCGAAGCGGGACGCATCGCGTTGAACGAAAAGGCCGGGAACCTGAGCAGCGGTCAGGCGCAGCAATTGGGTTCAGAACTCGGCACAATCCAACGGCAAGTTGCTACCGATGAGCAGGCCAATGGCGGGACCTTGAGTTCGACCGGCGCACAGGCCATCAACCAACTGCAGAACCAACTCAGCCAGCAGATTCACGAGACGGCTCACCCTGCCGTTGGGTCCGAGCCCATTGTGAACGCGGCGTGACGCAATACGCCGCGACGAACAGTACCGCCAGTAGCAGGTCCGGGACGGCGGTGGCCGCTTGCACCGCCGAAATACGGTCTCGTGAATACAGAACGAGCAGCGCTCCTACGTAGCTGACTTTCTCCAGCACGGAGGGAATCATCATCGGCCGGAACCGCACCGGGTCCGTCGCGATCCGGCTACCCAGACCAGAATACGGTCCTCGCGTATTTCATTGGGGTTCCCGGCGTGGCACAGTGCGGCAAGCCGCAAACCGAAACGCGAGCTGAGAGTCGACGCTGCGGGTCTGGAGACCCGCAGCAGGCATGGACGCCCGCTGCACAAGAATCGTCACGGCGCGCAAAGATTTCAACATATAGCAGTGCAGACGATGGTTGTTTGTCGCCTGCGCACCGCTAGAACTCGGCAGGCCACGAAAAACGATGGCCTGCCCCACAGCTAATCTGCTGTACTGTTATTTCTTGAACACTGCGCTAGATGCGCTCGACCCTCACGCCGCCATTGGTAGTGGTGGCGCGTACCAGCCTTCCGCCGGTGCCCAGATCCACGGCGAGATGCCGGCTGATCTCGCCCTGCACGGTCACCGGAAAATCGACCTTGACGCCGCCGTTAACGGTGCCGGTCTCCAGGTGCGCCGAGTAGTTGGAGGGAATCCTGATGGTCACGCCGCCGTTGGTGGTGGAGACATCGCAGCGATCGCCATCCCAGTGGTCCGAGGCCAGTTCCAGGTGCAGCCCGCCGTTGGTGGTGTGGCCTTCCACCGAACCCGCCAAATGCTTCAACGACACGCCACCGTTCATCGCCTCGAACTGCGTATGGCCCTCGACGCCCGCAATGCTGATTCCGCCATTATGGGTGTGCAGCACTAGGTCGGTCTTTAGCGGCACGAAGATCTCATAGCTGACGCCCCAGCCGTGCTTCTCCGAAGTGGGACCGGTTGCGCGCACGCGTCCACCGGCAGTTTCTACACGGATCTCCGAAGCCACCCGCCGCGAATCCGCCTGATCGTCCTGATAGGCCTGCACTTTACTCCGCACCAGGATATCGCTGCGGTTTGCGCCCTTGATGGAAATCCCGCCATTGACGCCACCGTCCACGTCGAGTTGTCCGCCGGCGGGCACGGTGACTTCGCGTATCTCGCAGTAGTGCCCGCGTTCGCTCCCTCGGCTGTCCTCGTCGCAGCTCATGGTCTTCTCCTGCGGCAGCGCCGCCGGCGCCAGGCACAGGGCCAAAATCAGAATCCGGTTCATAGTTTTGCTCCCGTTCCCTTAGACGCACGACCGCGGCGCCGGTTGGGAAGCTAATTGCGCCGTCGCAGCTTTTTCTTGAGATCCGGCCAGAATTCGGCCGAAAGATTGCTGACCAGGTCGAACCCGACGCGGAGCGAGCCCTGCAAAAAACCCAACCGAACGGTGTCGAGGCGGTCCGGATACCACAGGTTCGAAATGAACTCCGCGCCGTATGCGCTGCCCAGACGCCAGGTGGAGAGGGTCTCGCCGCCCGCGTCCGTGTGGGTCAGTATGGTACCCCGCGCCGCGTGCGCGATTCTGCGAAAGAAACCCTTGCGATCCGACCGGTAATACCGCGGATCCTGGTGCAGAGTGGTATCCAGGCCAAACGCCAGCACGCCATGGATCACGCCGCAGGCCTCCGTGGAGGCCACCCGCCGGCCGTATGCGGCCCATCCGTCTCCCCATTCCTTGGGGGCATTCAACTCTTGAAGCAATCCGGCGTAGGCCAGCGTGCCCGCCAGCGGCCAGATCCCGTACAGGGCTTCGGCATGATAACGCAGCTTATTGAATGGCGGCGGCGCTACCGCCAGCGTCATGCGGTAGACGCCGGTCTGGTGGTTGCTATTGGTGACCGCCAGCAGGTACGATCCCGAGGCCCAATCGGCCGGCAGACTCGCCGCGGCGCTCTGGTCCGTGAACGATACCAGAGCCAGCGTGGCGTTTTCGAATGCTATCGTGGGAGCCACGCCAGCCGGACTGAAGTTGGAGCCGGTTAGGGTCACCCGATTGGCGGCGTAGTCCACCGTGGCGCTCGCGATGGCGGGCGCGTCGGCCGTCCCGGCATCCAGACACGGAAGCGCCATGAGTGCCAGGCACGCGATGAGTGAATGGGGAGATCTCAGATGAAGCAGTCCCGCACGGCCAATCTAATGGAATGTTCATGATACCAACATTCGCGAAGTTTTTGTAAGGAAGTTCACGTAGCGCGGACTATACCAGCGAAAGACATGATCCAAGTTCAAAATCTCGCCAAGAGCTTCGACAACCGGCCGGTGGTGCGAAGCCTTTCATTCACCGCTCCCGACGGCGCCATCACCGGCCTTTTGGGCGCCAATGGGGCCGGCAAGAGCACTACGCTGCGCATGATCTACGGAGTGCTGCAGCCGGAATCCGGCTCGGTTGTTTTGGACGATCGAGCGGCGACAGAGGATCCGCTCATCCGGCAGCGCCGCCTGGGCGCCTTGCTCGACCACATGGGAATCTATCCCAGGCTCACCGTGCGCGAGAACCTGGCGTACTTCGGCATGCTGCGCGGGATGCCGCCCGCGGCGCTCGCCGAGCGGGTGAGCCAGGTGGTTACCACGCTCGGCCTGGAGGCCATTGCGGACCGGCGTACGGCCGGCTTCTCCCAAGGCGAGCGCATGAAAACCGCGCTCGGCCGCGCCATCCTGCACGCGCCCAAGAACCTCCTGTTGGACGAACCCACCAACGGGTTGGATGTTCCCACGGTGCGGTCGCTGCGGGACCTGTTGCGGCGCTGGCGCGATGCGGGCGCGTGCGTGCTGTTCTCCAGCCACGTGCTCGAAGAAGTGCGCGCGCTGTGCGACCAGGTGGTGATCGTCGACCGCGGACGCCTGGTAGCGCGGGGTTCGCCCGCCGATCTTTGCCGGCAAACGGACAGCGCTTCGCTGGAGGACGCCTTTGTAAAACTGACCTGCACCGGGGAGCCTGCCGTATGCTGAATCCAGTCCTGATAGTCGCGCGCAAGGAGGCCGTCGATAGCCTGCGCGATACGCGCTCCGTAGTTTCGTCGTTGCTGTACGCGCTGATGGGTCCCGCGGTCGTATTCATGGTGTCCAGGGCGGTGCGCGTGGATGGCGTGTTGATCGGGATGATGTCGGTCTTCACCCTGGTGGCCGCGTTTGTAGGAGGCATGAACGTCGCCATGGACACCGTAGCCGGCGAGCGGGAACGCCAGTCGCTGCTCCCTCTACTGATGAACCCGGTGCGCAGGCGGGAGATCGTATTGGGAAAGTGGCTGGCGGTGGGCCTGTTTTCCGCAGCCGGCTTGATCCTGAATCTGGCGGGCTTCGCGATGGTGTTCGCCAGCGGCGGAGTGCATCTGCCAGTGAGCGCGCCGCGTCTCCTGCTGGCGGTGGCGGCCGGGATCTTGCCGCTGGCGCTGCTGGCGGCGTCGATCCAACTGCTGATCTCGACGGTTTGCCGTGCGGCGAAGGAAGCGCAGACCTACCTGTCGATGCTGGTCTTCCTGCCCATGGGCCTCGGCCTGTTCCAGGTGTTCTTTCCGGCGGCGGCGCGCGGATGGTTCGCCTTCCTGCCGGTGATTGGGCAACAGTTGCAGCTTGAACGCTGGATGAAGGGCGCGGCGGCGCCGTTCGGTCCGGCAGCCGCCCTGGGCTGCGTCACCGCCGCCCTGGCCGTGCTGGTATTGGAAGTTGCCGCGAACAGGTTGCATCGTGATGAAATCGTTTACGGGAACTGACGCCGCTTTGGGGGACGTCACCCTCTTCGCCATGCATTTCGCTACATGGGAACGCGCCAATCGGGAGCAGGAATTCGACCGTCTTCTGGCCGCCAACGGGCCCGCGCTCGCGCGGATCGCGGCGAGCTATACCAACACGTCCAGCGACCGCGACGACCTGCTGCAGGAAATCGCGCTGGCGGTCTGGCAGGCTTTGCCCGGCTTTCGCGGCGAATGCTCCCCACGCACATTTTTGTTCCGCATCGCGCACAATCGAGCCATCGCGCACTTGGCGCGCAGCCGGGGGCGGTTCCCGGCGGCCGATGTTGACGATGTCCACGATCCGGCGCCCAATCCGGAATCCGGCCTCGCGCGGGAACAGACGGCCGAACATTTGCGCCGCGCGATTCATCGCCTGCCGCTGGTCTACCGGCAGGTCATCACGCTGACGCTCGAAGATATGGGATATGCGGAAATCGCCGAGGTGCTGGGAATTTCCGAAAGCAACGTAGGCGCGCGTTTGACCCGCGCCCGCCAACTGTTGCGCGAATCGCTGGAGAAACGGAAATGAGTCTCGATGCCGAATTGGAAACGTGGCGCCGCGAGTGGCAGTCGGAAGCCGCCGTCCCCCCGGACCTGCGCCGGCGTGTGGAGCGCCAATCGCGCTGGTTGAAGATCGCGATCGCGGGCGACATTCTGGTGACGGTCGCGATCGGTGGAGGCGTCAGCGCATTGGCGGCGCGTTCGCCGCAACCCGACATGCTGCTGCTGGTAGCGGCCACCTGGTCGTTCATCGCCGTTGCCTGGGCGTTCCGGCTCGTCGTCAGCCGCGGCCTCTGGTCACCCACTGCCATCGACACGGCGGCATTCGTGGATCTGTCCATCAGGCGGTGCCGCGCCCAGCTTAAGGCCGCGGTGTTCGGCGCCGGACTCTTTGTGGTTGAGATGGCGTTTTGCCTGGGATGGATCTACCGGCACTCGGCGCCGCGCGTGCCGCTGCTGGGGTGGCTGTTCGGCTCTGTTTTCAACGGCCTCATCTGGCTGTTTTCGCTGGCGTTTTTCGTTTGCCTTGTGTGGTATCGCCGGAAGAAGCGCGCGGAGCTAGCCTGGCTGGCCGGTCTGAGCGATCCTTCGGACTCATTCGCTGCGCGTCGGCGGGACGAGCATGGTGGCCTCGGACGATGAGTGAATACGAATGAGTGCCAATACATCGTCGCGATCATCGGAACTCCAGGCTGTCGCGGTCTGGGATGCCTGTGTGCGAATGGCCTTGACCTCTGCATCCGTGAGAGCCTTCGCGCGCTTCAAAACGCTTTCGATAGCGTTGATCTCCAGACGCTGGGCAAGCACAAGCGCCAGCAACATGCGCCATTCGCCAGCCGTTGGATTATCCATACGCGATCTATCCCACCACCACCACGTGAATCTCGCCCGGCCCGTGCACTCCCCGCACCAGAATTTGCTCGATATCCGCCGTGCGGCTGGGGCCGGTGATCAGCACCATGGAACTGGTCTGCGCGGCGGGATCGGGCAGGATGGTGAACAGTTCGTCGAGCCCCGATAGCACGCGCTCGATGGGAACCACCGCGATGTGTACCGGCGGCAGCAGCGAGATCAAGCGGGCTTCCGCCGGGCTGGCCAGCATCACCAGGGTGCCGGTGTCCGCCAAGGCGTAGTCGGCGCTGGTGATGCCCACATCCGCCATCGCGCAGAGCGCCCGCAGTGCGGCCGCATCGGTGAAGCCGGATTGCACACCCGCCAGATCCACGATGCCGCATTCCCGCAGGAACGGCGCGTTGGAGGCGACCGCCATCCTTCCGTCCAGCACCGTGCCGACGTAGGCCCGCGCATCCGCGGCCGTGGCCGCGCGCCGGGTCTTGCCCGCCAGCGCCTCCACCGCGCGCAACATACTCGCGACGCGCGTCTCCGCATCCACTTGGGCCACGCGCAGGCGCACCGGCGGCGGCTCGGCAATTCCTTGTCCGGCCGTGCGCCCCAACGCCGTGCGCACCTTGTTCAGGATGGCTTCGCGGGACATCAGCGCTTTCTCCATAGCTCGCGGAAGCTTGCCGCCGGCGCGGGCGGCAGGTCCCGCTGGCTCAACCAGGCGCGCACCGGCGGCAGATTCATCAGTGCAGGCGCGTTCCGCAACCACTTGCCGTTCCCTGCCGGCGCCACGCCCGCAGCTACCATCGCCGCCATTTCATAGATGCGCGGATGGCACATCACCCAAGCCCAGATCCGGAACGCCAGGCGCTCCAGGCGGTTCACGCCTTTGTGTTCCTCGTTCTGCTTCACCTCCGCGCGCAGATCCAGCAGCACCTTGGGAATGTCTATCTTCACCGGGCACACTTCCGCGCACGCGCCGCACAAACTCGATGCGAACGGCAGGCTCGGCTCATGCTCGATGCCCAGAAACTGCGGCGTGATGATGGCGCCGATCGGTCCCGAATAAACCCACGGAAAGCTGTGCCCACCGATCTTGCGGTACACCGGGCAATGATTCAGGCACGCGCCGCAGCGGATGCAATAGAGCGATTCCCGTTTTCCGCGATCCGCTAGCAGCTTGGTGCGCCCGTTATCGAGCAGCACCACGTAGAATTCTTCGGGGCCGTCAACCTCGCCCGCGCGGCGCGGTCCCGACAGGAACGAGGTGTATACCGTCAGCGCCTGGCCGGTGGCGCTGCGTCCCAGCAGCTTCAGAAACACGGCCAGATCCTGCGCGCGCGGAATCAGCTTCTCGATTCCCGCCACCGCGATGTGTATCTTGGGCGCGGAAGTCGTCAGGCGCGCGTTGCCCTCGTTTTCGACCAGAAGAACCGCGCCGGAATCGGCGACCAGGAAATTGGCGCCGCTGATCCCGATGTCCGCAGCCAGGAACTTCTGCCGTAGCACCGCGCGCGCGATCAGCGTTTGCTTCTCCGGCGCCGTCTCGTTGGCCACGCCCAGCGTGCGCGCGAACAGATCGCCCACGTCATAACGCGTTAGATGCAGCGCCGGCGCAACAATATGATACGGTCGCTGGTGCGCGAGCTGCAGGATGTACTCGCCCAAATCGGTTTCCACCGATTCCAACTTGTTATGCTCCAGCCGTTCGTTTAAATCGATCTCCTCGGTGGTCATGGATTTCGATTTCACGATAAGGTGCGCGCCGCGTTCCTTCGCCAGGCCGAGGACGAAATCCGCAACCTCGGCGGCCTCCTGGCAATAGACGACTTTGCCGCCGTGCGCCGCCACGCTGGCTTCGAACTGTTCCAGGTAGTGGTCCAGGTGGTCGATGGTGTGGCGCTTGATGGCGTTGGCCGCGGTGCGGAGTTCCTGGTAATCCGGTAGCGCGGCGGCCGCTACGGCGTTTTTGCGATGATCGATCAGACGGCCGGTGGCTCGATAGATAGCCAATTGCAGGTTGGCATCCGCCAGCGTGCTGTGGACCTTTTCGTCGAATGCGGCAGACACAACTGGAATCCACGCTGACCACTGTTTTGGCGCCGGTGCGCACGATGGAATCGATCTTGGTGCCCGCCATGCCGCCGGAAATCTCGGGGAATTTCACCGAGAACGTGCCGCCGAAACCGCAACATTCCTCGGCCGTGTCCATCTCGCGCAGTTCCAATCCGCGCACGTTCGCCAGCAGACGGCGCGGTCCGTCCCGGATGCCGAATTCGCGTAGCGCGTGGCAACTGTCGTGATACGTGACCACGTCCTCCAGGCGCGCGCCGACGTCATCCACGCCCGCCACTTCCAGCACAAACTTGGAGAACTCCCAGACGCGCGGCGCCAGCGCATCGGCGGCGCGCAGGGCTTCGGCGTCATCCGGGAACAGCTCGCGGAAATGATGAGCGATCATCGAAGTGCACGAACCGGACGGCACCACCACGTATTCGGAATCGCGGAAGACTTTGAGGAAGTGCCGCGCCACCTGGCAGGCTTCCCGGCGATAGCCCGTGTTGAAGGCCGGCTGGCCGCAACACGTCTGATCCCCGGGAAAGTCGACCTGATAGCCGAGGCGATCCAGGACATCGGCCATCGCCAGACCGACTGCCGGGAAAAGCTGATCCACGATGCAGGTGACGAATATCGAGACCCGCTGAGCCATGAACAAGGATTGTAGCAGAGTGGCCGTTTTGACTTAGACTGGGGGATATGAACGATCCTCTGGCGTACCTGGGAGAGCAGT
>JBEKPZ010000093.1:0-22153 GCA_049520215.1 Bryobacteraceae bacterium | reverse complement strand
GTCAGCCCGATGAGCAGGTCCAGCACGTGGAAGTTGCGCTCGCGCAGCGCCACCTGGAACGCTTCCATGTAAAGCCAGTCGCCCGCCAGCACCGAAGTATGGTTGCCCCACTGAGCGTTGGCCGAAGGCCGCCCGCGGCGCGTGCGCGCGTCGTCGATCACATCGTCGTGCACCAGCGTGGCGGCATGGATGATCTCGACCACCGCGCCCAGATGGATGGCGCTGTCGCAGGCGCGCCCTTCGGGCCCGATCAGCTTGGAGGCCAGCAGCAACAGCGATGGCCGCAACCGTTTGCCGCCGCTCTCCTGAAGATACTGACCGATCTGGGTGACGACCTCCACCGACGCGACGGTCTCCAGGCTGATCTCCTTTTCCACGCGCTCCAGATCGTCGTGGATCAGGTCGAAGATCTCCTTGCCGGTGATGACTTGCCCGAGCTTGCCCAGGTTCATTGGAAGTTACAGTTTAGCAGCAGCCGTTCGAAGTTCGCAGTGGTCACCTCGGCGATGCGCTTGGGCGGTGCGCCGCGGACTTCGGCCAGCCGGCGCGCGGTCTCCACCATAAAGGCCGGCTCGTTGCGTTTGCCGCGCTTGGGGACCGGGGCGAGATAGGGCGCGTCGGTCTCAATCAGCAGGCGGTCTTCGGGCGCGAGGCGGGCCGCTTCGCGCAGCGCCTCCGCCTTGGGAAACGTGAGGACGCCGCCGAAGCTCAGATAGAAGCCGAGATCCAACGCCTGGCGGGCTTCCGCCGGGCCGCCGCTGAAGCAGTGCATGATGCCGCGGCCGGACCAGTGCTCGCGCAACAGCAGCAGGGTATCGTCCCACGCCTCGCGGGTATGGATCACGATGGGCTTCCCTGCCCTGGCCGCCAACTGCAATTGCGCTATGAAGACGTCGCGCTGCACGTCGCGCGGCGAGAAATCGTAATGGTAGTCGAGGCCGATCTCGCCTATGGCGAGCACTTTGGAATCGGCAACCAGCGCTTCCATGGCGGCGAAAGTTTCCGGCGTGGCCTTGGCGGCATCGTGCGGATGCACGCCCACGGTGGCGTAGATGAAGGCGTGCTGGCGGGCCAGGCGCAAGGCGGCTTCCAGGTCCGGCGGACCGCTGCCGGTGCCGATGGCCAGCATGCGCTCGACGCCGGCCGCCAGCGCCCGCTCGATCACCTGGTCGCGGTCGGGGTCAAACTGCTTGTCGTCCAGATGGCAGTGCGAATCGGTTAGTCTCATTTGCTGAAAGGGAGCAGGGGGCGGCCTGGGAGGCCGCCGCAGGCCGAGGGCCTGCCCCACGTATTACTTGAGGCGCGCCCCGATGGGAACGTCCTCCAGAAAGCCGGCGAGCACCGGCTTGCCGCCTTCGATGGAACCGGCCACAATCATCCCGTTGGATTCGATGCCGCGCAGCTTGCGCGGTTGCAGATTGGCCACGATCACTACTTTGCGGCCGATCAACTGCGCGGGCGGATAGGCTTCGGCGATGCCCGCCACGATGGTGCGCGGCTGCGGCTCGCCGATATCGATCTTCATGTGAAGCAGCTTATCCGCACCCTTAACCGGCTCTGCGGAAAGCACTTGGCCGACGCGCATGTCGACCTTGGCGAAGTCGTCGATGGAGATGCGATCAGTGGCTGGTGCGATGGCGGATGCCTCGGGCTTGGGCGCTTTTCCCAGCATCACGTTCTGCTCTTCGGTGACGCGGACTTCGAGTTCCTGCATTTTCGCAATGGCTTCTTTGGCTTCGATGCGCGGAAACACCCCCGAGACCTCCCCGATCTTCTGGCCGGGCGGCAATTGCCCCCAGGCGAGCGTCGCGAGGCGCACCGATTCCAAGGGCTCGGTCATGCCGAGTTGCGTCCAGATCTTCGGCGTCGATTGCGGCAGCACCGGCGCGAGCAGCACGGTCGAGATGCGCAGCGCTTCGGCGGCGGTGTATAGGGTGGCGTCGAGATCGGCCTGCGCCTCCGGCTGACGCGCCATTTTCCAGGGCGCGCGCTCCACGATGAATTTGTCCAGCTTGGAGAGCAGGACCCAGATGGCTTCCAGACCGCGCGTGAATTCGAGCGCATCGAAGGCGGAAATCGCGTCCACGATGGTCTGCCGGGCGGCGTCGGCTATGGGTTCGACCGTGCCTGCCGGGATCGCACTGCCACGATATTGCCCGATCATGGTCAGGGTGCGGCTCACCAGGTTGCCGAGGCCGTTGGCCAGTTCCGAATTGTAGCGGCCGATCAGGGCGTCGTAACTGAAGCTGCCGTCCTGCCCGAACACAATCTCCCGCAGCAGGAAATAGCGCAGCGCATCCGCCCCCATCACCTGCCGGATCGGCTCGGAGCGCACGATGTTGCCGCGCGACTTACTCATCTTGCTTTCTTCGAACAGCAGCCAGCCGTGGGCGAAGATCTTCTTGGGCAACTCGAGGCCGCCCGCCATCAGGAACGCGGGCCAGAAGACCGCGTGAAAGCGCAGAATCTCTTTGCCGATGAGGTGCAGGTCGGCGGGCCACAGTCCTTTGCCTTCGACTGCGGTTATGTAATCGGTGAGCGCGTCGAACCAGACATAGAAGACGTGCGGCGCCTCGCCGTCGACAGGAATGCCCCACTTGATGTTTGTCCTGGTAATCGAAAGATCCGTAAGCCCTTGGCGCACGAACGACAGCACTTCGTTGCGGCGCGTTTCGGGTTGGATGAAATCGGGCTGCGACTCGTAAAGCTCAAGCAATCTATCGGTAAAGGCGGAGAGCTTAAAGAAAAAGTTCTCCTCCGTGACGGTTTCGGTGGGCCGGCCGCAATCCGGACAGGGGTCGCCCGGCTTGGCTTCGTTGACGTAGAGATTGTCGAAGATGCAGTACTGCCCGGTGTACGAACCCTTGTAGATATAACCGTTTTGGCGGCAGCGATTAAACAGATCGTTCACGACGCGGGCGTGTTTGGGGTCGGTGGTGCGCTGGAAGTAATCGATCTGTAGACCCAGCATCTGCCATTGTCTTTGGAACTCGGCGGCGATGACGTCGCAGAATTCCTGGGGCGTCTTGCCGGCGCGTTGGGCGGCGCGCTCCACATTGACGCCGTGCTCGTCGCTCCCGGTGGTGAGCACCGCATGGTAGCCCTGCATGGTCTTAAAGCGCTTGATGAGGTCCGCCACGATGGTGGTGTAGGCGTGGCCGATGTGCGGCGCGGCGTTTACGTAATAGATCGGAGTGGTCAGGTAATATTTGGTCATCTCGAACTTTTCTGATAGGCGAAATTAGCTTCCGCAATGACATTCTTCAGGGGCACGCCGGATTCCTGGGCGATGCGGCGGCAGTCTTCATACTCGGGCGCGTAGGCGCCTTCGGCGGAAACCTTCATGCGGACTTGGCCATGCGGGGTTTCGACGTCCACCCAGTGGCGCGCCTGCACGCGGCGCTCGGCGGTGTAGGTGCGCAGGCCCAGCGTGGAGGTTTCGGCGAAAATGATCTGTGCCATCGTCTCGCGATCTTCGGGGCGCGCCAGCACGCGCAGCAGCGTGCCCGGACGGCCCTTCTTCATCTGGATGGGCTGCAAGGTCACGTCCAGCGCACCTTTTTCTAATAGGCGATCCATGGCGTAAGCCAGAATCTGGGGGCTGAGGTCGTCGATATTGGCCTCCAGTACCGAGATAGTGGTGGCCTCCGCCGCGCCGGTCTCTTCGCCGAGAATGACGCGCAGCACATTGGCGCGGTCCGGGAAATCGTAGCCGCCCGCGCCGTAGCCGGCGGCGGCGATCTTCACCGGCGGCAATGGGCCGAACGCGCGCGCCAGCGTGACCGCGAGCGCCGCGCCGGTGGGGGTGGTGAGTTCCACTGCCGGCCCGTCGGAGTAGATGGGTTTGCCGCGCAGCAGCGCCGCGGTCGCCGGGGCGGGCACTGGGAGCAATCCGTGCGCGGTGGACGCGGTGCCGCTACCGACATTAAGCGGTGAGGAGACGATGGAGGTCACGCCGAGCACTTCGAACGCCACGCAGGCGCCCACGATATCCGCGATGGAATCGGCCGCTCCGACTTCGTGGAAGTGCACGCGTTCGACGGGGACCTGGTGCACGGCCGCTTCGGCTTCGCCGAGCCGCTGGAAGACGGCTGCGGCGTTCTGCTTGGCGCGCTGGGGCAGGGCGGCATTGTCGATCATTTTCAGGATGTGCGCCAGGTGCCGGTGGGCGTGCGTTTCTTGGAGGGCCACATGGAACTTCGTAGCGGCGATCCCGCAGCGTTTGACGCGCTCGAACGACAGCACCGCACCGGTTTCGAGCGAGGCGAGCGCGTCTATGATCGCAGCCTGGATGGCGGCGTGGTCCGCGCCGGCGTCTGCCAGCGCACCCACCAGCATGTCGCCGCTGATCCCGGAGAAGGCGTCCAGATAGCAGAGCAAGGGCACAGTTTCATTATGGACGATTACGGCGCGCTACGATGTTTGTATGTCGAAGCTGTATGAAACCGACTACTTCGCGTGGACCAAGAGCACCGTGGCAGCCCTTCGGGAGGGCCGGGTCCGCGATGTCGATTTGGCCGAAGTGGCAGAGGAGATTGAGGACTTAGGCAAATCTGAACGTCGTGTCGTACCAACCGAACTTGCGGGGCCGCAGTTGGGAGGTGTCGATCTTAAAGCAAATCAGGACCCTTCGTAAGATTCTACGCGAGAATCCGAGTTTCGGGCCGTTGCTCGAACAACCCGATTTCATCGCGGAGGCTTACGGTGACGCTGTGCTCGACGCGATGGCGGAGACGGGATTGGACGCATCCACGTTTCCACCAGAGTGTCCCTATGACGCGGCGGAGATCGTTGGGGAGCCGTAAGCATGCGGCCAGCGAGCCGCGCACGATGGTGTCCAGCCTGACGGAAACCACTGGCAGGATGCTGAAAAAGGCCCTCACAGGCTGAAGCCTGTGCCACCTTGATCCAGGCAGGACCAGCTTCAGTCTGTCACGCTTTGGCGGAAGCGCTTAGAGAGGTTTCCCCGCTGGCGGGCAGCGTGAAGAAGAAGGTTGATCCTCTGCCGGCTTCGGACTCCACCCAGATTCGTCCACCGTAACGCTCAACGAGTCTCTTGCACGTGGCCAGTCCGATTCCGCTGCCAGGGTATTGTTGACCGTGGAGCCGCTTAAAGAGTTCAAAAATCTGCGTCTGGTGCTGCGGGGGAATACCTTGACCGTTGTCGGAAACCGCAAACAGGCATTCCTTGCCCAGGTCCCGCGCTGCAATGTGAATGCGGGGGGCCTCCTGCCGGCGATACTTGAGCGCGTTGCCGATCAGGTTCTGGAAGAGTCGCTCGACATGGGTCTGATCTCCCATGATCGCGGGCAGCGGATCATGGGTGACCACCGCTTTGTTTTCTTCGATAGACCCATTCAAATTGCCAAGAGCCCTCGCCAGAACCTCTTCCATGGGAAGGGCGCGAAGAGGCTTATCCGTGATCTCTCCGGCCTTGGAGTAATCCAGTAAGGCGTCAATGAGTTCACCCATTCGTTCGGCAGCCGCCACAATGAACTGCAAGCACTCTGCGCTTTTCTGATCGAGCTGTGATTCACTACGGACCTGAACAAGTCGGGTGAAAGCCGTGATCGTTCTCAGAGGTTCCCTAAGATCATGGGAGGCCGCGTACGCGAAATACTGCAGTTCGGCATTGGTTCGTTCCAGCAGTTCGGAATGGCGGGCGATCTCCGCGGCTGCCTGCTTCTCCGCCCGCTCGGCTTCCCGTCTTTGCGTGATATCCCGAAATACGAGTACCACGCCGATGACGCTTCCTTCCGCGGATCGAATGGGTGCGGCGCTGTCGTCAATCGGAAGCTGACGGCCATCCTTAGCAGTGAGGTTGGTGCGATCGGCAAAGCCGACGGCTTTTGCCTCACGTAAAACCCTGCCGGCGGGGTTGTCGGAAACCGCGCCGGTCTCTTCGTTGCCGATCCTTAAAACCTCTTCCAGGGGCTTACCCGCGGCCTCTTCCAGCGTCCAGCCGGTCAAGGATTGGGCGATCGGATTCAAGAAAACAACCTTCCCCTCAGCGTCGGTGGTAATGACGCCATCGCCAATGCTGGTAATCGTCGTTTGAAGCAAATCGCGCGCTTCTTTGGCTTCCCCTTCGCGCCGCTCAAGATCTTCAATCAGGCGTTGACGGTGGCGCGTTCCCTTACGGATAGTGATCGTGGCAAGAACGAGGAGCGCGAAAACGGCCGCGCTGCCGAGCGTGCCGACGAGTCCCGCTTGATAGGAACTGGCTCGCATCTCCTCTCTTTGCCGTTCCAAGAGATCGTAGCTCGCCGTCTGGATCTCAGAGCAAACTGCCCGAATCTCATCCATCTTCGCTCGTCCGCGATCGCTGCGGACCAGGGCGAGAGCCGCGCCGAGCCCTTGGCTGCGGCGAACCTCGATGGTCTGGACTAACTCGTCCATTTTGTCCTGCACGAGTGGTCTCAACCTGTTGACACGCTGGAGCTGGTCGGGACGGCGACGGGCGGCCTCAATGCGAGCGAGAACATCCAGGTTGGCTGGTATTCCTTTAAGGGCTTGCCGGTATGGCGCCAGGTAACGATCTTCTCCGGTCAGCAGAAATCCGCGCTGCCCCGTTTCAGCGTCCGTTAACGATGAAAGAAGCGCAGTGGTTCCGTCCATGACCTGCCGGGTGACCAGGGCCTGCTGTCTATGGTGTTCGAAGGCAGCCCACGCGCGATAAGAAAGTATCGCACTGAGCAGCACCAGCAGGAGCGCAACCAGCAAGGATACGCGCTCCACCTTTTGCAGAATCTTGCGCGGTTTCATCAATTCGTAGCGCCCTCCGGCTCAGCCAGGGCGAGGTAAACAAGCCAACGAGTGCCGATTATGCTTGTCAGGTAAACCTAAGCACTGCTCCAGCCGCTGAGACAGTTCTTACAGGAATATCTTATAGTTTTATTATCCGCGCGGGCGTAGATATGCGTCAATATTAAGATGCCCTGAAACCAAAATATTATCCGAGCGGTACCAGTACCGTCCACTTGTATGGGTACGCCAGCGGACACAGCGTCCGGGCCGGCTCCGCGAACTCGGAAACAACTTATTCCGCTGGTTTCGGAGTTCCGGGCAACCAGGAATCATATACCGCGATGATGGCTTGATAGCAATCGCAGGCGGCCGACTCCAGGCCGGCCCGGTCGATTACCGCGATTTTTCCCCGCACGTACCGGATGAAACCCGCCTTCGTCAAGATGCCCGTCGCTACATTCACTGTCGCCCTCCGCACGCCAAGCATATGCGAAAGAAATTCCTGAGTGAGCGGAAAGGTATCCCCGTCGGCGCGATCGTGGGTCATCAACAGCCAGCGGGCGCAACGTTCGTCCATGCTGTGGATCCGGTTGCAGGCCGCTCCATAAAGTATCTGCCGCATGAGCGCGAACAGGTGCTGGTTGACGGCCTTCTGCACCAGCGGCCGGCTGTTGACCATATTAAGGAAGGCGCCGGCCTTGATGCGCACTGCGGCGCCAGGTATCTGAATGAGATTCATGCCCATCGCTGGCTGGGATTGCAGGACCTCCGATGCGCCGACAACGCCTTCATTGCCGACGGTAGCCATCTCCATCCGCGGCCTGCCGTCATTAGTGACTACCAGTGAGACCATGCATGTCAAGGGGAAATGGACGGCGTCGATAGGCTCGTCCTGAGAATGCAGCCGTTTGCGGAATCTCAGAGGAACCACCTCCGCATCCAGCATCAATGCGTCATAATCCGGCTGTTCCAGGGCGGCGAGGATACGGTTCATCTTCGGGTCGGGCTTTTCCTGTGGGCGGGCTTGGGCGGTCATGGTTGCTCCTGCGGTGCATCGTGGGACACTGCGCCCATGCGACCATCAAAAGTCGTGTCACGACTCGTCAGGAGCGCGGCCCGGCGGAAGTGCCGAGCGGACAATTCTGGAAGGGATACGAGATTTAGATGTTCAACTCCATTGTTGCAAACAAATGAAGACCCTGCGCGAGGTCTGGTGGCTGGACCCGTGGCCCCGACGAGCGCGCCTCGCACGCGGGCGTACAATCGACGTCCTGTACACGTCACAGGCTAAAGCCTGTGCCTCACAGGCTAAAGCCTGTGCCACCTCTAAGGCCTGACCTGTTTTCTGGGATCACAGGCTAAAGCCTGTGCCACCTCTAAAGCCTGCCACCTGTTTTCTGGGATCATAAGCTAAAGCCTGTGCCACCTGACCCGCGCCGCTAGGTTACAATAGCGGTTAATGTCTCGATTGCTGCTGTGTTTCACCCTTTTGGCCGCCGGCCTGACCGCGCAGAACGCGGAGAAGAAGACCGCGTTCGACAAGCCCACCTTTGAAGCGTACGTGCGGCATCTCAACGTCTGGAGCGCCCAGATCAAGGTGGATATCGCCGACCCCAAGCCGTCGGATATGCCGGGATTCTCGTTGGTGACCGTACACGCGTCGGCGGGCGGAGCCAGCGCCGACTTTCAGTACTACGTCTCCAAGGACGGGCAGAAGGTGGTGCAAGGCAACCTCTACGACATTTCGCAGAATCCCTTCAAGGCCGATCTCGACAAGCTGAAGACCGATTTGCAGCCCAGCTTCGGCACGCCCGGCGCGCCCGTGGTGCTGGTGGAGTTCAGCGATTTCGAGTGTCCCATGTGCAAGGAAGAGGCCAAGACGCTGCGCGACAACCTGATCAGCACGTACCCCAAAGACGTGCGCTTCTATTTCATGGAATTCCCGCTCGATCAGATCCACCCATGGGGTAGAGCAGCCGCCATCGCGGGACGCTGCATCTTCCGCCAGAACGCCAAGGCCTTCTGGGATTATCACGACTGGATCTTCGCGCATCAGGATGACATCAAAGCCGACAATCTGAAGGACAAGGTGCTGGAGTTTGCCAAAGGCAAGGAAATCGATGCGCTGCAACTGACGCGCTGCATGGACAACAAGGAAACCGAGGCGGAAGTGAACAAAGCCCAAGCCCTGGGCAAAGATGTTGGCGTAGGCGCGACTCCCACGCTGTTCATCAACGGCCGGAAGTTGGTCGGGCGCGTGGATTGGCCAAACTTGCGCAACATCATCGACTACGAGATCGACTATCAAAAGACCGCCCACAATGCGGGCGAAAACTGCGGCTGCGAAGTGAGCCTTCCCGCACCTAAGTTGAATTAGCCGAATGCCAAAAACATTGGAAAACCGCTGGCTGACGCGCGCGGCTCGGAAACTCGTTCTGTGCTCATTCGCGATGGCCGCGGCCGCCTGGGGCGCCACCGCCTCGATCGACCCCGGTCTCTTTCTGGATGATGTGAAATTCCTGGCGTCCAAGAACCTGAAAGGGCGCGGCACCGGCACACCCGAGCTGGAGAAGGCCGCGGCCTTCATCGCCGCCAAGTTCCGCTCGTTCGGCCTCGAGCCGATCGACGGCAAGAGCTACTACCAGGCCTTCAGCGTCACCACCAACGCCAAACTGGGCAAGGACAACCGCTTCGCGTACACGGCGGACGGCAGGCCCATCAAGCTCGCGTTTCCGGACGATTTCATGCCCTTCAATTTCTCCGCGCGAGAGAAGATGAGCGGCGGCGTGGTGTTCGCCGGATACGGCATCACCGCGCCGGAGTACAACTACGACGACTACAAGGGCATCGAGGTGCGCGACAAGATCGTGCTCATCATGCGGCACGAGCCGCAGGAGTTCGACGAGAAGAGCGTCTTCGCGGGCAAGGTCTACACGCAGCATTCGCAGTTCTGGAGCAAGGCCTCGAACGCCAAGATGCACGGTGCGCGCGGCGTGGTGCTGATGAACGATCGGGCGGCGCACCCCGGCGAGGCAGACGAACTGGAGAAGTTCACCGAGGCCGCCGGACCCGGCGACGCCGGCATTCCGTTTGTGCAGATCCGGTATGAGATTGCCGAGCGCTGGTTCGCGATCGCCGGCAAGAATCCCGACGAGATCCAGAAGGGCATCGACCAGGACTTGCAGCCGCGCTCCTTCGCCTTCCCCGATGGTCTACAGGTGGATGCCAACCTGGACGTGGAACGCGTGGTGAAGACTGTCCACAACGTAGCCGGCTATCTGCCGGGCACGACCGACGAATACGTGGTAATTGGGGCGCACTACGACCACCTGGGTCTGGGCGAGCAGTTTTCGATGGCGCCTTCGCTGGCCGGGACCATCCATCCGGGCGCGGACGATAACGCTTCGGGCACGGCTGGAGTGATCGAGCTGGCGCGATGGTTCGTCACGCAGCCGAAACAAAAGCGCGGCATTTTGTTTTTAACCTTCGCCGGGGAGGAGTTGGGGCTGCTGGGCTCCAGCTATTTCGTGAACCATCCGCTGCTGCCGAACGATAAGGACGTGACCATGATCAACATGGACATGATCGGCCGCGTGCGCGACGGCAAGGTGTTCATCGGCGGAGTGGGCACCGGAACGACATTGAAGAAGTTACTTGAGGAAGCGACCCCTAAGTACGGCCTGCACATCGACTATTCCGAAGCGGGGTATGGATCGAGCGACCACACTTCGTTCACCGCCAAGCAGGTGCCGGTGCTGTTCTTCTTCTCCGGGCTGCATGCGGATTATCACAAGCCCAGCGACACCTGGGACAAGATCGACGCGCCGGACGCGGCCAAAGTGCTGCAGTTGGTGGCGGAAGTGAGCGAGGATTTGCGCGAGGCGCCAGACCGGCCAACGTTCGTGAGGGTGAAGGAACCCGAGCACGCCGGAGACGTGGCGGGATCGGGTTCGGGCCACTCGGGCTACGGCCCCGATTTTGGCAGCATCCCGGACTTCGGCGAAGGCGTGAAGGGCGTGAAGTTTGCCGACGTGCGGGAGGGATCGCCCGCCGCCAAGGCCGGCCTGAAGGCGGGCGACGTAATGGTGGAGTTCGACGGCAAGCCTATCCAGAACCTTTACGATTTTACTTATGCGCTGCGGGCTAAGAAGCCCGGCGAAGAGGTGATGGTGAAGGTGATGCGGGGCAGCGAGGCGGTGGTGGTGAAGGTGCTGCTGACCAAGCGGAAATAGAGCGGCGGGGCGGCCTGAGAGGCCGCCGCAGGCCGAGGGCCTGCCCCACAGTCTGTTACCTTCAGGTGATGACCCGTCTGATTCGCAGTTCCTTCCTGGCGGTTGTGGTGCTTACCGCACACGCACAGGCCCAATCGGTCGTGCTCGACCGCAGCGGCAGCACCATCGTCTTTGAACCGTACGCGCCGAACATCATCCGCGTGACGCTCAGCCTGCTCAAGGAACCGGCCAGCGCCGCGCCCGGATATGGATTCGTGGCGCAGCCGTCCGCGGCGGGATGGTCGCGGCAGGGCGATGTTTACCGCTCTTCGCGTCTGGTGGCAACGCTGGAGCCCGGCCATCCAGGTACGCCGCTGCCCACGCAGGTGGACATTGCGAAGTTCTTCAACGGGTCAACTCCGGGCGCGCACATCACAATCGCTACACCCGGCGGAAAGATGCTGGTGGATCTGAAGGACTGGTCGATGTCGGTGCCCAATCACAAGGACGGCAATGCCGGCGTGCTGCACGACCGGCGCGCGTCCGACGCGGCGTTCTACCAAGTGGGCGCCACGTTTGAGTCGCCCGACGACGAGCATTATTACGGCCTGGGCCAGAACCAGGAGGGCTTCCTCGATCATCGCGGCCACACCGTCGAATGTTGGCACAACTACACGGCCACGGGCGGCCCGACGGTGTGCGTGCCGTTTGTCGTGACCAACCGCGGCTATGGCATGATCTGGGATAATCCTTCCAGAACGACCATCGAGCCGGGTTTCAACGAGCAGACCAAGTGGACTTCCGAGGTGGGCGACCGCGTGTCCTTCTTCGTCATTGCAGGCAACACCACCGACGAGATTTACTCCGGATACCGGCTGCTCACCGGCGTGACGCCGATGCTGCCGAAGGCCGCGTATGGTTACGTCCAATGCAAGCAGCGCTACAGCTCGCAGGATGAGGTGCTGGCGGTGGCCAAGGGTTACCGCGACCGCGGCTTGCCGGCCGATGTGATGGTGGTCGACTGGTTCTATTGGACGGGGATGGGGCAGATCGACATGGACCCCGCGAAATGGCCCGATCCGGCGGCGATGAATCGCCAGCTTCATGAGATGGGCTTTCAGACCATGATCAGCGTATGGCCGCGCTTTCTACCCAGTTCGCGTTATTACGACATGCTGCTTAAGAAAGGCTGGTTCGAGCAGCTTGCGGACGGCACGCCCACCAACGGTTTGCCCTACGACCGCGCGGGGTCCGACATCGACACCACGAATCCGGAAGCGGCGCGATGGTATTGGGGAACGATTCGCGACAATATCATGAGCAAGGGCTTCGACGCGCTGTGGATGGACGAAACCGAGCCCGACCTGCCGCCTAACGGCAGCTACTTCCACGTCGGACCGGGCACGCGCTACTTCAATATCTACCCGCTGTTTCATACGGCGGCGATTTACTCGGGCTTCCGGCGCGATATGCAGAAGCGCGCGCTGATTCTTTCCCGCGACGCTTGCCTGGGCGCGCAACGCAACGGCACGCTGTTTTGGTCGTCGGACATTTATCCGACTTGGGACACGCTGAAGCGCCAGATTCCCACCGGGCTGGACTTTGCTGCGTCGGGCCTGGCTTATTGGACCAACGACATTGGCGGCTGGCAGTATCTTCCCGACGAACATCATCCGGCGCACACGCCGCTGCTCGACCCGAGTGACGCGCGGGACAACGTGGGCGGCTATGACGACTATCCGGAGTTATACACGCGCTGGTTTGAGTACGCCTCGTTTCTGCCGGTGTTCCGTACGCACGGCAGCCGCAAGTATAACGAGGTCTGGTCGTATGGCAAGGCGGCTGAACCGATTCTGGAGAAGTATCTGAAGCTGCGCTACGAGCTGATGCCTTACATTTACTCGCTCGGTTACCGTACGCACGAGTCGGGCGCGCCCTACATGCGCGCTCTGTTTATGGACTTTCCGGACGATCCGCGGGTGACCGATCTGCGCGACGAGTACATGTTTGGCCCGGCGTTTCTGGTGGCTCCGGTGACTGAGCAAGGCGCCACCAGCCGGACGGTATATCTGCCTGCGGGCACGGACTGGTACAACTACTGGACGAAGGAGCGGGTGCGCGGCGGGGAGACGATCGAGGTGAGTGCTCCGATCGAGACGTTGCCGCTGTTTGTGCGGGCTGGTTCGATTGTGCCGATGGGGGCGCCGGTCAGCAGCACGAACGAGACACAGAAGGTCACTCGGGTGCGCGTATGGGTGGGCGCGGATGGCGACTTTGCGCTGTACAGCGACGATGGAAAGACCTATGCGTATGAGCATGGGGATGCCAGTATTACGCGCTTCCACTGGGACGATGGCGCGCACAGACTGACGGGGGCTGACGCGGGTGTCGTGGACGTCATCGGCCGCTGACACAAACGAGACCGGCGAAGATCGCCGCAGCCAGCAAGGGGCCGTGTGCGGCTTGCGCGAGTTTCTGCGATTCTGTGGCGAGCCACTCACTTTTGAGCGTGACGCCAGGTCCAGTATTCCTTTTGCCGGTCGGGCTCCAACCGGCGAAAATCGCGGTACTCGTAGTGACGTTCGCCCAGCCAGCGGCGGTAATATCCGTCCTCATCGGGTCCCCAAACATGATAGTCGGTATAGTAGGGGTCATACACTCGATAACCTGCACTAACATGTGCTGCGCAGCCTGTAGATATTGCCGTCGGAAACAATACGGCGCCTAATAGAAGTGTGGGAATCCAGACCTTTCTCATCATCGGCAGTGACCTCGCCGATGATAGAGCAATTTTGATGCCGCGCGAAGAGGCGGCCTGAGAGGCCGCCGCAGGCTGAGAGCCTGCCCCACAAGACACTGACTGGCTGGTGGGACAGGGGACTTAGTATTTAGGCACTGACGGGTCTACTTTGTCGCTCCAGGCCAGGATGCCGCCTTTCATGTTGCGGGCTCGGAAGCCGGCCTGCTTCAGTAAGGCGACGGCCTTGGCGCTACGCATGCCGCTTTTGCAGTGGGCCGTAATCTCAATGTCGGGATCAAACTCGTTGAGGCGCTTGGGGAGTTCTCCGAGCGGGATCAGCTTCGCAGTGGGGATGCGGCAGATCTGGTATTCGTGCGGCTCGCGCACGTCGATCAGGACGAATTTGTCGCCGCGATCGATTTTCGCTTTCACTTCAACCGGGTCGATGTCGCCTTCCGCTGTCACAGGTTGCAGTATACCGCAAAACTGCTGGTAATCGATGAGCTTCGTAATTGCGGGGTGGTCGCCACAAATAGGGCATTCCGGATTCTTGCGCACCTTCAACTCGCGGAAGCGCATGGCCAGCGCATCGTAGAGCAACAGGCGTCCGACGAGCGGCTGGCCGATGCCCAGGATCAGCTTGACGGTTTCGGTGGCCTGGATCAGGCCGATGGTGCCGGGCAGAATCCCGAGCACACCACCCTCGGCGCAACTCGGCACCAGGCCGGGAGGCGGCGGCTCCGGATACAAGCAGCGGTAGCACGGCCCACCCTCGTAGGCGAACACGGTGGCCTGCCCCTCGAAACGGAATATGGAACCGTAGACGTTAGGCTTGCCCAGCAGGACGCAGGCGTCGTTCACCAGGTAGCGGGTGGGGAAATTATCGGTGCCGTCCACGACCAGGTCGTAGTCGCGCAGAATGCCGAGAGCGTTTTCGCTCGATAGCGCCACCTCATGCTTGTCGATGCGGACGAAGGGGTTGATCTCGTGCATGCGGTCGGCGGCGGAATCGAGTTTCTTGCGACCGACGTCGCTGGTGCCATGGATGACCTGGCGCTGCAGGTTGGTGAAGTCCACCACGTCGAAATCCACCAGGCCGATGCGGCCGACGCCGGCAGCCGCGAGATAGAGGCCCAGCGGCGCGCCGAGCCCACCTGTTCCGACTAAGAGCACTTTAGCGGCCTTCAACTTGAGTTGGCCTTCGGTGCCGACCTCGGGCATGATCAGGTGACGGCTGTAGCGCAGGATCTCGTCTTTGGATAGTTCGGCGGTCGCTGGTTCGGGCGGGGCGGCTACGGAGCCACCGGCCACGCTTGGCACGATCGATACGGTGTCGCCATCCTTGACTGGGGTGGCATTCTTCTCCAGATAGCGGATGTCTTCGTCGTTCAAATAGACGTTGACGAAGCTGCGCAGCTTGCCTTCATCGTTGAAGAGCTGGCGGCGCAGATCCGGGTAGTGGGTGGTGAGGGCGGTCAGCACTTCGCCTACGGTCGTACCGGTCAACTCGACGGAATCCTGCTTGCCTGCGTACTGGCGCAGAGGTGTGGGTATTAGAACTTTGGGCATGTTAGTCTATTGTCAACTCCTCGCGCTCCGCTTTGGTTTGTTCGGCGTCGGGCAGCCAGCTATTGGCGTGATCGAATTCGCCGTTGCGTATGGAGAGCACTACAAAAGAATACCAGGGACACGAGTTCTTCAGGTCGGTCTCGGAGAAATAAGCGTCGCAGTCGGGATGCGAATGGTAGATGCCTACCAGGTCCAGGTTGCGCCTGCGGGCTTCTTTGTCGGCGCGGAGCAAATCTTCGGGACGCAATTCGTAGCGGCTGCCGCGCTCACCCGCGAAGGCGTTTTCGAGGGGCAAGGCGATGCGGACGGTTTTGCCGGAGTCTTCGATTGCGCCTAGCATTGCCCCGCAGCATTCGTCGGGATAGGTGGCTTGGGCGTGGGACACCATATCGCGCCAGGCTTCGGGTTCGACGCGAATCATTCTGCGTTATGCCTCGTCCCAGAACTGGTCGCTGAGATATTTTTCCGCGCTATCGCAAAGCACGGTGACGATCATTCCTTCGCGACCCTCGGCATGCAGTTGGCGCGCGATTTGTAAGGCGGCGACCACATTGCAGCCGGACGAAATCCCGACCAGCAGGCCCTCTTCGCGCGCGAGGCGGCGGACCATGGCGTAGGCTTCCTCGGTCTCCAGCCAGATGTCGCCGTCGGCGAGGGAGGGATCGTAGATGCCGGGCACGATGGCGGTGGCCATGTGCTTCAATCCCTCCAGGCCGTGGAAGCCGCTGGAAGGCTGGCCGGAATAACATTTCACGTGGGGCAGATCGCGATGCAGGCGGCGGGTGACGCCGGTGAAGGTGCCGCTGGTGCCCATGGCCGCCACGAAATGCGTGAGCAGGCCGCTGGTTTGTTCGACGATCTCGCGGCCGGTGGTTTCGAAATGCGCTTTCCAGTTGGCCGGGTTGTTGTACTGATCGGGGTAAAAGTAGCGGTCGGGATCGGCTTCGTAGATCTCGCGGCACTTGCGGATAGCGCCATCGGAGCTTTCGCTGGGATCGCTGAAGACCATCTCCGCGCCGTAGGCTTTCAGGATGCGCTTGCGTTCGATGGAAGCGTTGGCGGGGAGGCACAACTTGACCCGATAGCCGCGCGCGGCGCCGATCATGGCGTAGGCGATTCCGGTGTTGCCGCTGGTGGCGTCCAGGATGGTGTGCCCGGGGCGCAGGCGGCCGGTGCGCTCGCCGTCGAGGATCATGTTGAGGCCGGCGCGGTCCTTGACGGATCCGCCGGGGTTGAAGTATTCCGCCTTGGCGCAGATGGCGACGCCGGGGAATTCACGGCCGATCTTTTCCAGGCGCAGTAACGGGGTGTTGCCAATGGTGGACAGCAGGTTTTTGGCCTGGGTCCGGACGGGGTCGGGGAGGAGTGCGGCAGCCATGGTCTACTGGTTTGGATTAGCGGGCGGCGCGGCGGGATGCAGGATTCATTTGGCTATCATAGCAAAGTCTGTTGAGATTGGGGGGATTGTGCGGAATTGTGCGAGATTGGGCACAATTGTGCATTGTGTGGTCTTGCAATGTTTTTTGGCCGTCCGAAACCAATTTGTACCTTTGTGCTTCATTTTCTTATGGTTACGGCGAGTCCCCAAACGTCTCGTATGCCGCCCGCGTCTGCCGGGATGCGGCGTGCAGAGAGAGTTTTGGGGATCGCGCAAGAGGGCACCTGTTGCGATGGGGCGTGTTTCGCGATTTGCGTGCGTCCTTTGGAGGCGAGGCTGTTTGCCCCCGAGATAACCTTACCACGGCCGCGGCGAGAAGCCGGGGGACCTGGCGCCGGTTTGTGTTCGTTTTCAGCGGGATGTGGGCGGTTCTCGGCTTGTGACGGGCGGCCTGAGAGGCCGCCGCAGGCCGAGGGCCTGCCCCACAAGGCTACACGGCATGCGCACCCTGGTGGGCCGAGGCCGATTAACAATCGGCCTGCAGGTTGGCAACCTGCCCCACAGCGGATTCGATGGCCGCGAAGAGTTGCGCGGCCTGCACCGGCTTGGCCACATAGCCATCCATACCCGCAGCCAGACACTTCTCGCGGTCCCCCTTCATGGCGTGCGCGGTCATGGCCAGAATCGGGATATGCGCGCCGGTGGACTTTTCGCGGGTGCGGATGGCGGCGGCGGCCTCAAAGCCATCCATCTCGGGCATGGAGACATCCAGCACCAACAGGTCGAACCGCTCGGTCGCCAGCATGTCGAGCGCCTGGCGCCCGTTCCCGGCAACCGCCACGCTGTGGCCGCGCCGTTCCAGCAGCCGGGAGGCCAGCTTTTGGTTGACGGCGTTGTCTTCAGCCAGCAGGATGCGCAGGCTGGGAATATTTGGGCGCGGCGCCGGGCTGGCGGCCTGGCGCGGCCGGTCCGGCGGGGCTTGGGTTCCGAGCGCCACGCGGACAGCGTCCAACAGTTGCGCTTGCATGATCGGCTTGGTCAGATAAGACGCGATGCCCAGTTCCCGGCAGCGCGCCGCGTCGCCATTGCGGGCGGAGGAGGTCAGCATCATTATTTTGGTGTGCTGCAAGTCCGCCTGTTTCATCAGCAGCTCGACGAGCGCGAAGCCGTCGAGGTCCGGCATCTGCGCGTCGACCAGAATCAAGGCGAAGGGGCTGGCTGGAGGATCGCACGGGCGGACCAAGTCCATGGCTTGCGCTCCGGTGGCCGCCAGGACCGGCTGCATTCCCCAGCGCTCCAGCATGGCTCCCAGAATGCGGCGATTGGTGGCGTTGTCGTCTACCACCAGGACGCGCATGCCGGCCAAGCGGACCTGTTCGACAGGAGCGTGCCCGGCGCAGCCGGCGGCCAGCCCGACCGGCGCGGTGAAATGGAAGCAACTGCCTTTGCCGGGCTGGCTCTCCAGCCAGATGCGGCCGCCCATCATGCCGACCAGCCGCGAGGAGATGGTGAGGCCCAGCCCGGTGCCGCCGAACCTGCGCGTCATGGAGCCATCGGCTTGGGAGAAAGCCTCGAAGATGGCCGCCTGGTTTTCCGGCGCGATGCCGATACCGGTGTCGCGGACGGTGAAGTGCAGCACGGCCTGCTCCGGCGTGCGGGACTCCACGGCGACCGCCAGCGCCACCTCGCCGGACTCGGTGAACTTGACGGCGTTGCCCACCAGGTTCACGACGATCTGGCGCAGCCGGCCGGCGTCGGCGACGACTTCCTCCGGCACGCCGGGCTGGATGTCGCAGATAAGCTCCAGGCCCTTCTGAGCGGCCCGCACGGCCAGCGGGCGGATGGATTGCGCCAGGCGCTCGTGCAACGGGAAGGCGACCGGATCGAGATCCAGTTTGCCGGCTTCGATCTTGGAGAAATCCAGGACGTCGCCAATGACGGCGAGCAGGGCCTCTCCCGAGTTGCGGACCAGTTCCAGATACTCGCGCTGCTCGGCGGTGAGTTCGGTATCCAGGGCCAGCTCCGTCATGCCCAGGATGCCGTTCATGGGCGTGCGGATTTCATGGCTCATATTCGCCAGGAATTCACTCTTGGCGCGGCTGGCGCTTTCGGCGGCCTCTTTGGCGGCGCGCAGTTGGGTGATGTCCGTGCCCACTCCCAGGACGTGGCTCACCTTGCCGTTAGGATCGAACAACGGGCACTTGACCAACTGCAGCCAGCGGACATCGCCCGTCGCGGTGGTTAACTTCGCCTCGGCGGTGAACACTTCAAGGGCGCTGTGCATCACTTTCAGGTCTACGCTAGAGAAAGCCTTCGCCTCGGCAGCATCCGGCAGGAGATCCTCGCCGGTCTTTCCGATCAGATCCTGAATGGGTTTGGCATGCGCTTCGGCGAGAGTCCGGTTGACCAGCGTGAAGCGTCCCGCGAGATCTTTCACGAAGATGTGACTGGGGGTCATATCGACGACCTGTTGCAAGAAGGTCTTTTGCGTTTGCAGGTCCTGGGTGCGCTCGCCGACCAGCCGCGACAATTCGGCAGCGCGCGCGCGCAATTGCCGCGTGTAGAGCCTTTGTCCGGCCACGGCCGCCAGCAGGAAGGCCACCCCCAACGCGCCGCGAAACCAGGCGGTCTGGTAGAAATGGGGGAGCAGAACGAAGGGCAGCGAGGCGCCCTCCCGGTTCCATACGCCATCGTCGTTGGCGGCGATCACGCGGAAGCGGTAACGGCCGGGCGGCAGGTTGGTGTAATACGTAGCGCGGCGCGCGTCCGCATCCACCCAATCGCGGTCATAACCTTCGAGTTGGACCTGGAACCGTACGCGGGAAGGAACCGACAAGCTCAGACTGGTGTAATGGAATTCCACTTTGTCGTTGCCGGCGGCGATGCGCAGATCCGGGAGCGGCGCGAGCCTGTGTCCATCGGCCACCACTTCCTCGATGACCACGGGCGGGATGCGGTCGTTGTGCGGCAGGCGCCGTGGGTCGACCACCACAACTCCTTTCTGGGTGGTGAACCAGAGTTTGCCATCCCGGGTGCGGCAGCCGGCGGGCTGCGCGCCCGGGTTGGAAGCCTCGCTGGTCTTCATGCCGTCGGCAGTGTCGTAGTGCACCGCCCGCACGGCGGAGACTCGGCCGTCGCGGAAGCCATCCAGATCCCGGCGCGGCGCCCTGTAGATGCCGTCCGCGGTACTGATCCAGAGGTTGCCGTCGTCGTCGGGGAGAGCGCGGGTGGTGTAGTAGTCGAAGAGCCCATCCTTCTTGGTGTAATGGGTGACCCGGCCGTCGCGCAGATCGAAGCGGACCAGCCCGGGAGTTCTGCCGCCGAGCCACAGGCTGCCCCGGCCGTCTTCGGAGATGGAAGTAACCGGAAAGCCGGCCTGCTTCTGCCACGCGCCATCGGCAGAGTAGCCCTTGGCGAATTTAAACAGGCCCTTTACGGTGCCGAACCACAGGGTGCCGGATGAGTCGCGATAGATGGTGAACGTGTAATTGCCCGGCGTGGAGAGCGGCGTCATTTGTCCGCGGATGGTAAAGGGGCGGAGTACGCCGTTGCGGAAACGGAAGGCCATGGTTTCATCGGTGGCCACGATGAGGCCCTCGTCGTCTTCGCCGATGGCTGAAACGTAGTGGTGGGCCAGGCGTCCGCCGGAGTACTGGGTGAACTTGCCATGCCAGTAACGGGTCAAGCCGGCGTTGCCCAACCACAAGCTGCCGTCCGAGCTCTCCAGCAAGCCATTGCCATACAATTCGGGCATGCCGTCTTTGGCCGTGAGGGCGGTGACGACGCCGTTGGCGATGCGCGCCAGGCCGCCGCCGGGGCAAAGCACATAGACGCTGCCATCCCTGGTTTCCACGGCCAGGTTAGTCTGATCCGAGGGGAGGCCATCCTGGCGGGTGAACGTGGTGAGCTTGGTCTGCCGGAAACGGTCCAAACCGGCGGCGGTGCCAACCCACAGGCTGCCCTCCAAGTCTTCATAGAGCGACAGCACTTTGTCATCGCTCAGGCGATCGGCGGCGGTGAACGACGAAGCTACGCCCGCGGCGAGGCGGACCAGCCCGGCCGCCGTGGTTCCGACCCACAGGTTGCCGTCATGGTCCCGGAGAAGGGCGTTCACTTCACCCTGGATTATTTGGGGCGCCACGGGCCGCAGCCACGGATTGCGCCGCACCATCAGGAATAGCCCATTCAAAGCCCCAACCCACAGATGGTCCCGATCCTGCACCAGCGCGGTGCTGTTGGACATATTACCGGCAAGCGTGGAGAGGCGGCCTCCTTCGTAAACCATGAGCCCTCCGGCATCGGCGACCCAGATGGCGCCGGTGGGGTCCTCCAACATGCCGTTGATCCATCCGACATGCTGGCGAATCAGCCGCGGCACGCCATCACTGGATATGGCATAGAGGAAATCGTCGGAGCCAACAAAAACCTGGTGCGCGCGGGATTCAAAGAGCACGCGGGTGTCGCCATCCGGAAGCGGGGCGGGGGGCCGGTAATCGGAAAAAATCCCTTTGCGGTAGACGAGCGTGCGGGAGATGGAGCGCACCAGGAGGTCGCCATCGGCGCCCAGGCAGATGGCCTTCACCGGTTCGTCGATGGTGTGGCCGGCGACCGCCGGTTCGACCCGCACGAAGCGAACGCCGTCGAAGCGCACCAGTCCGGCCGAGGTGCGCAGCCAGAGATAGCCGTCGGGGCTGCGGAGGATCTGGTAGACGGCCTCGCCGGGGAGGCCATTCTGCGAGGTCCAGACATCGTGGCCGTATTGGCCGATGTGGAGGGCAGGATCGAGAGCCTGGGCGCTCGCCGCCGCGTACAGAGACAGTGCGAGGAGCGCGCCCGCTCGCAAGTGTGATCGGCCCATAAAGTAGCGCCTCGGCTGGGGCACTTCATTTATCGGCTGAAGGCGGATGCGTCATTAGCGGCGGCGATGGCGCAAACCGAAAGGGGCGGCCTGAGAGGCCGCCGCAGGCCGGGGGCCTGCCCCACAACCAAGAAGCTAGGCTCGCGCGACTTCGCTCATCAGGGCTTGCAGGTTGCCTTCCATGTCACGGAAGAAGGCCATCCACAGGTCGTGATCGGGCATGGCGGCGATCAGGTGGGGCGGAGCGTCGAACTGCACGCCGCGGGACTCGAGCGTGGCGGCGACGGCCTGGATGTCCGCCACCTTGAAATAGAAGATTGAGCCGGGGTGGTCGAACTCGGGCTTTTCGGGCACGGCCAGCATCAGCCGGACGCCGCCGCAATCGAAGAAGGCCATTTTCGGCCCGGCCTGGAAGAGAAAGCGCAGGCCCAGCGTGTCGCGGTAGAAGGCCACGGCTTGGTCGACATCGTGCACGTTGATGGAAGCCTGGCCGATGGTGGCGGAAGAGAGATCCGTATTTGCCATATGCGCTCCTTTTAGAGAGATTACGCCACCTCGCCGGCGCTTACTTCTTCAATCCTGCGATTTTCGCGAAAGCCGCGCGGCGAGACGCCGAAGCGTTTGCGGAACAGCCAACTGAACGATCCCGG
>JBEKPZ010000092.1:0-49317 GCA_049520215.1 Bryobacteraceae bacterium | reverse complement strand
ATGAAGGTTTCGGGGACGTCGATCAGCTTCACGTCGCGGGTGAGTCCGCCGTAGTTCCACCAGTCGGTCATGGCGGGGGGGACGGCGTCGGCGTGGCGCTGATCGTCGACCTTGACGATTACGGAGTTGGCGCCGTCGCGGACTGCGCCGGTGACTTCGAACTGGAAGGGGGTGAAGCCGCCTTCATGCTGGCCGAGTTTCTGGCCGTTCAAGAAGACGATGGCTTGATAGTTGACTGCGCCGAACCAGAGAAACAGGCGGCGGCCGGGCTTCTTCGCGTAGTCGAATTCGCGCTTATACCAGATGGTTCCTTCGTACCAGAGGAATTCGAGCTTCTGGGTGTTCCAGTCGCCGGGCACCTGGAGGATATTGGCGTTCGGCAGGAAGGTGAGTTCCAGGCGGTCGCTCTTATTGGCCGGGACGCGGTCGGCGCCGAGGCCGCCATCGCGCAGGGGATTCAGATGGAAATCGTAGTAGCCGGCTTCGTAAGGATCGACGATGATCTTCCACGGCCCGTTGAGACTGAGGTTGAGGCGGGCGGATGGGTTTTGCACCAGTCCGGTTGGCTGCGCGTAACAGGCGATGCTAGCGGTTAGCAACAGAGCCGCCAGAGTTGCAAATATTGATATTCGCATATGCTACCGATGATAGCCAAACGCTCCGCCTAAGGGGCGCGCGCCTACTGGCGGCGTGAGAGGCCCGGCCCAGAGGGCACCCCGGGCTGAGAGCCTGCCCCACAAGGCATTAATATAGGAGCATGCAAACAGATCAGTCGAAGTTCCCGTTCTCGCGGCGGGACCTGCTTCGCGGCGCGATGGCCGGAACAGGCGCCGTGCTGCTCGGCCAGACCGCTAGCCAGTCCGTGATCGGCATGCCCTTCGAGCCGCGCGAGAACGTCCGCATGGGGTTGATTGGTTGCGGCGGGCGCGGCTCCAGTATGCTGAAAGAATACCTCGGCGTGGATGGAGTGACAGTAACGGCGGTGTGCGACGTGGTGAAGGACGCCGCGTTGCGCGCCCAGGCCACGGTGGAACGCGCCGGCCAGCATCCGCCCGCGGTGTACGCCAACGGCGAGCGCGACTTTGAAAACCTGTTGAAGCGCGACGATGTGGATTTCGCATACATTCCCACGCCCTGGGAGTGGCACGTCCCCATGGCGCTCGCAGCCATGAATAACGGCAAACACGCGTTCGTGGAGGTGCCGGCGGCGGCCACCATCGAAGATTGCTGGAAGCTGGTGGACACCTCGGAGAAGACGCGCCGCCACTGCCTGATGCTGGAGAATTGCTGCTACGGCTACAACGAACTGATGGTGCTGAACATGATCCGCGCCGGGCTGTTCGGCGATCTGCTCTACGGGGAGGGCGCCTACTTGCACGATCTGCGCCGCCTGCTGTTCGAAGACCGCGACGAAGGCCTGTGGCGCCGCTTCCCGCACACGCGGCAAAACGGGAATCTGTATCCCACGCACGGGCTGGGGCCGGTGGCGAACTATATGGGCATCAACCGGGGCGACCGCTTCGACTACCTGGTGTCGATGAGTTCTCCGGAGCGGGGCCTGGACGCGTGGCGCGAAGCGCACGTGCCCAAAGATAGCCCGAAGTGGAAGGAAAAGTATATCTGCGGCGACCTGAACACTTCGCTGATCAAGACGGCCAACGGCCTGGTGGTCACGGTGCAGCACGATGTGGTGAACCCACATCCGTACGACCGTACCAATTTGATTGCGGGATCGAAGGGGATCTTCCGCGACTATCCGCCGCGCATCTATTTCGACGATCCGGAGGCGGAGGAGTACACGCCGATCGACAGATTCAAGGAGCAGTACGAGCATCCGCTGTGGAAGCATGAGGGCGAACTGGCGCGCAAGCTGGGCGGGCACGGCGGCATGGACTTCCTGATGGTTTACCGGCTGATCGAGTGCATGCACAAGGGCCTTGCGCCGGACCTGGACGTGTACGATGCGGCGGCTTGGAGCGCGCCGGGGCCGCTGAGCGAAGCATCGGTCGGGCAGGGCAGCGCGCCTGTAAAGTTCCCGGATTTCACGCGGGGGCGATGGAAGGAGAAGCGGGGCTGGCTGGCTTGAGGTTTCTCGCCAAGACGCAAAGGGTCCGCTAAGAACGCAAAGAAGAAAGCAAGAAAAGAAGAAAACACTAGCGGGCCGGCTTGGCTAGTTCCAGTGTCACGGTGCGCACTTCCACGTCGCGATCACGCAGCAGGTGCAGCGTCTTGCCGGACGCATCTACGACCACGCTGGCTCCTCCGTAGGTTTGTCCTTTCCATGGGCCGTGCGTCATTTCTCCGATCACATCGGTGCCTACTACGGGGCATTTCCACTGGGCCGCTCGCTTGGCGACCAGGTTCTCCAGTTCCTTGGCGTGTTCTGGCCACTTGTCCACCGGCGCGGCCCAGCCGTAGGGCACCAACATCAGGTCGGGCGCCAATTGTTCGATGCGCCTGGCGATCCGATCCACGAAGGTGTCGGCGCAGATCACCAGGCCGATGCGCCCGAACTCCGTGTCCGCTACGCCGGCGTCTTCGGGACGGCCTTCGGAGTACGGCGGATCCATCAGCCAGGCCAGCACGTTCAGCTTGCGGTGCTTCCACAGGAGCTTGCCGGTTTTGTCCACCAGGATGGCGGAGTCGTAGAGTCTGGCGCCGTCTTTTTCATCGAGGCCGATGGAGATCATCAGGCCGTATTTGATGGCCAGCGCAGCGATACGGTCGCTGTCGGCGCCGGGGATCGGTGTGGCCATGCGGTGGGCGTCCGGATTCTCCCAGCCCAGGATCGCCGATTCGGGGAACGCGGCGATGTCGGCGTGCGCGGCGCGCGCGTCTTCGAGCGCGTATTCCACGCGCCGGAAGTTGCCTTCGCGGTCGCCATCGATGGAAAGAATCTGGCAGACCGCCACGCGCACGGTCCGCGCCTGGGCCGGCAAAGTTCCGAGCAGCGCCATTATCGTCACCGCCAGTTTCATGTGTATCTTTCGATTTTACGCCGTGGCGCGGGGGCGAAGCTCGTAGATGGCCGTGTGGCGCACGTGTTGGACAAGGCGGTCGCTCGCGGTGACGACGATGTCCAGCACCACGAAGCGATGGCCTTTGCGCTCGAAACGCTCGGCTACACGGCCGCGGACCGAAAGGCGTTCCCCATCTAGTGCGAGGCTGAAATGGCGGATCTCGCTGGCGGCGTGAAGCCATGGGCCGAGTTGTACATTCTGCATCAGCAGGCGATTGGAGAGCGTCAGCAGCGCCTCCTCGTCCGGCGCCGGGAGTGCGGCGTACAGGGTGCCGAGCACGCGGCCAGGGGCGAGGGACTCGGCCGATGCGGGCGGGCGCACGGCCGGCAACGGTTGCTCGGGGTAGAGCGCCAAATCCGGCGGTGCATCCTCGGACCAGAAGACCTCGCCGGCGGCGCATGCAGTTCCGTCCTTGCTGGCGGCGACGTCGTTGCCGGACAATGTTACGACAACTTCGTCGCCCTCATATACGGGCTGCAGGAAACGCACGCGCATACCGCCTCGCGCCAGCCAATCCGCGCCGAAGCGATCGACGACGGGAACGGTGAGATAGCCGTAGACGGTGACGCCAGGCACAAGGCCGGCGCGGAAGCCGTAGAGCGCGGCAGTCCGGTCGTCGTGAATGCGATTCTCGGAGTCGGGCGCGGTATTGCGGGCGCGTACGCGATAGGTTTCCATTGCGTAGCGTATACTAGCACGCTAAGTGGAAGGCATGATCGAACGAGATACGATCCGCGAATAATGGCGTGCATTCCGTACCGACTAGACTACCAGGGGCGGGATTCAGGCGAGGCGGCCTGGGAGGCCGAAGCCGGCCTAGGGCCTGCCCCACTTATCCGATCCACTTCTCGACGGTAATTCCGCCATCGCGATTGCGGTGGGTAAAGCGGAGTTGTCTCCCGTCTTCCATGCGCAACGTCATGGGCTGCCCCAGATGGACGGCGACGAAAGATCCATCGTGCGGGCACCAAATCTGGCCGGAGAACATTTTGGGCCCAAATTGCGATTGCTCTACGGCTCCGGAATCGATCTCATCTTGGGCTAATGATAGATGATATTTCACGGAGATCTCTTTGCCGCGTCCGGTAGTGACAAGGCCGGTTCCCTTCAGGCGATCAATCACCCGCCGGCCGCTCGAAACCGAAGTCTTGTCCAGATAAGTTGTAGTGTGGCTTGACATATCCCCCTTGACGGCGCGTGGCTCCGGAGCGGAGCCACGATTTTCGTATTCTTACTAGCGGCCTCGATAGCCGCCGCCGCCGCCGTTTGAGCGATGGCCACCGCCACCAGCCGGTTTTGCGTGGGCTTCGTTGACGTTAATCATTCTGCCGTCAAGATCCTTACCATTGAGGGCGGCAATGGCCCTGTCGCCTTCGGCGTCGTCGGTCATCTCGACAAAGCCGAATCCTCTGGCTTGTCCTGTGTCGCGGTCGGTCACGATACTCACACGCTCAACGGTTCCGTGACTTGCGAAGAGCGAACGGACAGTATCTTCCGTGGCCCCAAAACTGAGGTTACCTACAAAAATGTTTTTCATCGATTTTCCTTTTGGGATTTGACGGCAGCGAATCGGAGGAGATGGAACCAGGACGATAGGCGGGATATCAAATGCACTTTTATTATAGCACAGTGCAAACCGCTCCCGGTTGCGGCTCGGTAACGGCGACATCGATTGCGCGTGACGGCGGCGCCGATCGCGCGAGGTTTACCGAGCCGCGACCGTAAGGGAGCGGTCTCCGTGGGCACCAGAGCTATTCGGGCTTTATAATTAGATTCGAGTCAACGGCATGTCGGAATTCTACAAGGCGCTCCCCCCGGAAGGCGCCAAGATCCTTTTGGTCCTGTTTCTGTCTTTTCTTACCGGCCTGGAGCGGGAAGAGCACCACGCCGGGAGCGAGCACTACTCGTTCGGAGGGGTGCGCACTTTTCCCTTGATCGGGCTGATCGGCTACACCATGGCCTTCCTGTCGGGCGGCCAGTTTCTGGCGGTGGCCGTGGGTTTCGCGGTGGTAGCGGGCTTCTTGATGCTGGCCTACCAGCATAAGGTCGCAGCTTCGGGACTGGCTGGTTTCACATCGGAGATGTCGGCGCTGACCACGTATCTGGCCGGAGCACTGGTGTTCCGCGAGCAATTCTGGATCGCCACCACCATTAGCGTGGCCAGCATGCTGCTGCTGGAGTTGAAGACCGTGCTGGAGGGCCTGACCAAACGCGTCGGGGCCGGTGAAATCTTCACCTTCACCAAGTTCCTGCTGCTGAGCGCCGTCATCCTGCCGGTGCTGCCGAATCGGGAGTACGGGCCGTTCCAGATCAATCCCTTCAAAGCCTGGCTGGTGGTGGTGGCGGTGAGTGCGGTCTCCTACGGCAGCTATGTGATCCAGAAATTGACCAAGGGGAAGGGAGGCGTGCTGCTGGCGGCGCTGCTGGGCGGCGCCTACTCCTCCACGGTGACCACCATCGTGATGGCCCGGCGGGCGAAGCAGGAGCAGCGGCCCCACCTTTTCTCCGGCGGCACGCTGATCGCTTCGGGCGTGATGTACTTGCGGTTGGCGGGGCTGGTGACGCTGTTCAATCGCGACTTGATCGCCCGGTTGTGGCTGCCGTTTGTGGCGCTGGCAGGCGCGGGCATCGGCGTTGGCTGGTTGTGGACGCGGCTTCCCGACGGCAAGGAAGGGACTGTCGAGCGCCAATTCGAGCCGAACAATCCGTTGGAACTGCGGGCGGCTTTCTTCTTCAGCGCACTCTTTCTGGCCATGCTGATCGCGACCCACCTGGTGGTCACTTACCTGGGGCGGGCGGGAGTCTACTCGCTGGCGCTGCTGATGGGATGCACGGACGTGGACCCGTTCATCATGGGCATGACCCAATCGGGCGGGTCCGCCACCCCGCTGGGCGTGGCCGCGGCGGCGATTCTGATTGCCGCGGCCAGCAACAACCTGGTCAAGGGGATTTACGCCTTTTTTCTATCGGATCGAAGCACTGGCATCCGCAGCCTGTGCCTGCTGGCGGGCCTGGCGCTGGCCGGCATCGCCCCCCTGCTCTGGCTGGCAAAGTGAGCTGTTTTCTTACTGCGACACGCTCATCATATTGTCGTCCGGTATCCGATCCACCAACAACAGGAATGGATCGACTCCCGCTTTGTCCGGCAACTGGTCCACGGTGAAGGTGTGCGTCGAACGCGTTCGCGCCAGGTGCAGGCGCTCACGGTAGAGCGTGCGCCCGTACTTGCGTCCCTTCTCCGGCTTGGCAAACGCGCCGATGTCGATCCAGTCGTCCAGCGGGACCTCGGTCTCGTTGCCTTTCGCGTCGGCTTTGAACTTGCGCGCCTCGATATCGATGGTCACATCGTACTTGCCGTCGGGGCGCTTATGGGCGGCCGCGGACAGGGTGCGGTTCGAGAACAGAGTCATGTCTTCGAACAGATCCTTCAGCAGGTATTGGTATTGGGGCGGAGTCTCCTCGCGTAGCGCATCCACCAACGCCCAGGAAGTGGGATAAGGGGGCGGCGAATATGCATACCGCTGGACGAGTTTGCGCAGCGCCCGGTTCACGTCCTCTTCGCCGATCATTTCCTTGAGGTAGTACATCGCCACGCTGCCTTTGCGATAGTGTACGTAGCCTTGGTTCGACTCCACGGTGAGCAGCGGACGCTCCTTCAGGCGCTCCCGGCCGCGCGAACTGAGGTACGCGTTCATTTCGTGCTTCAGGAACTTGCGCTCGATGTCGCGGCCGTATTCCTTTTCCATGACCATGAGCGCGGAATACTGGGCCAAGGTTTCCGACAACAGCGTGGCGCCTTCCATGTTCGCGCCGATCACCTGGTGGGCCCACCACTGATGCCCCATTTCATGCGCCACGACATAGAAGACCGAGTCGATATCGTCGGGATTGGAGAGATCCGCGATGAAGCCGATGGCTTCGGAATATGGCATGGTCCCCGGGAACGCCTGCGCGAAGCGCGCCACGCGCGGAAACTCGACGATGCGGGCTTCCTTGTGCGCATAGGGGCCAAAGTTGCGGGTGTAGTAGTCGAGCGACTTGCGCATGGAGTTCAGCATGCGCGGGACATTCCAGGCATGCTCCTTGAGGTAGTAAACCTCCAGCTTGATGCCGTTCCAGTCCTCGCGTGCCACCTGGTAGTTCGCGGAAATGAACGAGTAGAATCCGAGCGAAGGATGGTCGAGCTTGTATTCGAAATAGCGCCGTCCGCCCTGCCCTTGCCACTGGCGCACCAGCGAGCCGGGAGCAATCGCAATCTGATCGGACGAAGTGCCGATCACGGTGTCCACGTCCACCCAGTCGGAATGGCCGCCGATGTAGTTTTCCGAGCAGTCCGCGGTGCAGTTCCGCTCCAAGGCAGGCATCAGATCGATGTCCTTCAGCCCGTACTTGCGGCGGTCGTTGGCGTCGTCCAGTTCGCGGTCTCGCCGGTATCCTATGATGGGGGCGACGTCGTTATTGAAAAACGTCCCGTTTTGCACCAGCTCCTTGTCGCTGACGGAGTTCTCGAATCCACGCGTGCGGCTGGAGACGGTGAAGCGCATGGTGCGGCTTTCGCCCGGCTCAAGCGGCGCCGTGAACCGGTAGATGCGATAGCCCAGCAGCGCGTCGTCTTTGGCCAGCACGGCGCCGGGTATTTGGATCTGCGTGGTGTAATCGCGGTTCACCGAGAAGTGCACTTCGCCGAGCGGCTGCGAATAGGGATTGTAAATGACCGACTCGCCGCGCATCACCATGTTGCGCGATTCCGGATAAATATCGATCGTGTACTTCACGCTGCGCCCGCGCGGCTGGAGCAACTTATCCAGCGGTTTGTAGGTTTTTTCGTAGTCGGCTTGCTGGCGCTGGAGATCCTTTGGTCCGAACAGCGGATTCAGGACCATGGTGTTATACGCGATCCACGCGCCGGCGGCCGCGAACAGGACCAGGCACACCAGGGCCAGGGGCCGCAAAGCGCCGCGAAAGCGCAGGCGGGCTTCGTGCAATCGCTCCCGCCAGCGGTCCTGTTTGCCGCGCGGCCAGAACAGCACGGCCGCTATAGAAAGCAGCCCGCAAAATAGCAGCCAGTAAAGCGTGAACCAGTTCCACGCCGCGCGGAAGGGCGCATCTCCGAAGAAGTCCGAATTGGTGACCGATGGCCGCATGCCAAACCGCACTAAATAGGTCGCGATATTCAGGGGACGCCAGATAAAGGCGTTCAAGATCAGAAATGCGATGAACGCGAAATAGCCCACATATTTGTTGGGCGCGATCGCGTGGATGAAGAAGGCCAGCACCGCCGAAAAGAGGAAGAACGACGCATCGCGCAGGAACAGTTCCTTGAGATACAAACCGATCTGGTAGCGATGATATCCCAGGCAGGTCTGGACCACGATGCCACTGGCCATCGCGACGGCCTGCACCAGCATGACGATGACGATGAGCGCGGCGAGGCGCGAGGCGTAGGACAGCCAATCCGGAATGGGTAGCGCATCGTGGATCTCGTCCATGCGCGTGTCGCGGTCCTTCCACACCAGCACGCCCGCGTAGAACGTGATCATGGCCACCAGGAACATGTACAAGGTTCCGGCGATGATTTCCAGGACCCAATAGGTGACGGGGAAGCTGGTGCCGTCGAAAGCTTCGCGCGCGCTGAGAGCCAGGGAGGGAATCGAGTTGAGAAGGCCGGCCAGCAAGATGACGATGAACGAGGTGCTCTTGACGACGCCCAGAAACTGCACGCGGACGGACGCGATGAACTGGCGCCAGCGGTGCGCACGTGGGGCGGGACTCCAGTCCTGCGCGGGTCCTCGAGGACCCGCATCGGCGAGTGAAGCGGAAATGGCGGGTGCCATTTCGGCGGCCTTGACCTTCTTGCGCTTTTCCGCGAAGCTGAACCGGCGATAGGCGAACGCGAAAACAAGGCCGCCCACCGCCAGCCACAACAACCGGTTCCAAAGCAACATCCCGGTGAAGCCAATGGCCTGCGTGTTTTTCTCCGCCACGGTCCAATACTTGGTGGCCACGCTGAAGGCGCGAATGGCAAATGGATCGAGAAGCGACGCCAGCCGTTCCTTCTCCAGGTTCTGAGTCAAAGCGTCGGCCACCCCATACCCGGTCAAGATCAGCAGGGCGCCGATGAACGACACAATCTCGTTCCGCGCCAGCACCGCGATGGCGAACAAAACCGCCGCCATGAAGATCGCGTTGGGAAGGGCGAACACCAGAATGCCATCGAGATGCGCCGCCCAATGCACCGGCCCCCAGCGTTCCGGCTCGACCCACGGCATATACTTGGCCAGCAGGATACCGATGGAGACGCCCAGCATCGGAACGATTGACACCAGCGTGGCGCCAATGAAGCGGCCCAGCAGATAATCCCGGCGGCGCAACGGGGTGGAGAAAATGATTTCGTGCGTGCGATAGCTGAAATCGCGCGCCGCCGCCGAATTGACGAACGCCGTAGTCATGAGCAGCGTCAACAGGCCGATGAACGAGTAGAAGTTTTCTATCACGAACGGTGCGTTGCGGTAGGTGTTCTGCAGCGAGTCGCCGATGGTGACGTTGTCGGTGCTGGCCGCCGCGAAGATCAAGGCGGCGATGATCAGCAGGAAGATCCAAAGCATCCAGGAGCGCAGCCAGTAGCGGATTTCAAATGCGATGATGTGCCGCAGCATGGCCGCTCCTAGTTCCAACCCCGGATGCGGGTGAAGAATACATCTTCCAAATCGGGCACGCCGGCCGCGAAGCCGTCGCCCGGCGGTTCCTCGCTCAACACGTGCAGCAACGGCCGCCCGCCGACCAGCCGGTTGGAAATCACCCGGCAGCGGCTCTCATACTCGGGCAGTTCGGACTTGGCAATGGAGCGCTGCCACACGCGCCCGCCGAGGCCCGCGATGGCATTGTCGGGTGTGCCCTCATACAACACGCGGCCCTCGTGGATGATGGCCATGTTGGTGCAAAGATCGGTCACATCCTCCACAATGTGGGTGGAAAGAATCACGATCACCTGTTCGCCGACCTCGGCCAGCAGGTTGTAGAAGCGGTTGCGCTCGCCGGGGTCCAGGCCCGCGGTGGGCTCGTCCACGATCAGCAATTGGGGATTGCCGATGAGCGCCTGGGCGATGCCGAAACGCTGGCGCATGCCGCCCGAGAAACCGGTCAGGGACTTCTTGCGCACGTCGTAAAGATTGCAGCGCTGCAGCATGGCGGCCACCCGCTGCCTGCGTTCGCCGGTGTTGGCCATGCCCTTCAGCAGGGCGATGTGATCGAGCATGTCCTGCGCGGAAATGCGTGGGTAGACGCCGAAATCCTGGGGCAGGTATCCGAGAAGCTGGCGCACCTCATCCTTCTGCCGCAGCATATCGATCCCGCCGAACGCCGCGCCGCCGGAATCGGGGTCCTGCAGAGTGGCCAGCGTGCGCATCAGCGTGGACTTACCGGCTCCGTTGGGACCCAGCAATCCGTACATGCCGCAGGGTATGGTCAGCGAGACCTTGTCCAGGGCTTTGACGCCGTTGGGGTAGGTTTTCGACAGATTCTGAATTTGGATATGCACGTCTTGGGATACTACGAGCGAGCGCCCTCGAAGGTTTCAATTTGCGAGTACGATGTGGGGCAGGCCATCGTTTTTCGTGGCCTGCCGAGCGTGAGCACGGTGCGCAGACGACAAACAACGATCGTCTGCGCCGGGCACCGGAACTGTACAGCTAATTCTTGGGCACTACACTAGAAAATAAAGCTCAGGCCACCCCGAAACATGCGGGGGTTCTCCATCAGCACCAAGCGGGAGCCATCCACCGCCGTGAGCGGCAGATAGCCTTGTTGCAGGAGATTGCGGAGATCGGCGGTAACTTCCATGCGCCACGGAAGGCTGGACAAGATGGGGATGGCTTGGCGGACATAGACGTTCAGTCCCGGCTGGGGCCGCAGACTGTTGGTGGAATATATAGGCTCGGGCACGCTAAAGCGGCCGTCGGCTACCTGGTAGCTGGCGGCGACGTGCGTGCCTGTGTGCGGACTGGTTGCCACGGCCCGAACAGTCATGGATTGCTGCCGCCCGGAGTGGATCATGTCCCGCAGTTCGTCGGGATTGCTGCTCACCGCCTCGCTGCGATCGGCTGTGAGCGCGCCCGTCGACCCATACATCACCGTGGCGCTGATGTGGTCGCCCACGTTCTGAGTGGCGGATGCGATATATCCCATGGACGAGAAATTGCCGGCGTCGAACATCGCGGTGCCCGAGAAGAAGTCCGGCAGGACGTCTCCGACGGGCAGGAAGCCTTCCGGCGACGCGATCGTTAGAGCCAGATTTCTGAGCGCCTCATGATAAACGGTCACGCCAAACCTGCGGGAGCCCATGGCGCGCGAGTATCCGGCCTCGAGATCTTCGCCCTGCTGCACGCCCGCCCGTCCGGCGCGCAAGGATACCAGGGGAAACAGCGCCAGCGCGCCGATATCGCGTTGCAGCGGATCGTCCGCGGCACTGGGCGCCCCCAAGTCCGGGCGGGCGTTGCCGGAGGTGAAGGCGAATTCGATATCGCCGGCGGTGCCGAGCGAATAAGTCAGCCTGGCATAGGGGCTGAAGTAACTCAGGTGGTCGTTGAAGGAAACCGCGTCGAGGGCCATCCCATACTGCAGCGAGAGGTCGTCGGTGATGCGCGTGTGGTCGTCGAGATTGGCCGAAATGCTGCGCAGCATGGGAACCCCGCCCTCCGAGCCGAAAATGGCGAGCCCCATGCGGTCGGGCAGGAACAGTTCCCGCATGGTGACCGACACCTGCGGACTGGCGGGACCCACGGTCCGGCTGTAGGTGGTGCGGAAAGCGGCCGACGGAATACCGGACTGCGCGCCGGAGCCAACATTGCCGGCAAACTGAAACTGGTTGCTGCCCAGCAGCGAGGTGGCCAAGGCGAACGCCGTGCCCATATCCGCGCTGCTGCCGAAACCCGCCACCGGGGTCCCATCGCCAGCCGAAAACATTAGCAAGCCGCGGGTATCGGAGAAAACCGTGCGATGCGGCTTCTCGGCATCCTCAGGCGGCGCTGCTAGGCGATCCGCCGGGACGCCGGGCAGCATGCGCATCACGGGGCGCGTGGAGCCGGCCGTGCGCAAGACCCACTTCCAGTCGTCGTTCATGAAAGCCGGCTCAATCGGGTAGACCAGATGGATGGAACTGAACAGGGCGGCCATGCTCACGTTCAGCACGCTGCGCATGCCGGGCTGGACCAGGATGTTATTCTTGATGGCCGGCACGAAGCTGGCCAGCGTCACGCGGATGGAGTAGATATCTGGCAGCAGGCCCGCAAAGGTGAAGGCGCCCTTCTCGTTGGTGAAGGCCTTCTGGGAAAGCCCGTCCTGCCGGTTAAACAGCATAACGAGCGCGCCCATCTGCGGCACGCCGTCGACATTGGTGACCGAACCGGCAATGGCTCCCGACAGCGAGACGGACACAGCTCCGGGAACCGGGCCGGCCGCCGCCAGGCACACCAACCCAAGAACCACGCTCGATACCGAGATATGGGTCCTTGTAGTCATCGTCCGGTGACGTTTAGCATATCACGGGGCTATCCGAAATTGGGACGTATCCCGAAGCGCTAGGTTACCGTAAACTGGGCGCTGGGCGTCAGCGTCTGGTTCCGGTTCTTATCCGTGATCTTCAACTTCAGCGTGTATTGCCCAGGCGTCAGATTCTGCAAAGGCAGCAGCTTCTCCACGGTGACCTGCGAGGCGGAAGCGCCCGGCAGGCTGGCAATGTCTTCGGTAAACTCGAAGATCTTCTCATTGCTGCCGTTCTTCACCACCTGGTATTCGATCTGTCCGCTGGGCTTCTGGGTCTTCTCGTCCGGCCCGAAGTTATACAGCTTAAGGAAGATGCCCATCTTCTCGTCGCGCTTGAAGCTCTCCGTCACGCGCGGCCGAACCTTGGTGGTACCGATCACGAACTGGCCCACCCCGATGCTGCGCGTGGGGACCTTTTCGATCAGGTCGGCCAACACGATGGTGCTGGACATCAGCTTTTCGTTGTCCACATGCGGCACATTCAAGGCCGTCTCGTAATTGTTCATGTTGCCGCCTACGATGTCCTTCACCACCACATTGAGGCGATACGTGCCAGGCGGCAGCGGAATGTTCTTCTGGTAAATCGAAGAGCGCTGGGCGTAGGCCTGCAGCATCTCGTTGGGGCAGTCGACGGTGACCGTATCCTCGAAGGTTTGCACGATGCGCCGGGTCATGGTGGTGATGCGGCCAAAGATGTTGACGGACGCTTTCTCCACTCCGTCCTTGGCCTGGAACTGCATGTCCTTGTTTTCGAACTGCAGCGTGATGTAGGTGAGAACGGAGGCTTCCGTGAGCGGGAAGAAATCGGCGCGCACCTTCATCGGCAGGATATTGAAGGTGATCTTGCTGGTGACGGCATCTTCCAAATCCTTGAACTTCACGGCCGGCGGCTTTTGCAGTTTCGAGAACTGCTCCAGGCGGCTGAACTCCATCATGCTTTCCGACGAACCGCCGAACGCCTGGCCCAGGTGCGTGCCATCGGTATTCTGAAAGCGCTGTGTTTTGGTGGCCATGCCCATCTGCTCCATCAGGGTGAGGCCGGCGCCGGGAACGTAGGTGAGGGCGTCCTTTTCGGAGGGGTCCATGGTCATGTGGTACTCGCCAGACATGGTAGGATCGACGAACTCGATGATGATGTTGGTGCCGATGCCTTCGATGTAGCGGTAGCGCCATTGCTCGAACGGGTAGGTGGACGTTTCGCCGCCGCCCTCTTCCATGGGCCGCTCGTAGGTGCCACCGGAGGGATGCGACTCGATTTCGTCCGGCGGACCGTAAACGATGTAGATGCGGCCGCGATCCGTTTTCCAGCCGGGGATGCCGGAAGCGTAGTGGTCGTTGGAATATGCGATGCGCCGGTAGTGCTCTTCCTTGAACTCGTTTTCTTCGGTGTCGGGGGTGGGGTCGCGGCGCAGCCAGAACTGCTCGATGAACTGTTCGCGCTCTTCGTCCGTGGCCAGGCGTTTGAAGGTGGTCTTTTCCTCATCGGTGATGATATAGACCACGTCCTCGTTCAGCCATTTCTTGTACGGGGTTTCCAGCTCTTTGCGCAGCTTTTCGGCGCGCTTTTTCTTCTCTTTGTCGGTCAGAGGCTTGGCGATCGTTTCGCGCGCCGGAGCGGCATCCGCCTTCTTCTGATCGTCTGTTGGAGCCGGTGTCTGAGTCTGGCAAAGCGCATTCCCGGCCAGCATCAAACCGAGGGAAACACAGGACCACAAACCGCTTTTTAGGACCATACGCACCTCTTCCCGGAACAGGGCCTTCTCGTGAATTAATTGTACGGTTTCATTTTAGCACCCGTCAAGCTGGGCTGTTGCGGCCACAGTGGGCGGGAGGTTCACGGGGGCTGGCGCGCGAGGATAAAGTCTTCTATCGCTCGATCTTGAAGCCGATTTTCACGGTGACCTGGAATTCCTGCACTTTGTCATCCGCGATCCTGCCGCGCTGTTCGACGACCTCGAACCACGCCATATGACGGATGGTATGTGCCGCCTCGGCGACCGCGGCTCTTACGGCTTCGGCGAAGCTGACGGGGGACGTTCCTACGACCTCGGTGACTTTGTATACGCCGGGCATGATGCACTCCTTAGAATCGATTGTTCTGCATATCGTATCATGCGGTGCCCGGCCGGACGCTCCTGGCAGGGGTACTTGGGCGCTTAACCGTTTTGGGGAAACCGCTTCCTGACGGTCGCGGCTCGGTAACAGTCACTTTGATTTCGCAAGGCTTACTGAGCCGCGACCGTCAGGGAGCGGTTTCTGTCAATCAGAATCCCCAGAACGGGACGGCGAAGGTGGGCCGTCATGCGGAGCCTTCGCCGGCCTGCTTGAGGACGGCCGCGTGCGTTCTCGCCGACAATCGGAATCCCAAACCGGCGAGATGTCCGAGCAACGGCTCGATCCGCGGAATCCGCCCTTCCGCTTTGGCGCGCAATAGGATACCCAGCGTGCCTGTGAAGGTTAACTTCAACGCCGCGGCGTACAACCGCCCAATTCGCTCATCCATGATGACCAAGGCGCCCGGAACTTGCATTGCCAAGGCCAGCACTTCCGTGTCTCCGGCATCCAGATCTGGCGCTGTCGGTACCTTATCCAAGCCTTCCGGGCTCTGAATCGCGATCCAGGACAGCGCGCGAACGTTAGGCAAATCGATGCCCATCGACCGGCCCCGCTCTAACTCGTCCGCGACAGCCGGTGGAATGATGGTGCGGGAGTAGAACTCGGGAAGTAAATCGAGGAAACCGATCTGGTGCAAGTACTGGATAGGAGAAGTATCGCAGATCGCCTCACGCGTTCTTGAGATCGTGGGCTAACTCCTCTTCGCTGAGGTCGAACGTGTTCACGCCATAATCCGCCAGCCTGCTGAGGAAATATGGCTTTGGGACGCCGGCGAGCTGCGCGGCGGCGCCGGACGAAAGCTGGCCCATCTCGTACAGCTTGGCGGACGCAGCAAATCGAATCCTGGACGCAAGGGCTTCCGGTGTTGCCTTCAAGGCAAGCACGATCTCATCCGGTACTGAAAATGTGACCTGGCTCATTGGTAGCCAACACTTCTATTCTACCGTTTCTACCGCAGGGCAGCCGCAACAATAAAGAGGCGGCCTGAGAGGCCGCCGCACGCCGAGGGCCTGCCCCACCAAACCTCAGGCCGGGTAGCGCCCTTCGATGTAGCCGCTCAACTGGTCGATGGCGTGGGCCTGCGTCGAGATGATCGAACGCACCACGTCGCCGATCGAGATCATACCCAACAGGGCGTCCCCGTCCATTACCGGCAGGTGACGGATGCGGTGCGCCGTGATCACGCGCATGCAATCCTCTACCGAATGGCCAGGCGACACGGTGAATACCGGGCTGGTCATGATCTCCTTGACCTGCATCTCATGGGAGTGTTTCCCCTTCAGGATGACCTTGCGGGCGTAGTCCCGCTCGGAGACGATCCCGGCCAATTTGCCGCCCGAAAGCACCAACAAGGCGCCCACGCTCTTGTCGGCCATCATGGCGACGGCTTCGTATACGGTAGCCTCCGGCGTCACCCAAAAGATGTCGGACCCTTTGTGCCGCAGCATCGAACGGACGGTTTCCATGGCGTCCCCCTTGTCTGAATAATCTTGCAGACTGCGGGCCGTCTGTCAACTGTTATATTTGCCTGGGTTGTATTTGCTTTGCCGCGCGTTTTCTGGCGGGCTTGCGTTTGGCGGCGGCCTTGCGCTCCTCCGCTCGCAGGCGATCTTCCAATTCCTGCACGCGCAGGCGCAGCGTTTCGATCTCCGGCACCTGGGCTGGCGGCGGCGCCAACGGCTGCGAACTGAACAGGTTGCGCACGACATCCAGCGGGCGCGCCTGCAAAGCGCTCTGGGCCTTCTGATACATATCGGTGACGGTGGTGAGATACCACGTCAGGAATTCATGCGTGGCGCGGTCGGAGGCCACGATCAGCTTGCGCAGCAAATCCAGGGGCAGGCCGGACTCGTGCCCTTTGGCGTCCTCCATGATCACCTGGGTGAGGATCACGCGCGTGAGGTCCTCGCCGGAACGGGCGTCCACCACTTGCACTTCCACGCCTTCCCGTACCATGCGGGCTACATCGTCCAGGTTGACGTAGCGGCTGGCGGCGGTGTCGTAGAGGCGCCGGTTTTCGTATTTCTTGACGACCACTTTGCGTTCAGGCATAACACGATAATATAATCCGAAAATCCTTGACAGGCCGAAGCTGCGGGGTTATACTCAATTTGGATGCTGCAATGCAGCATTACCAAGGAGTATATCATGGAGAACGATACAAAGTCTAGCCCCGCGGCTTATGCCTCCGAGGCAGCTTCGACGCTGGCCGACTGGGCCCGTCAAGGAATGGAAAGTTTCGTCGCTACGCAGAAGATTCTGTTGGATTTGGCCGCACAGCAGAATTCCCTCACGCTGGGTTTCGTGCGTGAGCGGGTAAACTTCTCGCCCCTCCGGCCCCTGACCGGGATGGTGGAGATCGCGGGCCAAACCCTGGCCAACTTTGTCGCAGCGCAAAAAATCCTGCTGGACCTCGCCGCCGAGGAGAATTCCCTCATGCAAACCGGCGTGAAGGAAGGCCTGGGCCTCTCGGGGCGGCCGGCCGCCATGACCGATGCGATCCGCGAGGGAGTGAACGCATTTGTCGCCATGCAGAAGAAGTACTTGGACATGGTGAATCAGCAGAGCCATGCCGTCGTGGAGGCGATCAAGGAAGGCAAGGCTTTCGAAGGCAAGGACCTAGCCGAGATCACCCGCGAGAGTGTGGATAATTTCGTGCATACTCAAAAGAAGTTCCTGGATCTGGTTACGGATGTCACGCGTGCGGAGCCTAATGGCAAGGCCCATAAGGGGGTGAAGCCGGCCACGCGCGTGAAGATCACCGAACTGGCCAAGGAAGGCATGGACAAGTTCGTGGACTCGCAGAAGAAGTTGCTGGATCTGGCCACCCACGAGATTGAAGGCGCCGTGAAGACCGCGCAGGAGATCGTCCGGCCGTCACCCGAGCCTTCCACGACTCTGGGTGAGTTTGCGCGCAAGGGCGTTGAGAATTTCATCAACGCGCAAAAGTCGTTGCTGGATGTGGCGATGAAGCCTTTCCTGCCGCCTCCGACGCACACGCACACGCCCGCGCACGCCCACGCCGGACGCAAGAAGTAGACACCCACAAGGATGCGCCATGCCTGAATCTGCTATCGCACAGCGGCATTTTCCCTACACCGCGCGCGTCGGGGACGCCAGCATAACCCTCCGCCTGATGACGCCGGAGGACCGCGAAGCGTTCCTGGCCTTCATGCGCGCGCAACCGGAAGACGACCTCTTCTTCCTTCTGGTGGATGTGACCACGCCGGAAGGTCTCGATCACTGGATGGGCGACCTGCAGAACGGGCGCAACATCACGGTGCTCGCCGAAGAGGGCGGCAAGCTGTTGGGCTATAGCAGCCTGCACCACGGCCAAGCGCGCTGGACGCGCCATCTGGGCGAAATCCGCCTGTTGATGGCGCCGGGCCAGCGCGGCCGTGGGGTGGGCCGCCTGCTCGGCCACGAAGTCTTTTCCATAGCCCACGACCTGGGTTTGCAGCGGATCGTGGTGCGCGTGGCGTCGGCGCAGTCGAGCGCCCGCCACTTGTTCGAACGCCTCGGCTTCCACTGGAAGCCCTCCTGGCCGATTGGGTCGTCGATCGGCAAGGGCATACGCAAGACCTGGTTCTGATGTCCTACGACGTGGCCGGGTTCCACGGGTAAGGCCAAGAACCGGAAGTCAGAAGACAGAAGTCAGAAGTCAGAAGACAGCCCAGCCACTGATTGTGGGGCGGGCAATTTTGCCCGCAGCCGGCGTTTAGCCGGCTTGTCACAGACAGACAGAGGTCAGAAGACTGCAGCGCGCCTTCTGGAAATTGCTGCGCCAAAATCGGTTACACTGAGACCCATGACCGGTCAGAGCTACTCCGTCCATGGGCGTCAGGCCGCCGATGTCCCCATGTGGCAGGAGTTGTTGGTCGGCTTCGAGTTGGTGCAGTTAAGGCTGACGTCCGTCTTCTATGGGCTGGGCGTGCCGCACGGCCACGGCGAAGCTGTGATCCTGATTCCCGGTTTCCTGGGGACGGATGCCTACCTCGGCCAACTGTTTTCCTGGTTGCGCACCGTCGGCTACCGGTCGTATTTCTCGGGCATCGGCTGGAACGCGGAATGCCCCAACCTGCTGATTCGCCGCCGCCTGAACGATACCGTGCAGCGTGCCTTCAACGCTACCGGCCGCAAGGTACACTTGGTCGGCCATAGCTTGGGCGGAATCATTGCGCGATCCGTGGCGGCGCAGCGGCCCGACCAGGTCGCGTCGGTCACCACCTTAGGCTCTCCGTTTCGCGGGACGGCGGCGCACCCCAACGTGCTGCGGGCCAGCGACGCCATTCGCAATGGCATCCTGCGTGAGCATGCCGGCCACATTCTGCCCGGCTGCTATACCGAGGATTGCACTTGCGAGTTCATCTCATCGTTGAAGGCCGAATTCCCCAGCGATGTGGCGCAAACCGCCGTTTACACCAGGAGCGACGGCATCGTGGACTGGCATTATTGCATCACGGGCGATCCCCAGATCGATTTCGAGGTAGCCGGCACGCATGTCGGGCTGGTATTCAATCCGGCAGTCTACCGCCTGCTAGCGGGCCGGCTCGCCCGCGGCGTCTGAAAGGAATCGCCCCAGCACTTCCAGATACTCGGCTGCCCGGCTGAACGCGGGCGCGTGTCCTGCGCCGTGGAACGTGTGTACCGGCGCTTGCGGATAGGTATCGCGCAGGGCCTTGCGGCGCTCGGCGTTGAAAATGTCATTATCCGACTCGATGACGAAAACCTTGCCGGGCCACGCCGCCAGGTCCGCCGGCTGAAAACGGTAGCGCTGGTGATAGTCGAGCTGAATCCGCAGGTTCGCCATCACGTCCGCCTTGGTCAGTTCGGTGGTGAATAGCTCTTTCGTGTACTCTCGCCAGAACGGAAGCTCGGCGGCCGGCGCGCCCAATAGCTTGATGATGCTCTTGGTGAGCAGACCGCGCAGCACCGGCCAGGGAATCGACGACAGGACCGCATTGGCGATCTTGCGGCCGCGGACCAGATGCCCCATCGGCACGCCCGTGTTCGACAAAATCAGCCGCTCGATCCTGTCAGGTTGGCGTCGGATCATGCACTGGGCGACGGCCCCTCCGAAAGATGCCCCCAGCACCGAGACGCGGGCGATGCTCTCGGCATCCAGAATGGCGTCGACGCCATCTGCCAGGTCGTCGAGCGACTCGACGCGAGGGTACGCATGTCGTTGACCAGTTCGCCACCGGGCAGCATCAAGAGCGCCCGTGCGCCCGCGCCGCAAATCCGGTATTTCCATGCGACGCCGGCCACCGCCAGCGATCGGTTGGGATAACTCGCGCGAAAGGCGCGCAATCGTTCTTCCTGGTTCATGAGGTTCGAGAGTTCGAACAACCATTGTAAGCGCGCTTAAGCGCGCTGGAGGGCGGACTTCAGCCGCGCGGGGCTTTAGCCCCGCGGAAAGCGCGGAAAGCGCGCTATTATTCGTTCTGATGAACACCGATCACTTGCCCGGACGGCGGTCGTTCCTGATGGGCGTAGGCGCCGCCGCGGCGGGCGCCACCGGACGCGCGGCAGAGCCGAGTTTCCCCGCGCCCCATCCCCTGCGCCCGCCCGACAAGGCGACGGCGTTTGCCGAGGGCACATCGGCCCGCCTGCAGTTGACTCGCTCGGGCCAGCGATGGCAACGGGACGATATCGAAGTCGCCACGGAACTGCGTAAAGGCGGAACGGAGCTAGCGATTCTGGTGACCGCGCCGCGGACCAGGCTGACCCGCCTCCGCTTGCGCTGGCACGGAGAGTTTCCCGTCGAATGCCGGTTCCTCGGCGACCACTGGGAGCGCTCCTATGGCGACCTGGAGTGGCGCGGCCTGGCGGGCGACCGCTTGATGCCGTGGTACTTTCTCGCCTCGAATGGCCGGGCGACACACGGCTACGGGGTCAAGACCGGCGCGGCCTCCATCTGCTCCTGGCAGGCGGACGCGGGCGGAATCACGCTGTGGCTGGATATCGGCAACGGTGGTGGAGGAGTGGAACTGGGCGAGCGCCGTCTGGAAGCCGCCACGATTGTCTTCCGCAAAGGACATCCCGGCGAGTCACCGCTGGACGCCGCGCGAGCGTTTTGCCGCGTGATGTGCGACAAGCCGATCCTGCCCGCGAAGCCCATCTATGGCAGCAACAATTGGTATTACGCATACGGGCAGAACACCTCGGCTGCCGCCAGCCTGAAGGATGCCGCACTGCTCGCCGAACTCATGCCGGCGGACTCCGGCAACCGCCCGTTTGCGGTGATCGACATGGGTTGGGGCGCCGCACCCGAAGGCGCCGGCCCGGTGAGCCAGACCACCAGCAGCTATCCCGACATGGCGGCATTGGCCAGCCAGATGAAAAACCTGGGCGTGCGGCCGGGCATCTGGCTCAGGCCGGTCCTGACCACGGAAAGGCGGGCCGAGAACTGGCGGCTGCCCCCCGCGGGCGGCCGTCCGAAGGGCGACTTGATCGTGATGGACCCCACTATTCCGGAAGCGCTCGACTACATCGGCGCGAGCATCGCTACCATCCGCGGCTGGGGCTACGAGCTGATCAAGCACGACTACTCCACTTTTGACCTCACCGGCCGTTGGGGCTTTCAGATGGGCCCGGACCTGACCGACGCCGGCTGGCACTTCCACGATCGCGGCAAGACCACCGCCGAAATCGTATTGGATCTGTACCGCGCCATTCGCCGCGGCGCAGGCGACGCGGTTCTGCTGGGTTGCAACACGATCGGTCACCTGGCGGCGGGCTTGGTGGAGGCGCAGCGCATCGGCGACGACACCAGCGGCCGGGAGTGGAGCCGCACGCGCAAGATGGGCGTCAACACGCTGGCGTTCCGCATGGCGCAACACAACACCTTCTTCGCCGCCGATGCGGATTGCGTTCCGGTGACCAGCGACATCCCCTGGAGCCTAACCCGGCAGTGGCTCGACCTGGTGGCCCGCAGCGGCACGGCGCTATTCATCTCCGTCGATCCGGCGGCGATCCAGGCGGAGCACAAGCCGGCGATCAAGGCCGCGATGGCGGAGGCCGCACACACGCACTCACCCGCCGCTCCGTTGCATTGGACGGACAGCATGACTCCACAAGAGTGGAACCTGGACGGCAAGCCCGTGCGCTACAACTGGTATGAGGACGACTGATATGGAAATCACCTGGAATGGCCCGTCAGCACCAAGAATCAACGATTTGCCTTGTTTTCAATAACCTGACAAAGCGCAAAAGCCGTCAAAAGCGGCAATCACTGTACGTGTATTGTACACGCCTCCAAAAAACAAGATGGCTTCGATCATTTCCTAACACCGCCGCCAGCGCCCTCCAGTTTGGCCGCAGAACGCTCACAGCGCCTCTCAGTTCAATCCGCATCAGCCGCCAGACCGCCAACATCCCCGGCGACAACGCCCGCCTGGAGCGCCCTGTAGCGCCATTTCTCACCGGCTCCGACGAATTCACCCGTTCGCCCCGGCTGATCTTTGACGCCATGCGCTATGCGTCATCGGCGTGTTGTAGCGGCGTCCCTTGCACAACCAAGCACTGTCATATCGGTTAACCAAAGAGATCGTTTGCTTCTGCTATCATTCGGGATGAAGACTGCGACGAAAGGGAAAAATGAGCCTAATAAGGATTATTGGGACCGGAATTGCAGCATCGTTTTTGCTTTGCAGCTCCACTGTTGCCAAAGCAGCGTTGTATGATGGCAACAAACTCGTTAGTGATATGAAGGCGTGGGAGCAGTGGGAGTCTTCAAGAAGCGATGACATTACACTGCTGACAGGTTTCGGTGTCTACCTCGGATATGTTACCGCTGTAGCCGATTCTTCGGATGTCGAGTATTGCATCGGTGATGGCATAACGGCAAGACAACTTACCTCGGTTGTGGCAAAATATCTCCACGAACACCCGGCTGAATGGAACAAACCAGCGTTCGGGTTGGTTCGTGCTGCACTGCGACAGGCTTTTTGTAAAAGAGAGAAATAAAGACAGGTTAGCGACACCACGAAAATCAGCATCGGCGGTCTCATTCCAATTGATGCGGTCTGGGTAATGGTGTTCCCGGATGCCACTACCATCCACCGTATCGCATTTTGATGAGGCTGAATTCGTTGGGCGGCAATGACAAACGGCATCACGGCTCCCAAATGAATCCGGTGGTAGACAGATTTCCCACTAGTTCAACCCAAGTCTTTGACAGGACAAAAATATTCCGCAGCAGCACTTCAAGAACTGGCGAGTCGGTGAGGGATTGCGAATCGTCCAGCGGCAGGGGAATCGGTATCATACTCCTATCACCTACCCACAGCGGAACATAGTGCACTTCGATGACGGCGTAGTGGTACTCCGCTGACGGATAGTAAACGACGGCCAGCACGAGACCACGAAAGGCCAAGGCAATTTTGTAGCTCCGATTCAGGTCCTCTTGGAGTAATTCAATGCTGTTGGACGGCGTAATCCAGGTTCCGAATTGAACCCAATCCAACGGCTTGGATGATGGATAGCCAGAGCCTACAATTGCGACCCCGGAAGGCAATCGCCCATTCATGATCTCTCGTAGGTGATTGTCTGGCACCGGGCGAGACTTCGGATAGTCAGGAGCGCTGTAAGCGGACGCCCGGTTTAGCATGGCGGCTGTTTTCAGCGTCCACTGTGCGATCAGCGCTCGCTGTTCAATGTCCAGTTGCTCCAAGCGGCGTGGGTCTTCGATCAGGGAAATCAAGACCGGCTTCGCTTGGCGTTCCAAATGGCTCATCCAGCCGTTGTCGCACACCCCGCAGACTGTTCCAGCGACAAAGGCGGAAACGGCGTGTTCCCTCACATCAACGATCCGGCCAGAGGCGACTTCCGTTACGGTGGGAGTGATCGTGATGCCCGAACATCAAGATAGTCGATTAACCAGTTGGGGATGATGTGTTCGTTGCTCTTACCGCCCGCCTTCGTCTTCTTCGAGCGGAGCGTGCATCCGCAGAAAAGGCACGACTTCTGGCGAAAACGTGTGCTCATCGGTTCCCTTTATGATGCTACAGCCCCTCCTTGCGCCGGATTTGCTTTATGGCCTCTTTAAGCAGGGAGACGGAAGAAGAAGAAAGGATGGTCCGATTAGTGTTATGGACTGGACCGAATGTAATGAAGTTCTGTCCATTCGGCTTGCTGCTGTCCCACCTGGACAGAGTTCCGTTTGACGAAAAGGCATAATGCCCGCCCTGACTGTCAGGGACGAAGACTCGATGCTCTTCCCAAGAGACCAGATAAAGCGGGGAATCACCAACGATGCGGCTGATGAACTCTTCGGAGCCGGACTCCAAGGCAACCCGTTCTCCTGTCTCGTTCGCATTGACTAAGCACACCCCGCCAAATTCTTTTTGATTGCCGTTCTTTCTGTACCAGTCGTTTTGCGGTTTGTTTAAGCCAACCATCTTCAAATTGACAGTGACCTCATCCTGCTCAACGGCTACAAAAAACGCTTTGCAGGGGGCCTTATCCTTGGAGCCAGCACCCGCCACACCCGCAATGCGAAACAGCAGGAGGGAGAAGGCGGCGACTCTGTTCAGTGCGAAAGTCATTTCGTACCCTATTGTACGCTTCTCGCCATTGTACGCCTATTGCAGGCAATATTCATGTGTATAGACAACTGGCGCGTTATCATCAGTATAGGAGACTAAATGGAAATCACCTGGCTTGGACACGGCACTTTTCAATTCCGCCTGCCTTCGGGCGAAACGATCCTGATGGATCCGTGGACCGAGGGCAACCCCGCCTACCCGCAGGGCTACAAGATCGAGCGCGTAGACACCATCGCGATCACGCACGGGCATTTCGATCACATCCACGACGCGGTGCCCCTGGCGAAGGAGTTCTCACCGGCCGTGGTGGGGATCTTCGAGACTTGTCACTGGCTCGAATCCCAGGGCGTGTCGAATACGCGCCCGATGAACAAGGGCGGCTCGCAGCAGGCCGGCGCGGTGACCTTCACCATGACCCACGCCGTACACAGTTGCGGCATCCTGGACGACGGCAAGATCGTCTACGGCGGCGAGGCCGCGGGCTACGTGCTGCGATTTGAAGATGGCCGCGCGCTGTACTTCGCCGGCGACACCAACGTCTTCACCGACATGCAATTGATCGAGCAGTTGTATTCTCCGGATCTGGCCTTTCTGCCCATCGGGGATTTGTACACCATGAGCCCCCGGGAGGCCGCGGTGGCGTGCCGGATGCTGCGGCCGGAGAAAGTCGTGCCGATGCACTTCGGGACCTTCCCGGCGCTGACGGGGCGGCCGGAGCAACTGGCGGCGCTCATCGGCGATCTGGCGGATACTGAAGTCTGGGCGCTGGAGCCTGGGAAGGCCGTGGAGTGGTAGCGCGCTGCGGAGACCTTCCGTCAAAGTGAAACGCAAACGCAGTCTGTGGCGCCGCATCTTGTTCTGGGTCGGCGCGGTGGTGGTGGGCTTTTACGCCTTGGTTATAGCCGCGCTGGTGGGATTGAAGTGGATCGACCCGCCTACAACCATGGTGCAGATCCAGCGCCGCGTGCAGGCCAGGATCCACGGGCGCCCGTATCGCAAGCGCTATGTCTTCGTGCCGCTCGGCCGCATTTCGAAAGAGTTGCAGCACGCCGCGATCGCGTCGGAAGACGAGCGATTCTACCAGCACCATGGCATCGACTGGACCGAGCTTCACAAAGCCGTGGACCGCGATCTGGACCGCGGTAAACTCGGGCGCGGCGCTTCCACCATCACGCAACAACTGGTGAAGAATCTGTTTCTGACGACCAGCCGATCGGTGGTGCGCAAAGCCATCGAGTTTACGATCTCTCCGGCCGCCGACTTGATTCTGGGCAAGCAGCGCGTGCTGGAGTTGTATCTCAATGTAATCGAGTGGGGGCCGGGCATCTATGGCGCGGAGACCGCCGCGAGTTACTACTACAACACGCCAGCGGCGCGTCTGCGCCGGGAAGAATCCGCGCGGCTGGCGGCCATCATCCCGTCGCCGCTGAAGCGCAAGCCCGCGCGCATGGAGCAATTGAGCACCGACATCCTGGAGAAGATGCGCAATATGGGCTGGTGAACCGCATAATAGAGTGACAGCCAGCTTGGATCTTGTATTACAACTCCTCAGAATCTTCGCAGTCTGGCGCCGATTTTTCGTGGGGCAGGCCCCCGGCCTGCGGCGGCCTCTCAGGCCGCCTCTTTGGTTGCGGCTATGCCGCTCTGTGGGGCGGGCATTCTGCCCGCAGCCGGCTTTCAGCCGGCCCTGGCCGCCTTGAAAAGGCGGCTGCGGGCAGAATTGCCCGCCTATAGTATATCCAGGCGCAAGTTTTATTCTTTTGAATCAGGCAGGCTTGGGGAGCCACCTGGGACCAGTGTACCCTGGGGCTTCTCTTTGCTCAAACCATTTGCTATTGCTGGGGTTGAGCAGGCGTCCCGCTGCTACGAATATTGCCCGCTGACAAGCGATGTCTTGGAGGGTCCATCGAGCAGCGGGATGCCCTGGTTCCAGACGAATCCTCAGATGATGTCTGGCTCCAGACTCTACTATAGGCCTTTCGACGGAACCAGGCCAGCCTGCTTGCGTTGGTCAAGGAGGTTACCGTTATGCCGCATGCCACGAGCTCCGCCCCGCTCGAGCCGGATTGGGCTGCCTTTGTAGGTCTCGACTGGGGAGACGAGAAACACTATTGGAAACTGCGGGATGCTCATTCCCAGCAGTCTCAGGAAGGTGTGTTGCAGAACACGCCAGAGGCCCTCGACGCGTGGGCCGCGGAACTGAATGTCCGTTTCGGCGGACGTCCCATCGCTGTGTGCCTGGAACAGTCGCGCGGGGCGGTGGTGTATCAGCTCAGCAAGTACCCGCACCTGATTTTGTACCCGGTGCATCCGACTACCTCCGCGCGTTTTCGGGAGGCCTTTTATCCGTCGGGTGCCAAGAGCGATCCCCAGGACGGCGACGTATTGCTGGATCTGGTGGAACACCATCGCGACCGCTTGCGGCGCCTGGACCCGGACACCCCCGAAACCCGTCTGCTGCAAATGTTGGTGGAACAGCGCCGGGCCTGGGTGGATGAGAAAACCCGTCACAGCAACCGTCTGACGGGTTGGCTGAAGATCTATTTCCCGCAGGTTCTGGACTGGATCGATGACATCGACTCTCCCCTGGGGTGTGATTTGTTGGATCGCTGGCCCACCTTGGAAGAGTTGCAAAAGTCCCATCCCGGGACGCTGCACACCTTCTTCGTCCAGCACAATTGCCGTTCCGAGAAGCGCATGCAGGAACGCATCCAGGCCATCTATCAGGCGACGCCCGCTATCCGCGATACAGCCATGCTGGAGGCCGGGCCGGCGATTGTGAAACAGATCGTAGCTGTGATCCGGGCCCTCCGCGCCAACATTGACGAGTTGGACAAGCGCATCGCATCACTGGTGAGCACACACCCGGAGAGGGCCTTGTTTGAGGCACTTCCCGGGGTGGGTCCGGCGCTGCTGCCGCGCCTCATCGTGGCCTTACCCAACAAAGCGGTAAAAGCAAATGGGTGCACTTCCGCTGGGCCTGTCCCAAATTTCTGCGCCAGACCTTACACGAGTTTGCCGCGCACTCCATCGCCAAGTCCGTGTGGGCCCGCGCCTTCTACGATATGCAGATCGCTAAGGGAAAGGGTCACCACGCGGCGGTGCGGTCCTTGGCGTTCAAATGGATTCGGGTGCTGTTCGCCTGTTGGAAGAATCATACGCCCTACGACGAACAGATCTACCTGCGCGCGCTCCAGAACAACGGCTCCCGGCTCAGCCAGATCCTAGCCACCCAGTTGACGTGGAAGACGGTCGGGGGTTTTCAAAAACTTTGTTCAGAAAACGCTTGACGGAATAGCGCAGATGACCCTCCAAGGCGATGCTACGCAAATTGACCCACTACCCCTGTTTCCGTATCCCGTGACCGCCGGGTATACGGGTACCGACGACGCGGCGAACTTCGTGGCTGGTCCGGCTCAACCTGTGCCGGCCGAGGCGTTGCGCTGGCTCGGCTCGGGCTTATACAGCGCGCGATACGAGGCGTAGTGCACGGCGAAAGGGATGGTGATGACCTGTCATATATGTTGCGAATGACCCCCATACCTGCGAATCAGGATGCAGTGCCGCTGGCGTTGCGCGTGGCCGGTGTTTTGCCGCTTCTGCTGAAGCATGGGCTGGAAAAAGCATTTACGTTTTCGGCTATCGTGGCCCACTTTCCAGACCCTTTGCACATCGGGGCTGTCCCCAGCCTTCTGTTTGCCATGCTGTCTGACTCGATCTGCAGCCTGCTGCTGATTGCAGGGCTGGCGACCCGCGTTGATTTGCCTGATCAACCTGTCCGTCGCCTGGACATTTATACATCACTTCCAGTTCTTCGGACGTGGCGCCGATCACGGAGAGCTGCTCGTCGTGTAAATGGCTATCATGCTCACTCTGCTGCTGGCGGGAGCGGGTAAGTACAGCGTGGATGCCCGCCTCGTAGGTGCCAGCCGGAAGAATTGATGTGCGGGCGGTGATATCGGCAGCGAGTGACACGGGCGCCACGATCTCAGGCGGCCGGACAACGGTGAATGCAGTGCAGCCGAAGCTGACAGCGGCGGCTGTGTCCGTAGGAGCCTCGAATCGCCGCTCCGCACAAGGGATTCGAGGTTCAGCGACATAACGGCCTAATCGGGCAGCGTAAATAGATACGCGATCAAATCATCCGTCTCTCGCTCAGAGAACCGGTAAGGGGGCATGAAACTGCCGGGCGAAAGAGCCTCCGGGTTGGCGAAGTGCCGCACCACCCACGTCTTGGTGCGGCGGCGCGCCAAGCCATTCAACGGAGGGCCGATCTTCATGCCCACGCCGTTGATCTGGTGGCAGCTTCCGCAATTCTTCGTCTGATACAACAGCGCAGCCCCAACCGCAAAATCCGGCGCGTTGGCCAGCGCACCGGCGTTGTGCGGCGTCAGCTTGAGCAGGAATGCCGCCAGCGTGTTGAGTTGCGCATCGCTCAACTGAATGGCCGGCATCGAACTGCCGGGCACCATGGCGGCGGGGTGCTTAAAGTGCTCCATCATCCAGGCTGCCGATTTCTTGACGGGCACATTCGCCAAATCGGGGCCGGGCCCGGAGGGCGCCTCCGGCTTCCCATCCAGGCTGTGGCAACTGGCGCAATGCTCCCTGCGGAAATATCCGATGCCTGCCAGTTCCTGCGGCGAAAGCCCGATCCAATCGGTGGGCGCGCTGAAGTCGATGGCGACTGTATTGTCGGGCGTGGGAGTGGTGACGATGGCGGCCACGGTCAGGCTGGTCCAACCCAACAGCGCCAGCGCCACGACGCCGATGGCTACGGTCCGTCGTGTAACGCGCAGCACCTGTCCACGGTCCAGGAACGGCACAAGCAGCAGCGCCAGCACCGCGAGCGAGGGCAGAATCAAGCTCCCCACCACCGCCAGCGGGCCATCGAAAAACTTCAGGGTTTGAAAGAGAAACAGGAAGTACCAATCCGGCCGCGGGATGTAAGTGGCGTCGGTGGGATCGGCCAAACGATCCAGGGGCACGCGCACCGCCGCAGCCATCGCGAACAGAACCACGAACGCGGCGAAGATAGCGGCGGTGTCTTTGAACGCCTGCCCCGGATAGAACTTTTTCCTGGATTTGACTTCGTCGCCGGGCGCGGGGGCTACACCGTGCTTGCGCACCAGGTAGACGTGCGCGGCAATGAGCAGGCCGGTGGCGGGTGGCAGCAGCAGCACATGCAAGCCGTAGAAGCGCGCAAATGTGACCACCCCCACGGCATTGTCTCCGCCCAACAGGCGGCTCAGATAAGCTCCCGCGAGCGGAATGTGGGAGGCGATCTGTGTGGCGACGACGGTGCCCCAGTACGCGCGGTTGTCCCACGGAAGCAGGTAGCCGGTCAGTCCGTAGGCCATGGTCAGCACCAGCAGGATTACGCCCACCATCCAGGTAGCCTCGCGCGGTTTCTTGTATGCGCCGTAAAGGAATACCTGCGTCATGTGCAGCACGACTACTACGATCAGCATGCTGGCGCCCCAATGATGCAGGCCGCGGATCAGGCGGCCGCCAGTGACTTCGGTGAGGATGTAGCGCAGGCTGTTATAGGCGTCGCCGGGCGTGGGCGCGTAGTTAAATGCCAGCAGCGCGCCGGTGAACGCCTGTACCAGAAAGAGGAAGACGGCGATGCTGCCGAAGACTTGATGCCAGCCGCTGGAGGACGGAATCTCTTCGTACAGAAAGTTGCGGATGGCGGTCTCGATGCCCGTGCGATGATCCAGCCAGCTCACACCTTCTCCTTCGACGAGTGCAGGGGGCCCAGCAGCAGTTTGCCATTCTCCACCTTGGTCTCATAGCGGTCGAGCGGGCGCGGCGCGGGACCCGAGACCACCGCGCCGTCGACACTGAAAACGGAAGTGTGGCAGGGGCACAGAAAGTAGCTGCGGTTGTCGTCCCAATGATAGGCGCAGCCGAGGTGCGTGCACTGCGGCCCGTAGGCGACCACTTGGGAGTCGCCAAGCTTCACCACCCAGGCCGTGGTCTTTTCGCTCTGGATTTTCCACCCATCCACGCGGTTCTGGCGAAAGACCATCTCGACCGGCACGCGCGGCTCGAGTTTGGATACATCTCCCGCCTCGGCCCACTCCGGCATTTTGCGCAGCCTGGGCGGAATGAGAAGATAGATCGCAGCCGGGATGGAGAGCACCGCCGTCATGAGGCTCCACAGGCCGTAGATCATGCCGACATAGAGTTTTCTGCGCGTGACGGAGGCGGGTACGCCGCTTTGTTCGGTGACCGGCATGCTTTGACCATAGGACGGACAGCCGCGCGGAGTGTGGCCGATTTGTAAATGTTTGGGAAATTTCCGTGTGGGCCTTCGATTTTCACAAGTTGTTTACGAATTCCCCACACGGTTGCGCTCACTACGCGAAACAATAAACGTGGAATGCCCGGTCGCAAGCACAATTCAACCCTATGGCTGCTGCTTAGCGCACTGGAACGCCTTGCCGCGCTGTGCCTGCTCGCGGCTCTGGCGCCCCTGATGCTGATCGTGGCGGTCGCGACCGGCGTGCTTTCCCGTGCGTCTCCGCTGATCGCGCACCGCCGCCTGGGCCTCGGCGGCCGTCCCCTTTGGGTGCTGAAGTTCCGCACCATGTGGCGGCGGGGCACGCAGCCCGCGGGGCGCTTTACATTGGTGGAGTACATCGTTGATGAGAGCGGTCCGCGAAAAAAGGGCGTCCGGGACCACCGCATTTGTAGCCGCTTCGCGCGTTTCTGCCGGCGGCACTCGATAGACGAATTGCCGCAGTTGTTACATGTGGTGCGGGGCGAAATGTCGCTAGTGGGTCCGCGGCCTGTTACGGACTCAGAATGGAAGCTGTACTATCGCCGACACGCGGCGGAAGTGCTGGACGTGAAGCCGGGACTCTCCGGTCTGTGGCAGACCAAGGGACGCGGCCGCCTGACCTACGAGCAGCGCCGCGACCTGGATCTGGCGTTGGCGCGCAACCGTTCGCTCAAGCTCTATTTTCATATTCTGCTGCGGACCGTGCCCGAGATCTGGAGCGGGCGAAACGCCTGGTAACCTCCACGTATTGAGGCTGCACAATACAGTGACAATCACAGGTGGGGCGGGCGCCCCCGCCCGCGTCGGACCCTCGGTCCGACGGCCGAGCCAGGGGGCTCGGCGCGGGTCGGGGGACCCGCGGCCGCCTGTGGGGTAGGCCATCGGTTTTGGTGGCCTGCCCTGTTGCATATCGGCAAACGCAGACGACATAAGACAATCGTCTGCGCCACATGTGCTGCCGGGGGTGGACTACGGGGCAACCGCGATGGTGACTTGGTTCGTCGTGGTCACTCCGCCAATCTGAATCTGTAGGGACACCGCGCTCCCGATAGGCGTGTTGGTTGCCGGCACCACACCGATCTGATACTCGCTGACGAATTGCGGCGAGAGCACGGAATAGATGGGCGTCGCGGCAACACCGCCGATTAATACAGTCGGCTGCAGCACGGTGCTCCAGAACTGGCCATTGACCGCGGGCGCGGCAACGTAGTTGCCGATTGGTTGGCTGCCGGGCGGCGGCGTCACCGCGCCGAGTCCGGTACACCAGACGATAAGCGCGTGTCCCGAACTGATTGAGATGGGATGCGTTGTCAAACCAGAGATCGAAGCGGCGGGCGCAACTATCGCGTTATCGTCGTTGTCGGTGGCGATCGCCTGGCCAAGCCCGCTTGCGTTCGCGGTGAAAATGCCGGGCGCCGCTTGCGCTACGGTCACGTTCTGCGCGGCCGAAGCTCCATTGCTGCGGGTGACCACGATTGGCACCGTGCCGCTGGTCTGACCCGCAGGCAGCACGTTAAACGGAAGCTGCGCATTAATCTGCCCTGCGCTTATATAGTACAGCCCCGCATCGATGTTGTTGAAGGTTACAGACGTAACGTCGCTCCACGTGGTGGATAGCGGGATAGTTGCTGGTTGGGGTATGGTGGTGGCCAGGTTCGTGCCAAAGATGGAGATGATCGAACCGGGAGCGACGGCTGTTCCGTTCGCGTTAAAACTCGCGGCGTTCACCACGCCTCCCGCGCCGACCGCCGGCTGCGCGTGCGCAAGAGAGACACAAACTAACATCCCCAGAGTCACCCAAACCGGCCGCATAATTCCCTCCGTTTCGATTTTAGTCGATCTGTCACACCGGCACCAAGCGAAAGCGCAAGATTTTACTTGTGCGTTGGTTCTATAGGGGTGGCTCCCAGCGCGACGCGAATGCGATCGAGCGTACTTGTAACTTCCGGGTGCTTGCCGCCATCCAGCGCCACGGCCATGGCGGCCTCCATCTCCGCCTCTTTCAGCCGCGATGCAGCCTGCAGGACCTGGGCCAGCATCCAATGCGTCTTGAACCAGTTGGGCGCGTAGGAAATGGCGGCGCGCAGGCTCGCCTCAGTATGCACGAAGTCGTTCTTGCGCGCGTAGAATGCCGCCAGGTTGTAATAAGCGTTAAACGCGGCTTCGGTGGTTTGGGTGGCGCGTTGGGCGGCCAGGCCAGCCTGCTGGAAGGCCTGCACTCGGACGATCGGTTGGGCGCTGCTCCCGGCAATCTGTGCCAATCGCCGCGAATACCAAAGGTCCGCGCTGGCGCCGGGCCAGCGCCAATGCTCGTATTCGGCATACTGGTTGGCGGCCTCGCCCACCAGTCCGGCATCCAGATCGCGCCGCACGGCGGCGAGTGAGATCTCAGCCATCCACAGGCGCATGCCGAAGACTACCCACACGCTCGCACAAATCATCGCCACTGCCACGCGCGGCCACCGCCGGCCAACCGGCCACGGTGAGAGAGCCACGGGGACGCTGAGTGACACGAGCATCGCGATAGCGGCATAGTATGCCAGCGCGGTGGGCAGCGTGAAGCTGGTGAATTGCTCGCTGATAGTCATGGCCGCAAGCCCGGCGGCGAGCGCGCCCGCGGCCGGATTCCGGGGCACACTGCGCCGGCTTATGATGGCGGCCGCGAATCCGCTGGCGGCCAGCGCCAGCAGCAGCGCGGGTCCGGCTACACCCTGCGCCACCAGCGTATCGAGATAGATGTTGTGCGGCGACTCGTGATAGAAGTCCGGATAGGCGCGGCCCAGATCCGCCGACTGATGCAGGGCGAAGCTGGCGATGAAGGTCTCTGGTCCGTAGCCCGCGGGCCAGCGCGCGACCGCCATGCGCAGGCTGTCACGCCAGAGCAGAAGGCGCGCCCCGCCCGCCGGTTCCTGGCGCGCCCAGTGAACGCGGGCCCGCAGTTTCTCACCGGCGGGAGACACGTAGAAGACCGCAGTTGCTGCCACCATCGCTAGTGCGGTGGCCGTCAGCCGGCGACTGGCGTACGGGCCGCGCCAGAGGGTCAGAAGCACGGCGCCGGCCAGCATCCCGATCATTGCCGCGCGCGTGCCACTCAAGACAATCGCAACAGCGCCGGCAGCTACGGCAATCCACGACAGCCACCTCCAATGCTGGTGCTCTTCCGACACTGCCAGCGCCCCGGCGGCGAACACCACAAAGAGCAGCCAGTTGGCGGAGTAATCCGCATGACCCAGCGTGGAAGGCGGCCGCACGATCGCCCAGAAGCCTTCCCCCACGTGGTAACCCCGCGCGTCCAGCAGCGGGTCCCATCCGAAGTATTGCGCGATCCCATAGACCGCCACGATCAGCCCGCTAGCCGCGACCCCGCGCAACACCGTACGCAGCCGGCCCGGTTGCCCGGCGCAGCATGCGGCTACCAGGTATGCGAAGCCGAGCGCCGCGAGTTGCGTGACCAGGCCCCAATAGCGCCAGTTGCTTCCGCCCAGCGACAACGCCGGATTCACGGAAGCCAGCGTAGAGACGGCCAGTGATACAGCCATCCCGCAGATCGCCAGCACAAACCAGCGCGCCACGCGCGAAGCTCGATAAAACCCCGCTGCGCTACCCGCCGCCGTCCACCAGACGGCCGCCGCCGCGGTCCCCCACAGCAGCAGCACAACCTTAGGTGTAACATCGAAGTAAAAAAGCCATCCGGGAGCGATCGCCAGCGGAATTAACGCGATGACGACGGCCAGCAGCAGGGCCATATAGGCTACACTATCTCACAGGCATGCTCACGGGGACGGCTGAATCTGTAAACACTTATCGCTATCTGAGCTTCCTGGAGTCGCGCTGGCGATTCATCGCGGCATCCTGCGCGATTGCGGTGTGCCTCGCGCTGGGTGTGACTCTGATGCTTCCCAAGCTGTATACTGCCACCTGCCGCATTCTGATCCAGCCACCTACGGGCACCGACATCCGCGGCACATTGGGAGTAAGTCCCATCTATTTGGAGTCGCTTAAGACTTATGAACATTTCGCTGCCAGCGACAGCCTGTTTGTGCGCGCGCTGGATCAGTTTCAGTTGCGGCAGCGATTCCCGAACCGGCCTGTCGAATCGCTGAAGGCTGGAATCCTGAAAGTCGGCATGGTGCGCGATACCAAAATCCTGGAGATCAAGGTCACGCTGCCAGACCCGAAGACTGCGCAGGCGCTGGCGCTGTATCTGGGCGAGGAGACGGTCAAGCTCAGCCGCTCCGTCGACGAGGAAGGCGACCGGGAATTGACGCAAGCGATCGAGAAGCAGGAGGCGGATGCGCAGGCACGCCTGGATCGGAGCGAAGCCGCGTGGACCCGCGCCATCGCGCAGCAGCCCGTTGAGGGGCTGCAACAGGCGACCCAGAGCGGCGGCGAGCTGAAGAGCAGCCTGGAACGCCAACTGCTGCGCGCCGAGGCGGATGCCTCCGAAGGCCCGGCGGGGGAAGCCGCCGCCAGCCGTGCGCGCGCCGATACGCTGCGGAAACAACTTGCCCAAGTGGAGCGCGACCTGACCGCCCACGAAGAACTGTTGGCGCGCCGCATGGCCGAACGCGACCGTGTGGCCACCGAGCGTACCGCGAGCGAAGAGTCCTATTCGGCTATCGAGACGCGTCTCAACCAGGTGCGCGGCGGTCTCGGGTATCGCAGCGAGCGGTTGAGGATCGTCGATCCGGGCATCGTGCCCGAGCAGCCGTCGGCCCCCAACCTCCCGCTCCGCGTGCTGGCGGCGCTGTTGCTGGGGCTGGTCGTGCCGGTCGTCTATTTGACGCTGGAGTTGAGCTATCGGACCCAGCGCGCCTCTTCGAAATGGACCGCCGATGATTGACCGCGCTTCGATTACCCGCTGGGGTCAGCCGTGGCAAATCGCCGCACCGGCGCTGGCGGGCGCCTATGCGGCGGCCATCGCACTCGCGCCGAAACCGGCGGTGGCTGTTGCGCTGGCCGCACCGCTGGCCGCCGTACCTTTCGCGTACTGGGTGATTCTGAAGCGCGACCGTTGGCTGATGCTCTTCCTGGCCGCAGCGCTGCTGCTGCCGCCGCTGCCCTTGGGACTGGGCAATTCCGGACCGCATCCCGCGGTGATTTTCGTCATATTCGGCTTGCTCGCGGGAGTGTTGAGCCCCGGCGAGTGGCGTGCGCCTCCAGCGCCACTCCATCGCGCGTTCGGAATATTCTTCCTGATCCTGCTGGGCAGCGCGGCGCTGGCGACACTTTATTCGGGCGCCGCCGTCGGGCTGGGCAGCCTGGCGCGGGTGCTGTTGTTCGGCATTTCCGTGTATGTGTTCTTTTACGCCGCCTGCGGCCCTGGCTCCCGCGAGGCGCAAGACCCATTCGCCCAGACGCGTGCGCTTTACTGGATAGCCGTGGCTTCCGCCTTGTTCGCCTGCGTCGATTTCTACTTCCAGTTCCCCGCCCCGGCGGGATTTGGCGCGCAGTATATCTGGCTGCGGTCCGGGGTCTACCGGCGGGCGCAAGGCTTGTTTTACGAAGCCAGCACGCTGGGCAACTTTTGCGCATTCTTCCTGACGATGATCGCGGCGGCGCTGCTCGCGCCGCGCCGGCAAGCTCCGGTTTCGCGCCGCGGGCTGCTGTTTGGCGGGGCGGTCTTTGCCGCCGCCCTGGTGCTCTCCTACTCGCGCGGCTCGTTGCTCAATGCCCTGGCGGCCCTCGCGGTTCTAATCTACCTCAACCGGAGCCGCATCCGATTGGGCAGATTCTTCGGGGCGCTGGCGGGCGCCGCGCTAACCGCTGTGGTGGCGGTACGTGCGCTACTGCCGTCGTTCGCGGGCGCTTACTGGATGCGCGTCTCGACCTCCGTCGAATACATTTTCGCCGAAACCGAAGGGCTGCTTTCGGGACGCGTGGCGAGTTGGCGTGCCGTGCTCGGATTCCTGGCAGAGCATCCGTGGCACGCGCTATTCGGCGTGGGGTACAAGACTCTGCCTTACTCGGACTACCTGGGACGCACCGTAATCACCGACAATATGTACCTCAGCTTGCTGGCCGAAACCGGCATCGTAGGCCTGGGCGCCATGCTGTGGCTCAGCCTGCAGATCCTGCGGTCGGCGCGGCGTGCGGCGGGGTCGCCGGACCCGCGACGCCGCTTTTTCGGCAGTTGGATCTTTGCGTTTTGGGCCGGCCAGATGGTGCAGATGTTCACGGGCGACTTGCTGACTTACTGGCGTGTACTGCCGCTGTACTTCTGGGTGTTGGCCGTCGCGGTGCGCCATGAACATTCTGTGTCTTGACCAGTTCGGCCAGTTAGGGGGCGCGCAACGCTGTCTATTGGATTTGATACCCGCCATGGCCGGCCGCGGATGGAGCGTCCACGTGGCTGCGCCTGGCAGCGGCCAACTCGCGGAGCGGGCCGCCGATCTCGGTGCTGCCGTGTACCCTATACGGTGCGGACCTTATTCCTCCGGCAGCAAGACGCTGACTGACATGGCGCGTTTTGCGGCCGAAGCGCCGCGCCTGGCCCGCGAGCTCCGCGGGCTCGTCTCGCGCCATGATGCGGATCTGATTTACGTGAACGGCCCGCGCCTGTTGCCGGCGGCGGCCCTGGCTGTGGCTAATGCCGCGCGCCAGCGTCCGCGGGTGCTGTTTCATTCGCACAGCCTGCTAAGTGGACTCGCACAGCGCGTGGCGGGACGCTCGCTGGCCATGCTATGCGCCACAATGGTGGCATCCTGCCGCTTTGTGGCAGCGCCGCTGCTGCCCTACTCCGGGGTTCGCGGCATCCGGGTGGTGTACAACGGCGTTCGCCGGATCTCCGTTCCCGGCCGCCCGCCAGCGGCGGACGGATTCCGCATCGGAGTAATCGGACGCATTTCGCCCGAAAAGGGGCAATCGGATTTCCTGCGCGCGGCCCGCATTCTGCACGACGTGGGCGGGCAATGCCGGTTTGTCGTCTGCGGTGCGCCACTGTTTTCCGATTCTGCAGCCATGCAATACAGCGCGGATCTGGAGGCGCTGGCAGAAGGGCTGCCCGTCGAATTCGCCGGCTGGATGGAGAAGGTGGAGGGAGTGCTGGCCACGCTGGACCTTTTAGTGGTTCCGTCCGCGGCAATCGACGCGACTCCGCGCGTGATCCTGGAGGCATTCGCCGCCGGCGTGCCTGTCGTGGCCTTCGCTTCCGGCGGCATTCCCGAGATCGTGGAGCATGGAGTGACCGGTTTCCTGGTGGAAGGACATTCGCCCGAAGCGCTGGCCTTCGCTATTCGCGATCTGTTGCGCGACCCGCACCGCCTGCGCGAAGCGGCTGAAAAGGCCCGCGCGAAGGCTCGCGCCGAATTCAGTCTGGAGCGGTATCGGGCCGAGATGATTGAGGCCATCGAGGCGGCGGTGCGGACTTGATCGGCGCCGCGCTTTTCTCACTCCATGGCGCCGGCAACGTGCGGAACGCCACCGCCGCCATTGCCGCCAATCCGGCAGCACAGGCCAGCATCGCGGAGTATCCGAACCGAGCAATGGTCGCCCCGCCCGCGAGCGAAGCCACCAATTGCGCCGCGAACGAGACCAGCATCATCAGGGCGGCTGCGCCGGTGCGTTCCTGCTCCTGCACGCCATCCATTAACAGCGTATTGACGCCGGGGTCGGTCATCCACTGGCACGACGTGTAAGTCATGAATACAGCCGCGGCGGCCCAGCCAGTGGGACCGGCGGCCAGACCGCCCATCGCCAGCGCGGTGGCCAGCAGCATGGCGGCGGTGCCGCTCACCACGCCCATTTTCCGCAGCACCAGCGGCGCCAGCATGAGCGCCGCTACCTGCGCAAGCTGCGAGCCGGCCATGATCGACCCGATGCGCTCCACGGGCGTACGCAGGTGCGCGAGGAACGTGGTGAAGAAGGGATTGAACGATCCCGTCGCCAGGTTCCAGATGGCCCACACGATCAGGAACCGCACCACGAACCGGCTTCGCGGATAGAGTTTGGCGCCTTCGGCGGGCGCGGGCCCGATGCGCAGCCGCGCCGAGGGCCACAACGCCAAAGCCAGCATCGCGCATCCGGCCAGCATGGCGGGCCGCTTGCCTCCCAGCCAACCGGGCAGATGTCCCCCCAACCAGTTGCCGAAGATCCCCAGCGCGATGGAACTGGAGGTCGACACGCTGAAGCCCACGGAGCGCGCTTTGTCGCTGGTCAGTCGCGCGATGGCGGGCGCCAGCGAAACTACGTACAGAGAGAACGCAGCGCCGCTCGCCAGGGCCAGCGCCAGCAGCGGCACCCGGTTCGTCACCAGCACCCGCATCACCGAAATCGCACCCACCGACGCAAACGACACCCACAGCATCCTGCCCAATCCCCAACGGCGCGCCAGGGCCGCGGCGGGCAGAATGGCCGCCACCATACCCGCCGTCGATGCGCTATTCACCTGTCCCACAAAGTCTTCGCGGAAGCCCAGGTCCAGCAGGTACAGGTTGTACAGCAGCACGTAGATGAACATGCCCAGCACGAAGAACGAACTCGCGCCCAGAAACAGCCAGTAGCCGCCACTCAGGCCGCTGGAGCGCATCCGCCAGCGGACGCCGCTCTCGAGCAACGCGGCAAACGCGCGCGTGTGAAATACGACCCGCCCTGCGAGGAACCGCGTGGTCCGGGCGTACTTGAGCAGGCGGCGGGCGATAGTGAGTTGCCGCTCCGGGATGAAGACGGCGTCCACCGGTCCCGGAAGCTGGGGCAGCAGCCGCCGCCGGACCACGGCCAGTTTGTCGCGTGCGGAATCGAGCAGGGCCAGGTGCAGCCACATCTCGTCTTTGTTGGGATGAAACTGGGACTCGAGAGGCGAGAAGGCGAACGCCTCGAACCACTCCTGAACCCGCGCGGGCAGGCTGCACACTTCCTCTTCAGCCACCGGACCCAGTGCGCAGCCGAACCACTCGCGGGCCAATCGAAACGCGATGGCTTCCAGACGCCGCAGTTCGGGTGCGTGTAACTCGCGCCACCGATTCCAGAATTGTTCGTCGCCAGAGTGGTGTTCGAGAAACCAGGCGATTTCGTAGACACTGCAGGCGCGCGCGCTGCCGCGCAGCACGTGCCGCAGCAGGTGCAGCGCGGCGTACGCCAGTGCGTCCGGAGTGTCCAGGGATTGCCCGCTGCGCCGCGCCCAGAACTCCTCCACTCCCGGCGCGCGCAACCGCTCCGTGCGCTCGTCCCAGAACTGGAGATGCACCTCGATCGCCAGCGGGATCTCCGGATCGAAATAGCTCCCGCCGCGCCACTCCCATCCGGTCTTGCGGACCAAGGCCGGCAGATGGTCGGTGGGATGATCGCCGGGTTTCTCTACCGCCTCGTAACCGCGCTCGATGAGCAGATTCCAGGCGCGCCGTGCGTCTTCCGGGGGACAAAACAGGTCCAAATCGAACTGCGCCCGCAACCGCGGGTCCGAAACAAAATGCGGCGATTGGGTTGTGCCCTTCAGAAAGATGTATGGGATGCCGGCCGCGGTGAGCCAGTCACTCACTTGGACCTGGAGAGCGCGCACGCGATCGAGGCGCGCAGTGTTCTCGGTCAGGTTGACTGCGATGCGTTCGCGCACCCAGTCCGGTAGCGTGTCGCCGGCCGCGGCTCCGAACAACAGAGTTAGAGAGGAGCGATCGCAAAAATCGAGCACACCGGGCCAGGGCAGATCACAGGCTGAAGCCTGTGCCACCTGTGCTGAAGCCTCTGCAACCGGAAATTGCAGCGCGGCCATCACCTCCGACACCGCGCGCGGAACCCGGGGAGTCACCTAGAAATCGTACCGAATTGCGAACTGCAAGCGGCGGGGGTCGCCGACGCCCAGGATGCCTCCAAACAACGGCGCTCCAAAATCGGCGTACGTCCCGGGCACTCCCCAATTCGGATGATTGAATATATTGAATGCCTCGGCGCGGAATTCCAGCGCGCCGCGCTCCCGGATGGCGAACCGGCGGTGCAGGGACATGTCGAAGATGTTGTTGCCCGGACCGTTCGCGATGTTCCGTCCGGCATCGCCAAACGTATAAGGCGCGGGAGCCGTAAACGCGGCAGTATTGAAGAATTCATTAGTAGTGCGCTGGCTGCGCGGCAACGTCAAGCTGACCCCTGGCACGATATTGGGCCGGTTGGGCAATCCGGTGTTGGCGGGGTCGAAGGCATAGTAGAAGATATCGAGCGGCATGCCGTCCTGCAGCGTAACGGTTCCGGTCAACTGCCAGTTCCGCAGCACCGGCCCGAAGGCGCGCACCGCCGGCAGACCGACGACGTAGCCGCCGCTGATGCGACGCCCCACGTTGAACGACGATAGACCGCGCTCCAGCCGCAGGTTGTTTTCGTCCTGCGCGCCCAAACTATCGTAGAATCCCGGAATCACGGTGTCGTCGTCGTCGATGGATTTCGACCATACGAAGCTCGCTAGCAGCGAAAGTTGCCCGGTCAGGCGCTTCTCGGCTTTCGCCTGCATAGCGTTGTATGACGAATTGGCGATGTGCTGCCGCTGGATGATTTCGCCCAGGCTGGGCCACGTGCGCAGCGACTGCAAATCGCCTGGCCGCGGCGAGAGATCCGCGCCGGTTTCGGTTTGCAAGGGGGTGTTGAACTGCCGGAAGCGCCCCAGGTGCGTGCCCTTGCTTCCCACATACGACACTTCGCCCAGGATGTGTCCCGCGAACTCGTGCTGGAAGCCGGCATTCCACTGCTGCATGTAGGGCGTGGGCGCGTGCGGATCGATTCCGAAGTAAGTTGGCAAGCCGGTGGAGGCGGTTTGCGGGAATCCATTGCGCGTGGTCAGGATGGGAGCCTGGCTGCCGTCGGTGATGTTGTTCTGGACCAGAATGCCATTGAGCACCAGATCGTAAACCTCGACCGCGATCTCGGGGCTGTAATAGATGCCGTATCCCGCGCGAAAAACCGTCTCTCCTTTGGAGAACGGGAGTTGTGGAAGCCGCCAGGCCAGTCCCACGCGCGGCGCGAAGTTTCGCGTGTCCGGACTAACCGCCTGGCTGACCCGCTCCAGTTGGGGCGGCGGCGGACTAGGTCCGGCGCCATACACCAGGTTCAGCAGATCCCCCCGCGTTTCCGTGTACGGGGTGACATACTCGTAGCGCAGGCCGAGGTTCAACGTGAGCCGCGGACTGACCCGCCAATCGTCCTGCACGAAGCCGCCGAAGCTGTTCTGCCGCAGGTACGCCTGCGTGTTCCCTTCGTTGCGGCTGGTGTCTTGCGGGAATCCCAATAGGAAATCCGCCATCGCGTCGCCGGTCGGGCCCGGCGTGCCGTCGGCACTGGTGAACGCGCCGGTGTAAGTATAAGATCCGCGCGCCAGTTCGTTCTGCTGGTAATTCAACTGGAAGTGGATCCAATCGACGCCGGTCTTGATGGTGTGCGCGGCGCGCGTCCATGAAACACTGTCGGAGAGATTCCAGAGATTGTCGCGTTGCACCTGGGGCAGGGTGGGATCGTCGGTCACGAGCGAATAATCGGCCAACTGGAAGTAGGGCAGCCCGTAATTTGCTGGATTGGCGGTGAGTCCTTCGACCCCCAGTTGCTGGATCACGTTGCTTTGGAAGGCGCTCTCCGGTGTGTCGTACATGCTCATGCGCGTGAAAGAGAACCGCGTTTCGTTCAGCCATGACGCGCCGGAGTACGTGTAACTCAACGCCGCCTGCTGCGCGCGCACTCTTTCGTCGGTTGGCCGGAGCGGGAAGGAACCTGCAATGATGTTCTGTTCGCCGTTGTAGGTGTACCGCGCGCTCAACTGGCTCCGATCGCGGAACTGATGGTCGATACGGGTGGAAAAGGCGTCGTTCCGGTTCGTATCGGGTGTCTCGTCCACGAAGTTGTTGCCGTCGCCATTGTTCAGGTTCGGCAGCGGCTGGTACTGAGTCAAGAAGGTGGCGGCAATAGGGTCGATGCGCGTTGCGGGAATCTGATCGCCGGGAAACGGCACGCGCGCGCCGGTCGCATCCAGCGTCAGGGGATCGTAGATGATGTCCTGGCCGTTGAAGTCGCCAGCGCGTAGCTGCGCGGGCGGGACAAGGCTTTGCACCGGGTTGCCGATCTTCGACCGCAGCCCTTCGTACGTGGCAAAGAAGAACGTGTTCGCAACCGGCATGGGACCGCCCAACGACCCGCCAAATTGATTCTGGCGCACGATGGGCGCGGCCATAGTGGGATCGTCGAAATAGCTCCGCGCGTCAGGAGCTTCGTTCTGCAAATACTCGAACGCGCTTCCGTGGAAGTGCCGGCTGCCGGAACGGGTCACCACATCGATCGAGCCGCCGCCGGCTTGCGGGAATTCCGCCGACGCGCCCGAAGTCTCGACGCGCAGTTCCTCGACCGATTCCAGCGGCGGATAGACGGCGATGGCAAACGTGTTGCGATCAGTATCGGCGGCCCCGTCGAGCACGAACGCATTCATGGTCGAGCGGCTCCCGTTGATCGGCGGATTGAAGGCCACGGAACCGCGCGAGCCTTGCTGCACGTCGTTGACGACGTCGTGCGTGAACCCGCCCAACTGGCGGGGGATGGCGCCCGGCCCGAGCGTCACCAGAGCCACGATATTGCGCGTGTCGAGCGGCATTTCCTCCACCGTCCGCGAGTCGAACAAATAGCCTATGGAGGCTTCGTTGGTCTGTACGGGCGACACCGTGCCAGTAGCGGTGACGACCTGGTTCACTTCTCCCAGAAACAGCGTCAGGTCCAGAAGGGCTTTTTGGCTCACCGTCAACTGCACGTGTTCCGCCACGGTGGGGCGGAAACCGGGCGTCCTGGCGGTGACGGTGACGGTGTAGGAGCCGGGCAGCAGCGCCTCGATCGCGTAGCCGCCTTCCGAATTCGTAACCGTGCTCCGAGTGAACCCCGTGCTCTCTTCGCGCGCCGTGACGGTCACGCCGGGAGCTACCGCGGACGATTCGTCCACCACGGTGCCAAGTATGCTGGCCGATGCCACCTGCGCGAGCGCGTTGCCGGGTAACAGCCCGATCCCTAGCGCGATCGATAGCAGGACCCGCATCAGAGTGGGGCGGGACTCCAGTCCTGCGGCCGACGTCCACGTCGGCCTGAGCGGCCGCATCATGCCGCACCTCCCCCACGCACGATTTGTTCGAGCAGCAGCACGGCTTCCTCGTAATTGGAGTAGCGCAGTGCGAAGGCCGGCGCTTCGGCGATCGACTCGACAACAGTTCCGCGCCGCGCATCCAACTCCGAATCGAACACGGGCATGTCTTGCCGTATGCGTTCCTGGGTCTCTTCTTTTCCGATCCGCGTCATGCCGGGTTGGATGCCCGGGCGGCGGTCCAGGAACGCAATGTACTCCACGCGGCATTCCGGAGCCCTGCGAATCGGCAGATCCGCCGTGAACACTTCGATGGTGGGTTTTCGGTCTAATTCGTAGCCCACGGTGTGGCCGCGCAGTTCCGGAAACAAGTCCGGCGCCTCGGCGCGAAACCGGAAATGATGCGGTTCGCCAATTACGCTGCGGCCGCCGTCCCACACAACGCTGCTGGCATCGTCCGAGATATACGTCCATCCCCGCCGCGCGCAGGCGTAAGTCAGCGTGCTCTTGCCCACACCGGATTCGCCGTAGAGCATCACGCCGGCTCCTTCCCAAGCCACGCAGGCTGCGTGCAGGGAGGTGAAATAGTTGAGTTCCAGCAGGATGTAAACTGGCGCGTCCAGAAAATGCCAGCGGAAAAAGACCCGGTCTGCCACGGTGGCGCGCGTCACGCAGGAATACCCGAAGCGCTCCCGCCGGTCGATGACGGCAAAATGTTCCTGGTCCGACACCCACAGCAGCAGGTGCCGCTGGCCACGCAGCACAGGCTCTGGGGGCCGCACCCCGCTTCCTTGGCTGGTGAGCACGTGCAGGCGGAGGGGCGGCCGGTCGAACCGGGGCGCGTAAGCGCCGAAGCTCTCCTCGGCTGCCTCCAGCACTTCGCGCATATCGCTTGCGACATCCACTGGGAATCCGTATGGATAATAACGGCAGCAATAGGGTAGCGGCGCGCGATACAGCAGGGGATCGTTGATTCTAATCTCGACAGCGTTGGCTCCAGACATCTACCTGACTAATAACATACGCACATCGGTAAGAAGAGTAAAAACATGCGACGCGGACGCTCGGCCGCCGGTCGGACCGGTTATGCTGAATGGAAATGCGATCCGCGATCGTACATTATTGGCTGTTGAACTGGCGGGGCGGCGAGAAGGTGCTGGAGTCGCTCTGCCGGCTTTTGCCGGATGCCGATATTTTTACATTGTTCTACGATCCGCGCGCCGTCAGCCCCGAAATCCGGCGGCACAACGTGACCGCGTCCTTCCTCAATCCGATGCGGCGGCACTACCGCCATTTGTTGCCGTTCATGCCGATGGCGCTCGAGCAGTTCGATTTGCGCGGCTACGATCTGGTGATCAGCAGCGAATCGGGCCCCGCCAAGGGCGTTTTGACGTCGTCTTCGGCGCGGCACATCTGTTACTGCCATACGCCCATGCGCTACATCTGGGACCTGTATCCCGTTTATGCCAGGGAGTGGCTCCCGGCGTGGAAGCGCGGCTTGTTCGCGCCGGTGAGCAACTATCTGCGGCTTTGGGATTTCGCCTCCGCCGCGCGCGTGGATGAGTTCATCGCCAACAGCAATAATGTCCGCCGCCGCATCCAAAGAGCCTGGCGGCGGGATGCGCGCGTGGTGTATCCGCCGGTGGCGGTGGAAGACTTCTATTGGCGCGAGCCCGAAGATTACTACCTGGTGGTGTCCGAACTGGTGGCCTATAAGCGCGTGGATGTGGCCGTACGCGCGTTCGCGGCGCTGGGCCGGCGCTTGCGAGTGGTGGGAGCTGGGCCGGAGTTCAAGCATCTGAAACGCCTGGCCTCTTCTGGTATCGAGTTTTGCGGGCGCGTGCCCGACAACCAATTACGCGATCTGCTGGCTCGTTCGCGTGCGCTCATCGTGCCTGGCGAAGAGGATTTCGGGATGACCCCGGTGGAGGCCCTGGCCAGCGGCAAGCCGGTCGTGGCCCTCGGCCGCGGCGGAACTCTGGAGAGCGTACCCACGGCCGATCCGCTCGGCGGAGTCTTTTTCGACGAGCCGGATGAAGCCAACTTGACAGAGGCGCTCGACCGCTTCGAACGCGTGGAGGCGCTGGTTCGCCCGCGTGAATTGCAGGCATGGGCTGCACAGTTTTCCGAAGCGCACTTTCTGGCACGCATGCGGGCGGTCCTGGATGCGCCGCCGGAGAGAATCACGCCGGAAAGGTCGCGGTGGGACGCCCCGGTTCGCTAGCGTAGCCGTGGCGCAGACGATCGTTGTTTGTCGTCTGCGCACCGTGCTCGAGCTCGGCAGGCCACGAAAAACGATGGCCTGCCCCCCCAGCGAATCTGCTGTACGGTGCCCGTGTGGGGCGGCCAATCCTGGCCGCAGCCGCCTTTTCAGGCGGCTGGACCCGCTAGAGAGCGGGTCCGCGGACTCGTCGATCTGCGCGACGCACTCCACTAGCGCCACCCCAGAATTTGCAACTGTTTAGCGGTTTTTCCCCTATATTGAGAGCGTGTCCAGATGGCTGCTCCTGTTATGCGCATGCGTGCCGTGCTTGCCGGCGATGGCGGCGGACGGCTATGCCGGCAGCGCGGTGTGTAAGACTTGTCACGCGGACGTCTGGTTCAACTTCTATAAGAATCCACATTACAAGAGCATAGCCAGCGGCGATCAGCCGCCCGAGCGTACCGGATGCGAAGGCTGTCACGGCCCCGGAAAAGCGCACGTGGAAGCGCGCGGCGGCAAGACTACGATTCCGCGCGCCTTCTCGCTAATGGAGCCCAAAGCCGTGCTGGATACTTGTCTCAACTGCCACGCGCGCGATTCTTCGAAGGCCAATATCCGCCGCTCGCAGCATACGCTCGCAGACGTGGTGTGTACCAACTGTCACTCCATTCACAAATCTCCGGCCGCGCAGTTTCTGCTGGCGAAGAGACAGACCGAGCTATGTTATGGCTGCCACGCGGATGTACGCGCGCAGTTCTCCATGCCCTTCAAGCACCGCGTCAACGAGGGCTTCATGGCTTGCACCGATTGTCACAATCCGCACGGAACGTTTGCGCCCACCTGGGGCATGGCGGACGGGCAGAGCATGGTGGCGCGCGCGGAGGGCAACCAGGAGCCCTGCCTGAAATGCCACGCGGACAAACGCGGGCCTTTCGTTTACGAGCATCCACCGGTGCGGGTCGAGGGTTGCGGGGTGTGCCACCTGCCGCATGGGTCGACCAATGCAAAGCTCCTGGCGAGGCCGGTGGTCTTCACGCTCTGCCTGCGATGCCATAACGGCGCGGATAGCTTTGGTACGCGCAACAACGGCATCCCGAAACTGTCGAACACGCATAACATGCTGGACCCGCGCTATCAGCGCTGCACGCTCTGTCACGTGCGCATTCACGGGTCGAACAGCAATGGTTACTTCTTCCGCTAGGTGACGGCCATGCGCAACACTCTGCTAATAGGATGGATTCTGCTGGCGCACGCGGCGCTCGCGCAGCAGGTGGTAACTCCTACGCCGGAGCAGGCCGGCTCCCCGCGTGGCGAAAACACGGGCGACTACAACGTGACGGAGTCGGTCGAAACCGGCTACCGTTTCGCGGTGGTGAATGGCAGCGTAGGGACCTATCGCAGCGACGTGAATTATGGAAACGGCATCCGGTTGCTGAGCGGCAATCTTAGCGTGAACTCGCGCGACGGCCATGGGCGCTGGTTCGATCAGATCGTTCTCACCACCATCGGCCTGGGCAACGATCCGTATCAGTCGGTCGCCTTGCGCGTGGAAAAGAACAAGCTGTACCGCTATGACATGCTGTGGCGGCTTGACGACTACTTCAATCCAGGTTTGCCTGTGGCTGGAGGCTTGCACCTGATGGATACCAGCCGGCATATGCAGGACCACAATCTGACGCTGCTGCCGCAATCCAAGATCCAATTTCACCTGGGCTACAGCCGCAATACGCAGGACGGGCCGGCGCTCTCAACCGTGCAATTGTGCCTCAATGGCGGCGTGTATTCCTGTACCGGGGACAACCAGTTCCCGGTGTTCGAGAATGTCAGGCGCGAACAGAATGAATTCCGTCTGGGCGCCGACATCGATCTGGCCGGGTTCAAACTCACGCTCCTGCACACGTGGGTGTTCTTCAAAGACGACAGCGGCTACCAGGAAGACGGATTCACGGCGGGAGGCAATCCGTCCACCGGACTTACCCTCTCCCAGTTTCAGCGCGCGGAGCCGTATCGCGGCGCCAGCCCCTACTGGCTGGGAAATCTCAACAAGAGCGGTAAGACGCTGGCGGTAAACGGGCGCGTGACCTACGTCCAAGGAAGGGGCAACTTTATCCTGGATGAGAATGCGTTCGGCGGCACACCTCTGGGCGCGCAGAACCAGCAGGTCCAGGTGGGCGGCGATGCGTCGCGCCCCTCGCTGACGGGTGATCTTTCGATCAGTCTCTTTCCCAGTAACCGCCTCACGCTGGTGAACAATACTTCCATCGACAGCACGCGGATCGATGGCACATCCGATTACGAGCAGTTCAACCTGGCAACACACACAGCGGAATCGATTTCTTTCCGGTACCTCGGGCTGCGCACCGTCGCGAATGCTACGGATCTGCACTATCGCGTGAAGAACTGGCTTTTCTTCTATGCCGGGTATCACTACTCGGAGCGGCGCATTGAGGATATCGAAGACTACCTTGCTCCCACACCGCCCGGCAACGCGATGTACGAACAGAAGAACCATTTGCAGGCAGGGTTGTTGGGGGTCCGGATCAAGCCCCTGAAGGCCATGATTATCAACCTGGAGAGCGAGGTCGGCCGCGCGAACCAGCCGTTCACTCCGGTCAGCGACCGTAACTACCAATCCCTGGGCGGGCGCTTCGAGTACCGCGTGAAAAAGCTGACTCTGGGCGCGGTTTACAGAGAGAATTACAATAACAATTCAGTTACTCTGAGCAGTTATAGCTCGCATGCGCGGAACTACAGCGCGAATGCATCGTGGGCGCCGCGCGACTGGTTCACACTCGATGCCAGCTACTCGAAGCTGCACCTGGATTCTCTCTCTGGCATCGTGTTCTTCGCCGGACCCGCGGCGCCTTTTCCGTTGACCGCCAACCAGAGTTACATAAGCAACATTCATGCCGCCAACCTGGGGGCGCGCTTCGTGCTTGGCAGGCGCGTCGATCTTTACGTGGGCTACACGATCACGTTGGATACGGGCGATGGCCGCAGCTCCGCCGCGCCGGCCGGCGCCACCGACCCCACGACGCTGGTCTTTGCCCCGGTCCAGACCTTTCCGTTGAGCTACCAATCGCCGCTCGCGCGAGTTTCCATCCGGTTGCGCGAGAAGTTGCGCTGGAACGCTGGCTGGCAGTATTACAACTATCACGAAGATTTCGGATTATTATCGTTCTACCAGGGCTATCACGCCAACACCGGCTATACCAGCGTCACTTGGGCGTTTTAATTGAGTCTCGTCCGATGTGAGGCGGCCAATCTTGGCCGCAGCCGCCTTTTTAGGCGGCTCGGGCCGGCTGAAAGTTGAGGTGCGGGCAACATTGCCCGCCCCACAAGGGCTAAGTTGCTATCACTGTTATGCGAGCCTACTCATATCGCAAAGCGTCCATTGGATCGACGGACGACGCCCGGCGCGCCGGGATAAGCGTGGCCAATGCCGAGGTCAGGGCCAGCAGTAGCGTGACCGCCGCAAAGACCAGCGGATTATGGGCGCTGCCTTCGGCCCACTTGGACAGAATCCGGCTGAACAGGAGACTCAGCAACACTCCGCATGCCAGGCCCCCGATCACATT
>JBEKPZ010000091.1:0-22327 GCA_049520215.1 Bryobacteraceae bacterium | reverse complement strand
CACAGTTCGTCTTGCGGTACTGCTTTCCCTGTTCGCGCACCTGCTCTCGATGTTCGGCGTACCACTTGCGACACGCTTTGCGGCGGTCCTCGAGGTGGCGTAAGCGGCACACTCGTTCTTGTTCCTTGACCTTAGCGGGGTGCCGCACTCGATAACGCCTCTTCTGTGCGCAGTTCTGCTCGGCGTTAAGGTCGTACCGTTCCTTGTTCTTCTTCCGCAGTTCCTCACGCTTCTCTTCGCGGTGTCGTTTTTGGTATTCCCCGATTTCGGCTGCGTGCTTTTCGGCGTATTTCTTCCTGTACTGACAAAGTTCCTCGCGATTGGCTTCGTAGTACTCACGGCGTTTCTGGCGCGCCTTTTCCGGGTCTTTGTACGCCATCGGTGTCGATCTTGAACCGAGCTTTCTTTAGATGTTGGCAGGCCGGCGTGAAGGATAGCCCTTCTGCACAGGCCACGGATCGATACTTGCACTTTCCAGGATAGCAAGTATCGGACACCAAACAACCATCGAATACCCCATGCGAGCCGGGCGAGAAGCGCAGACCGTCAGTACCGAATCGAACCGCGCGTCGGCGCCACGCCCGGACGATAACGTCCTCCGCGGCAATGTCGGCGAGACGCCCCCTCGTCCGGTAGCACGGGGCACATGATGTCGCTGTGCGGGCCTCCGACAGGATTACAGCCTTTGTCGCCAGGAATCCCGTGCACCTGGGGGAGTCCCTGTCCGGCAGGTGATTCGAGCCGGTCGTCGGCGACTCGGAGACAACCCACATGAGCGAGAAGTCACGAACCGCGGAACTGCCCAGCCTACGAGCTCCCGATACGACCTTCGAGAAGATCTCGAGCATTCAGATCTACAAGCGCGGGCGGCGTCCAGAGGTCAAACCCAAATCGGACTGGGCCCGGAGAGGCCAAGCCGGGGCACGCGCGGCGTCTCACACTTGACGGCGTGCCTCCTAAACGTGGGCGGCGTGTTCCTTCGCCGTGCGCTTCTTGGTTGAGGCGTAATTTCCAAGAGGTGTTCGAAGATCGGCTTATATACAATGATTTTCTGGAACACATCTGATTCCACCGTCAGGCCGTCAATGCGAATTTCCTGCTCCTGTGCCGCGTCGATGAAATCGACGATTATCAGCAACCAATACGCATCGCAAGCGACGTACTGTCGCATTTTGACCTCTTTCTCCTTGATGATTTCCAAGAGCCGATTGGCGGACATAAGTCCGAAGCGGTGGCCTTGGCCTACCTTCCATCTTGGGAGCGACTGTAACGGTCTGTAGACACCCTCTTCCAGTGGGCGTGCCTCTCGCCGATTTCTGTACTCTCGGCGTGCGGTGAGACCTTCTGACGGGTCGGGCTGACCACCTGGAAACTGTGAATCTGGCTCATCGCTATATTGCGGCTCGCATGCGTACAGATAGGCGAAATCGAGCTCCGGGATGTCCTCATAAACATCTCTGCTGAGGGCGCCGCTATCCCCGATCTCAACGCTTCGTGCGAGGGCCGCCAAGCGTTTGGCGAGGGCGCTCACGTTCCGAATGGGGTGCCTCTTGTTGAAGCTGAACGTCAGCTCGATGTTTTTCCCGCCGTTCTCTTGGTAGAGTCGGTGCCCCTCGGCCACTGCGGTTTTCCGGAGCTTGCGCTGAACTTGCTCACTGGCGGCTGATGTCCCCTCGGTTATATAAAAGTTCGTTATCTCGATGCCGAGTTTTTGTCTGCCGCTCAGGAGGACGTCTGGCTTGTCGGCGTAGGTGATCTCTCCGGGAGGCAGTGGATAAGCCTTGCGGAACATCTCGAAGTAGTGGCGCTCAATTGTCTGCTGCTTTTTTGGGTTGCCCTTCAGGGCGTTTGTGGGCTTCATTGAGTTCTCCTTCTGCCGTCACGGCAGTAGTCTAGTTGGCGGATACTTCCACCAGCCCTAGTTTACCATGCTGCTAGAACAGAAAGGTCAGTGCTTGTTTGGAAGGATTGATGCCCTTCCACGAACCGCTCGGCCGCCACAGAGTCCCCGGATACGGGGTTCTGGGAGGTTGCGGCCACACGGGGCCAACCCACTGAAACTGCCAAACTCCAGGTGCGAGTTTCGCTTCCTCGCGCCCGCGGAGGCTTCGTCTGGGCCGTGTTATTTTAGGCCCGACGATGCGAGGAGGCCGAGCGCCAAAAACGGCGAGCGGATCATCATTCATGTTTCGCGGGTGGCCGCGATTCTCATTTCCGCCGAAGCCAGGAGGGATGGTCCGCCAGGTGGACTACGCCGAGCGCCGGATCGGGACGAAGCGAATCTCGACCCGCTGATTCAGCGCCGCCGCGATCCTCCGCAGCATCGCCAGCGAATGGCCTTCATAGTCGGCGTCTTCCAGACGGCAGATGACCGACGCGGTGGTGCCGACCAGTTTACCCAGTTGCGTCTGGGTGAGACCCGCCTTGGTCCGCAAGCCGAAGATCTTCCGGGCGACCTCGTCGTTCGCCCTCGCTTCTTCCAAACCCTTCAGCCGCTCGGGCTTGCCCTCATACAACCGGCGGTAGAGGATCTCAACAGCGTCAGTAGTGGTCTCGGGCTTCCTGGTCATTCCGTGCTCTCCCCTTGGCGATGCTTCGCCGGATTCGCTTCAAACCGCTTCTTGCGCCCAAGGGCGCGATCGATTTCCTTCGGCGGAACGGCGCGCTCTTTCACAATTCCGTGGGACACAATCGCCGCCACCGCACCGTGGAAGAAATAGAATCCGGTAATGGGCCAATTTTGCGTAGCATCGCCTTGGAAGGCGGCCAATCTTGGCCGCAGCCGCCTCTTTAGGCGGCTAGAGCCGGCTGAAAGCCGGCTGCGGGCAGAATTGCCCGCCCCCCAAGGCCAACGCCTCAACGAAGAGTCCGTGCAGTTCGTCAATGGCGTACTGGACGCTTTGGTGGGGCAGACCATCGCACTTTGTGGCCGGCCGCCGCGGGGAGCGTTGGCAGGCGACATAAAACGATCGCCTGCCCCACCTCGGCCATTCAAATCAGAGTAACGGCAGCGGTTGTCCCCATCGGCCCGCGAAGACAAACTCCTCCAGCTTCCGGCGCGGCCGTCGTTGGTTCCGCTTGCGCAGTTCTTCCGATGCGCCCTGCTCGTCGCCCGGATAACCCAAACCGATGGCCGCCACTGCCTCATGCGGCGCCGGAATCGCATACAACTCGCGCGCCTTGGCTGCGTCGAAGCCGGCCATGCCGTGCGCCAGAATCCCCAGTGAGGCCGCTTGCAGCATCAGGAAACCGGTGGCAATGCCGGTGTCGTGAAAGGCGTGCCGATTGACGGCGCCGTTGTGCTCGAAATGCAGCCTGGCCACCGAGATCATGAGTACGGGGACATGCTGGGCCCACGCGACATTCCCAGGCACCAGACAACTCAGCATGCGCGCGAATTCCTCCGGCTCCTCCTTGCGGGCAACCAGGAAACTCCAGGGTTGCGCGTTGAAGCTGGAGGGCGCCCAGCGCGCCGCTTCCAGGACGCTGAGAAGCTTCTCCGGCTCGACTGACTGCGGCGAGTAAATAGCCGGACTCCACCGCTTGCGAATCACATCCATTATGCCGGTTTCCACCATCGTTTGGTTGGATGCGCGCCCAACGCCGCCGGATGCGCCGTTATGGCAGCGTGACCACGCCCACCGCAAATCCGTTCAGCGTCACCGACCCTTGTACGCTTGCGGATGCCGGCGGTCCGGCCGCGGTAACTTGGTCGACGTATTCCCACGTACCCGCTTCCGGAAGGGCCACGGTCATGGCGCGGTCGCGCTTGCTAATCAGCAGCACCTCGCGCTTCCCCGACCGCGTGCGGAACGCCTGTGCATAGATATGCGGATTGGAGATGCCGGTTTCCAGCAGCTTGTCGCCCGCGCCGAAATGCTTGTGCAGCAACTCCAGCACGCGGAAGCGCGCGTTGGGCGCGCCGGTGGACCAATCCACCATGGTGACGCTCGGAAACTGCGTCGGATATCCGACTAACTGCGACTCGCCGGCCACGTCGATGCCCAACGACGCGAGGTTGGCGAAGACATACGCATAAGTCGCGCCCGCCAGGTTCCAATAGGAATTCGGAATCGGGTCCGGCGCTTTGCCAGGCTGGCCCGGATCGCCCGGCAGGATGGCGCCGATTTCATTCACGGTGGTGCGCGTCGCGGGCGACAGGCGCAGCCGGATCGCTTCGATGTAGCGCGTTACGTCAAGGAAACGGTCGGCCTGGGTGAAGAAGGTGTACTGTTGCACTTCCGGTGTCTGGTCGGAGCTGGGCGTGGCGTAAAAGTGGTACGAGATCATATCCAGCGGAATGCCCGGCTGGTGATTCTTCGGATTCAGGAAGTACTCGAACATGCGCGGGTTGCTCCCCGGTTCGGCCAGCGCCAGACCCACGAACTTGATCCGCGGGTCCACCTTGTGGATGGCCGCGACCACGGCGTCGTATCGTTCCGTGTATTGTTCCGGCGTCATGTTGTGCTCGAAATCGACTTCATTGAAGACTTCCCAGTAGTCGATCTTGAAGCGATGGCCGGACTCGTGCCTCTTGCCCAATTCGTCGGTGAACCCGCCCTGCGTGTACCAACTTACCAGCCGCGCGTAGTAGTCGCTCAGCTCGCGCATGGTTGGGTCGCGCAGTTCGGCCCCCACGGTGTAATTCCAGACCGGCAGATCGGGATCCTCGGGATACTTCACTGGCTCGGGCGTCTTGAACATCCACGCGGGGATGGTGCTGAAGTTCAGGATGACGGAGTGCCCTGCGGTGGCGTTCAGGAAATCCACGGTCATGGGGTCGATCAGCGAGAAGTCCCAGTAGGTTTCGGTAGCGTCGGGAGGTTTCAGTTCGGCCACGGCCAGTTTGGGATAAGGCAGCCACGGCACGTAGCGCACGTAGTCTGGGCCCAGGCGCTTCAACTCTTCATAGACGCGGTCGTGGATCTGCGATCCGCGGCGCAGCGGCGGATTGACAACCACCTGCAGCGTGGGCGTGGTCTGCGACTCGCGCGTGACCTTGTTCCAATCGATCTTCAAACTGGCGGCCTGGTCGTCGGCGGACCAGGCGCTGGCGGCGGCCAACCCGGCAAGCAGGCACACCACGAAAACGCTTTTCATGATGTAACCAGTATTTCACCTTCGGTCTGCGCACCGTGCTCGAACTCGGGCAGGCCACGAAAAACGATGGCCTGCCCCACAGTGAATCTGCTGTAAAGGCGGCCCTACCCGCCCGTAGTGTGCAGCACGAAGGTATCGGTAACCGGCTTGCCCTGGGCCGCCGGATCCAACGACCCGACGATCCACACGCTGCCCGGCGCAGTCACCACTCCACTGTAAAGAATGTCGTCCAGGAAGTCGCCGGGCTCGGGACTCGGGCTCGCAGCCAGGCTCCAAACCGTGCCGTCCCAATGCAGCAACAGCGTCATCTGATTTTCAGAACCGCTGGCGGCGAAGTACGAGCCAAAGGCCCAGATATCGGTCGGCGAGACAGCCGTCACCCCCAGCAGCCGGTTCGATTGATACTGGCTGTTTGGTCCCACGTTGGGGCTGGGCACCACGCTCCAACTCGTGCCATCGTAGTGTTCGATCAGCGTCTTCGTGGGCACGTCGTATTGGCCCGGCGGCGGCTTCTGGCTGGCCGTGGAATAGCCCACGGCCCACACGTCGTTAGGCGCCAGCGCCACCACCCCATTCAGGGCATTTGGGCCGCTGCCCACATCGGGCGTCCGGACCAGCGTCCAACCCGTGCCGTCGTAGTGCTCGGAAAATGTCACGAAGTTCAGGCCCGAGTAACCCACCGCCCAGATGTCGTTGGAAGCGTCGGCGGAGACACCCCGGAAGAACCCATGGAACGGGCCGGCGGTCGCGGTCCAGGCCGTGCCATCCCAATGCTCAAAAAGGGCCGCGAGAAGCTGCTCACTCGTGAGCAGGGATCCCACGGCCCAAATGTCTGTTCCGGAGGTGGCCGTCATGCCGTAGATCGCGGGTTCATCGCCGGAGGCGAAGCTCGGCCCTGGAAACACGCTCCACGCAGTGCCGTTCCAGCGCTCGATCACCTGGTTGGGAGTCGCCGTCCCTATACCCACGATTCCGGCGGCCCAGGCTTCGGTGGGCGAAATGTCCACCACCCCGTCAAGGTAACTGGTGTTGTCGCCATGGATCTCCGGCGTCGCGAAGGCGGTCCACTGAGTGCCATCGAAATGAATGGCCGTCTGGCCCACAGCCCAGATATCGGAGGGCGACGATGCCGCCACGGCCTGCAGAGCGTTATTGGTCGTCCCGTGATGGCCGTTGGGAGTCGGCACCACGGTGAAGATGGATTGCGCGTGAGTCAACGCCGGCGCCCAGAGCAACGCCAGGAAGATTGCGCCCGAGTATCTTGCCTTCATATAGGTACAGTATGGCATCACAGCCTGGTATGGTCTGTAAAAGACTTGTAAATAAACTGTGCCGGGTCTCTACCGGAACACGCCGGTGTGGCCCAGCGAGTACCGGCCCGGCTGTGGGTACACACACAGACCGTGCGGGCCCTTGCCCACGCGGATGCGCGCCAGCAGATGCCCATCGCCGGTGTCGATGGCGTACACTTCCTTACTGTACCGGCCCGACAGCCAAAGCACCTTGCCATCCGCCGAGACGCCTCCCATATCGGGCGTGCCGTGCGGGATTTCCCATCTGTAAGCTACCTTGCGTGAGGTGAAGTCGATCAGCGAAATGCTGCCCTCGGCGCGGTTGGAAACATACAACAGTTTGGAATCGCGGCTAGCGTAGAGGCCGTGCGCGCCCCTGCCGGTAGGCAGGAACCCGAGGATGCGCAACCGCTCGCCGTCGATCAGATGGACGCCGTTGGCGTGCATATCGGCGACATAGAACACCTCGCCATCCGGCGAGAGTTTGACGTCCTGGGGCATGCCGCCGCCCGGCAGGTCCAGAGTTCCAACCACGCTCTGGGTTTCCACATCCACCTTCACTACCGCGGCGCTGAATTCGCAACTGGCGATCAGGTAGCGTCCGTCGGCGGAGAAGTCCATGTGATCCACGCCGCGGCAAGGCACTGGCACGGATTTCACCAGCCGCATCGTCTGGGCGTCGCGGAAGTCCAGTTGATGGATGCGCTCGGCCACCACGATGGCATACTTGCCGTCTGGCGTGTAGTACATGTTATACGGATCTTTCACCTTGATGGTCTTGCCCTTCTTACCGGTGGCTGGATCGATAGCTGTGAGACTGTCGCCCAAGTCGCATAGCACCCAGAGTGTCTTCAGGTCGTAGGATGGAGTAACATGCTGGGGCTGCCGGCCTACCCGAAAGTGCCGGATAATCTGGTAAGTCTCAGGATCGATAACATCCACGCTGTTACTGCCGCTGTTTGGCACATATACCAGCGATGGAAACTTACGAACCACGGGACTAAGATCGCCGGCCGCGTCGGCCGAGTAGATATCGCGCCGGTCCAGGACCGGTGGCATGCCCGGCAGCGGGTCCGTAGCCGGACTCGCGGCGGACAATCCGAAGACAATGGCACTGCAAAAGAAAAGCGAAAATTTCATGGTATCTAGTGGAGATGTCTATTCTGAGCGTGCCGGGCGCGCAGCTCTACTATGAGGTCCAGGGGTCGGGTCCCGTGCTGCTGACGATCCCCGGCGGCCCAGCCGACGCCGGGGTCTTCGCCGGTCTCGCCGTCTGCATGGCGGACCGGTACACTGTCGTGCCGTATGACCCGCGTGGTAACTCCCGCAGCGTCCTCGACGGCCCGCCGGAAGACCAGCGGATGGACGTCCACGGCGACGATGCAGCCCGGTTGCTCGCAGCGCTCGGTGCCGAGCCGGCGTACGTGCTGGGTAGCAGCGGCGGCGCGCAGATCGGGCTCAACCTGGCGGCCCGCTACCCGGAGCGCGTGCACACCCTTGTCGCGCACGAGCCGCCTTGCGTGGAACTGTTGCCCGACTCCGTGGAGGAGCGGGCCTTCGTGAACGCCGTGTACGACACCTACCGCACCGACGGCGTCCGTCCCGCCATGCAGAAGTTCGCGGCCGGCGCGGGTCTGGGGGACGGCCCGCAGCCAAGCCAGGCCGCACCGTCCCTCCAAATACGGGAGGGGTTTGGCCGCATCATGCGCAACCTGGACTTCTTCCTCGCCCATGGCTTGAAGCCGATCAGCCTCTACGTCCCGGACGTCGCCACCCTCCGAACCGGCCCGGCCCGGATCGTGGTGGGCGTGGGAGAGACCTCCGCGGGACAACTGGCCCATCGCACCGCGGCCGCCCTGGCCGAACGCTTGGGAACCGCCCCTGTGACCTTCCCCGGAGATCACGGCGGCTACGGCGCCCAGCCTGCCGCGTTCGCCGAAAAGCTGCACTGGGTGCTCCGCGGCAAATAGCCCGGCCGCCTGCATCAAACCGGGCACAACACTTTCGCAATCGTCTCCGCCGCCTGTTTTCCCATGCGGATGCAATCCGGTATGCCGATTCCAGTATAGGCATTGCCGGCCAGTTGGAAGCCCGCAATGGCAGCGGTGCGCGCCTCGATCTCGGCCAGGCGCGCGGGGTGGCCGACAGTGTACTGCGCCATGGAGCGGGGCCAGCGGAAGATGCGCGAGAAAGCCGGCGCCGCGCTGAATCCAACGATGTCATGCAATTCGTTCAGCACGGCGGCGATCACGGCATCGTTGCCTGCCGAGAGAATCGCGCCGTCATCCATGCCGCCGAGAAAGCAGCGCAGCAGGGTGGTCCCGCTGGGCACCCGGTGCGAGAACTTGGTGCCCACCCACGTGCAGGCCACCAGGCGGCGGCGTTCGCGCTTGGGAACCAGAAAACCGAAGCCATTGAGCGGCTTGGGGAACGCGCTGTCGGGGAAGCCCAGCGCAACGGTCATCGAGGAGCTGTACGGCACGCTGCCGAGCAGGTCCGCCAGACGGCCGTCCAGGCTGGCGGCCAGCGTGGCGGCGTTGTGCGCTTCCGACGCCAGTACCAGTTGCGCGCATTCGAGCCAGCCGCCTTCGAGGCGAATGCGGAAGCCGCCGCCAGTCTTTTCGACAGCTTCGGCGCGCCGGTGCAGAACGGTCGCGTGGCCTTCCAGCCGCTCCGTCAGCGCCGCCACCATTTGGCCTAGTCCGCCCTTGAGGGTGCGAAACAGCGGCAGGCGTTTGGATTCGGCCTTATTGGCTTTCAGCCCGGCCAGTACGCCTTTGGTGAGGCTGCCATATTTGGCTTCCAGCTCCACAAACCGGGGCAGTACGCTGGTTATGCTGAGAGCGCTGGGGCTGCCGCCGTAGATGCCCGAGAGCAGCGGTTCGGCCAGGTAGTCCACGGCTTCGGCGCCGTAATGCGACGCGACGAAGTCCGCCACGGATTGATCTTCCGGATGGCGGCCCGGCGGGTGGAAGAGTTCCATTCCCATGCGCAGCTTGGTGCGCCAGCTCAGCAGCCGTGTGGTGAGCAGCGGAACCAGCTTGGTGGGCACCATAAGCTGCAGCCCGTCCGGGAGCGGCACCAGCCGGCCGCCCTTCCAAACGTAGGTGACGCGCAGGTGATCGTTCGAGCCGATGACTTCCCCGGCCAGTCCCAACTCGCCAATGAGTTCCATGGCCGCCGGCTTCATGGAGAGGAAGCTGTCGGGGCCGCCCTCGATTACGCACCCTTCCACATGCTCGGTCTGAATCACGCCGCCAAGGCGCGGACGCGCTTCGATAAGGGTGGATGGAATGCCGGCTTTGGCCAGGTAGTATGCGGTGGACAGGCCGGAGATGCCACCTCCGACGATCGCAACGGGTGCTTCCATGAAACTTAATTATCGCAGGACAGCCGTCGCCTTTCAGCGGTCTCGACAAGTGCGGTCCTGCTCATGAATTATAAGGAAGGGAGAACCAGTGGGGCGGGCGCCCTCGCCGGTCCACCGGCCGGCAAGGGTCCGCGTCCTCAGCGGAGGTGGGCTGAAAGCTGAAAGCCAAAAGATTAACGCATGCTTGCGTGGTCCTTCAGAATGCAGCGGTCCATCACCACGGCCAGACCCGCGGCCGCGGCTCTTGCCGCCGCTTCCTCATGCACCACGCCCTCTTGCATCCAGACCGCCCGCGCGCCGATCCGTATGGCCGCTTCCACAATCTCCGGCACAAACTCCGCGCGCCGAAAAATGTCCACGATGTCCACCCGCTCCCGAACGCTGTCCAGATCGGGATAGCATTTCTCGCCCAGCACCGACTGTACGAAGGGGTTCACCGGAATGATGCGGTAGCCGTTGCGCTGCATGTATTCCGCCACGCCGTAGCTGGGGCGGAAGCGCTTGCCCGAAAGCCCCACCACCGCAATCGTGCGGCTGGTCTTGAGTAGTTCGGGAATGGTCATCGAGCCGGCCGTTTCGCGGCCGCTCTGCGGAACCGCTCGACTTCTTCCGCGGTCAGATAGCGGAACTCTCCCGGCTTCAGCGGACCCAGTTCCAGGAACCCGATCTTCACCCGCTTCAGCTTCTCCACCAGCCGTCCGAAATGCTTGAACATCTCCCGGATCTGGTTCTTGCGGCCCTCCGTCAGGCGCACCTCGTACCACGGGTTTTGCGCGCGATAAGTCAGCCTCAGACCCGCCGGTGCCGTCCGCCGCCCGCCCAGCGGCACGCCGTCCCGGAACTGCTGCTCCTGCTCGGGAGTCAGCAGCCCGTTGGCCTTCACCAGGTACGTTTTCGGAATGTGCGTGGCAGCCGAGGTGATGGCGTTGGCCAGTTCGCCATCGTTGGTGAGCAGCAGCAAGCCCTCGCTGGCATAATCCAGACGGCCCACCGGGTATACGCGCTCTTTGATCCCGTGGACCAGGTCCATCACCGTGGGGCGGCCCTGCGGGTCGGACACCGTAGTCATCACGCTGTGCGGCTTATGGAGCGCGATGGTGATCAGGTGCTTGGGCTGGCGCAGCAACTTGCCATCCACCTTGATGTGATCGCGATCCAGATCCGCCTTGCTGCCGAGTTCCGTGATGGCCGCCCCGTTCACCGTAACGCGGCCTTCCTGGATGAGCAGCTCGGCCTTCCGGCGGGAAGCGATCCCCGCCCGCGATAGGATCTTCTGGAGCCTTTCCTCGGGCATCAGCTCTGCTCTTCCGGCGGCACTGGGTCCGGGACCAGCTCCGTCGCCGCCGCCGGCTGCGGCGACGGCTCCGGCTCTGGCGCGTCTCCATCGATGGCCATGCGCCGGATCTCTTCGAATTCCTTCAGCGATGGCAGCTCGGTCAGGTCCTTCAGTCCGAACTGCACCAGGAAGTCCTTAGTGGTCTTGTACAGGATGGGCTTGCCGATGACGTTCTTGCGCCCCGCCGCGGCAATCAGCTTGCGGTCGAGCAGCGTCTTCAACACGCCGGCGCCCTGCACCCCGCGGATTTCCATGATCTCCGGCGCGGTCACCGGCTGCTTATAGGCGATAACGGCCAGCGTCTCCAGCGCCGGCAGCGATAGCTTCAGCGGCGGCTTCAGGCTCCTGACGAAACTGCGCACCATCTCATGGTGCTCCGGCTTGGTGGTCATCTTGTAGCCGCCGGCCACCTCACGCATGGTCACGCCATGTTCGGGCTTGTCATATTCCGCGACCAGTTCGTCAAGGAGCGTCTGCACCCGTTCGCGGGGCTGGTTCAGAGCCGTGGCAATCTGAGCCAGGGTGAGAGGCTCCTCGGTGACATACACCACGGCCTCCAGCAGAGCCTTCAACTGCGAGTCTTCCGAAGAAGCCGCGCTAGGCGCCTCCACTCCGGCCAGCAGATCGTCGGTGGCGATGGACTCGACACTTTCGCCCTCCGGACTATCCGCGCCTCCGCGTGCCCGCGTCTCCGCGTCCGCGCTCGCCCCCTCAGGCTCGACATCCGGCGTCACCTCCCCCGCCGGACTCTCCGCGTCGCCATGTCCCCGCGTCTCCGCGTCCGGGCTCGCCCCCTCAGCCCCGACATCCGGCGTCACTTCCCCCGCCGGGATCTCCGCGTCTCTCTCCAACTCCAACTCTTCCATCACTACCGGTATTCCCTCTCCATCGCAATCGCCGGCTCATCCGCCGCAAACACCGTGTCGAACATCCGGTGCCGCCGCAGCACGATTTCGCCGAACAAATCTGTTTGCGCCACCATCACCGCCTGCTGCTTCACCAGCTCCAGCACCGCCAGAAACAGCGTGATCATCGCCTTCCGGCTGCGCTGCTCCGCGAAAACCCGCATGATGTAGACCGGCTCATCCTCGCCCGCCTCCAGGAACAGCGACTTCAGGCGCAGGATCATCTGCCCCACGCTGACATCCTCCTCCGACACCTCGTAAACCGGCCGGTTCTTGGCCCGCTCCAGCAGATCGCCGAACGCCTTCACCAGGTCGAACAGCGTGATCGCCAGCCCTGGATCGTCGTCTTCGGAGGTAAACTGCGCAATCTGCGGATTCGACCAGACGTTCTCTTCGATCATCCGCTTCTGCTGCAGCATCTCCGCGGCATTCTTGAACTTCTCGTGCTCCAGCAGCTTTTCGACCAGTTCCTGGCGCGGGTCCTCTTCCGGATTGTCCTGGGCCAGCGCCGGATCGCGCGGCAGCAGCATGCGCGACTTGATGTGGATCAGCGTGGCCGCCATGTAGACGAACTCCGCGCCCAGATCGATATCCAATTCCCGCGCTTTGTCCATGTACTCCAGGTACTGCGAGGTGATCGTGGCGATCGGGATATCCTTGATCTCGATCTGCTGCTTCCGGATCAAATCCAGCAACAGATCGAGCGGTCCGTCATAGCGTTCCAGGTGGACGTTTAGGGGAGAAGACACCGTACTTCACGATATCACGGTTGGGGTCCCAGCCCGATTCCCGCGGGGCAGCCGCGCGCCTGCGTTTAAGCGCTGAACGGCAGATCGAGAGAGATCGATTGATACGGCACTTCAGGCCGGACCCGTCCGCGCTCGCCCCGATGAAGCCGTACGAATCCATAATGCTCCATCGTCTTCAGCGTCCGCGACAGATTGGAAGCCTTGCGGCCGGTGCGCCCCGCCAACTCCTGAAGCGAAGCCGGGTGTGTCGCCGCGATGGTCGCGAGCAGGGCGCGGTTCTTGTTCGACAAAACCTTCGCAAAACTCTCGGTCGAGCGAAACCACACTTTGGGATCTCCCGGTTTCGGCTTGAGCTCGCCCCGCGCGATCGCCATCGTTCGCATCTTCATGTCCTCGTAGGAAGCGATTCCGATCTTGAGCGTCTTCATGATGGCAATATTCCTTTCTCGCGGAGCACCGCGTCAACCGCCGACCAAAAGTCGGCGAGTAGGGTCGCCGCGTCTTTGTATTCGTACGGGCGCACCGTCTCCAACCGGTGCTTGTGATCGAACGTCGAAGTCTTTCTGCCCGGACCCGAGCCTCTCCTTACCGCATGCGCGTTGTCGAATCCCATCAAACGGGCGCCATCCGGACCATGCAGCGTCAGCGAGTAGTCGAGGCCATGCGGCTTCGCCTCGCTCGCCGGCACGCGGCGCACAGCGAACCGGACCCAGTGCCTCGACTCCGGGTCGACGACCAACACCTGCCCGTCCAGCTCGAGCAAGGCATCCAGGGACGGATCGCGCTCCAACCGATTATCATTATCACACAATGATAAGGCTCCATCAAGAAGCCACGCGTGCCTCGCCAGCGCCGCCCGCACGGCGTAACCCCAGCGGCCCCCGGCACAGTACACTGTAAGTCTGATGGACCGCATCGGACGCTACAAAATCGTGCGCGAGCTGGGCCGCGGCGCCATGGGCGTCGTGTACCTGGCCACCGATCCCACCATCGGCCGTCCGGTCGCCATCAAGACCATCCGCCTCGGCGAAGTCTCGAACGCCGAGGAGCGCGACCGCCTGCGCGAGCGCCTGTTCCGTGAAGCGCGCTCGGCCGGCGTCCTTTCTCATCCGGGCATCGTCACCATCTACGATATGCAGGCGCAGGACGACATCGCCTTTATCGCCATGGAGTACGTCAACGGCCCCACGCTCGACCAGCTTATCTCCGGCCAGCCGCTGCCCCCGGACCGCATGTTCGCCATCCTCGGCCAGACCGCCGTGGCCCTCGATTACGCCCACCAGAAGGGCATCGTGCACCGCGACATCAAGCCCGCCAACATCATGATCACCGAAGACGGTTCGGCCAAGATCACGGACTTCGGCATCGCCAAAATCAGCACCAACGAGCAGTTCACCATGACCGGCGCCATCGTCGGCACGCCGCATTACATGGCGCCCGAGCAGGTGCAGGGGCTGGCCGTGGACGGCCGCGCCGACCAGTTCTCGCTCGCCGTAATCACGTTCGAAATGCTCACCGGCGAGAAGCCTTTCACCGGCGAACAGCTTACCACCGTGGTCTACAAGATCGTGGCCGAGGAGCCTGCTCCGGCGCACCGGCTGAATTCCACGCTCAACCAGCAGATTACCAACGTGCTGCGCCGCGCGCTGGCCAAAAAGCCCGATGCGCGCTACCCCAATTGCCAGAAATTTGTGGATGCCCTGGAAGCGGCCTGCGCGGCTGCCAAAGGCTGGAAGGCGCTGCCTCGCGGCGGGAGCCTCGACCTACCCACCGCCGTCGAAGCGCGCCGTCCGGCCAACGTCTCTTTGTCCAGTTCCACCGCGGAGACCAAGCCCCGCTCGCGCCGTAAGACGGGAATCCTGCCGGTGCTTTTCGCCGTCCTGGTGGCGGCCGGTCTGGTGTCATTGATCGCCTGGCAGGCTGCGCCCTGGCTTATCCAGTCCAGTCCAAAAGCTCCCGTGGCCATAGCCCAGCCGCCCGCTCCGCAACCGGCAGCGCCTCCCGCGCCGGCGCCCGAAGAGAAGAAACCCAGCGCCATGCCGCCCCCTGAGCGCCCCCAGGGCACCACTCCCGAAGCCGCCGATCGGATCGAAGCCAAGGCCCAAACTGATAACGACGCCAAGACCGAAGCCGCCGGCGCCAGACCGCGCCAGCCATTGCCGGACTTGTCATCCAGCCCGTATCTCAAAGTTTCCGTGGCCACCATCCCTGCCGATGCCACGGCCATGTTAGACAACCGTCCCGACAGCGCCTGCACCACCCCCTGCGCACTGGACGCCACGCCTGGAGAGCACATCGTCAGCATCAGCCGCCAAGGCTACCAAACCGAGCATCGTCCCGTCACCGTCGCCAACACCGCGGTGGAACTCCCCACCGTCGCCTTGCGCGTGCCCGGCGGCGTCCTGATGCTCGCCAGCACCCCCGTCGGCGCGCGCATCTTCGTGAATGGCACGCCATCGGACCAAGTCACTCCGGCGAGACTGGTGCTGCGTCCCGGCAAATACGACATCGCAGTTGAAAAGGATGGCAAGCGGTCGTCCAAAGAGGTGGAGATTCAAAACGGAGCCACCCACTACGAGAAATTTCTCCTGGACCGCTGAGCCCCTTCCCATGACCATGGTATAATGACTAGTCATGAAGGCCAAAGTCACGCGTACCGAAATCCCGGCGGGCGAATTCAAAGCCAAATGCCTCAAACTGCTGGATGAGGTCCACCAGCACCGCTCTCAACTCGTGATCACGAAGCGCGGCAAACCGGTGGCCCGCCTCGTTCCTGTAACTGAGGACCTGCCGGACATCTTCGGACGAATGAAAGGAACCGGCGAAATTCTTGGCGACATCGTCGGCCCCACCGGCGAAATCTGGGACGCCGACAAGGACTCGGATGATTGACGGCGAAGGTCCAATCCTATTGGATACGCATTGTTGGGTATGGAGCCAGTTCGGGCACGACCACGAGTTCTCTGCGCTGGGTTTGTCGACATTCAGGCAGGCCGCGAGAGATGGCATGCTCCGCCTTTCCGTCATCTCGGTTTGGGAAGTGGCGCTGCTGGAATCGAAGCAGCGCCTCCACTTGCACATGGACTGCCTGGAATGGGTGCGCCGCGCGCTGGAGACGCCCGGCCTCTCGCTGGTGCCGCTCACCCCTGAAATCACGGTCGAGAGCACCCGCCTTCCCGGAAACATACATGCCGATCCGGCGGACCGCATCCTGGTGGCCACCGCGCGCAACCTCGGCGCACGCTTGATGACCCGCGACCAGGCCCTGCTCGACTACGGCCGCAAGCGTCACGCACGCGTCGTCGCCGCCTGACATTCTGTCTCCCGGCTCTTGGAGGCAGGGGATGACGCGTGCACCGCGTTCGCATCACGAGGACCCCATCGGATCCACGCTCAGTCTGAGCGCAACGCCTGCATGACGTCGACCCGTGCGGCACGCAACGCCGGCAGCAGGGACGCAAGCATGGCAGCAGCCAGCAGCACGGCCGCGGATCCGCCCACCACGACTGCGCCCGGTATCCGCACGGCCTCGAAGTAGCTGCCGGCGAGTCGCGCCAGCCCGAATCCGCACGCCGCGCCCGCCACGATGCCCGCCGCCGCGATCACTGCGCCTTCGGCGATCACCCCCGCGACCAGATGCCGCGGCTCGGCTCCGACCGCCAGCCGGATGCCGAATTCGCGCGTTCGCTGGCTCACCGAGAAGGCCAGCACGCCCGCCACGCCGACCACCGCGATGGCCAGCGCCACCGCCGCGAAGCCCCCGAACACCAGGGTGTTCAGCCGATCGGGCGTCAGCACTTCGGTGCGGATGTCTTCGAGGGTGGCGGCACGCTCCACGGGTGTTTCCGGCGACATCGCGCGGATGATGCGTGTGACCGGCGTCACCAGCGCGTACAGATCCCCGTGAGCGTGGATGAACAGGCGCCCGCCCCAGATACCAAGCTGCTCGAAGGGATGATACACGGTGAGCGCCGGCCCGGGCACAACGTTCTCGTCATCGACATCGGCGACGACTCCCACGATGCGGCGGGGCCCCGGGGAGACGTCGATGAACTTCATCACCGGATCGGTCCACATGAAGTGGTGGTTGAGGGCGTCCTGATTGGGGAACATGCGCTGCGCCAGGCTTTGGCTGACGATGACCACCGGCTCGCTATCCCGCCGATCGGCTTCGTTGAAATCGCGGCCGGCCATGATGGGGATGCCAAGCGCGGCGAAAAAGCCCGGCGAGATGTTGCGCATCCGCCCGTGGGGATCTTCCTCGCCCGGCGCGCGCACGCGGCCCTCCACCGTGAACTCGAATCCGGGACCGAAGTTTCCCGCGTCCCGCCACGGAACCACCACGCCCATTGCGACGCGATCCACACCGGGCAACTCGGTGATGCGGCGTATGGCCTCCTTGTAGAAGTCCACGATTTGATCGGGCGTCTTTCCGTAAGCGCTCGCGGGCACGTTCAACGCGAGCACATGGCGGGTGTCGAAGCCGGTCTCGATGGCCTGGAGAGCCAATAGCGTTTTGAGCAGCATGCCGGCGCCGGCCAGCAGGACGAAACACGCGGCGATCTGGGTGATGGCGAAAACCCGCAATCGCCGGTTGGTGCTGCCGGTAACGCGCAGGCCGCCGCTCGCCAGGCCGAGTCCTCCCGCTGCTCCGGGCGAGGGCAGCCGCGGGACGAACGCCAGCAGCAGCGCCGCAACTACGGCCAGCAGCGCGGCGACCCAGAGCATGCTGGAATCCACGGTGAGATCCAGCGCGCGGACCGAGAACCGGGATGCGTACCGCGCCAGGATGGCGGCCATGGGCCGCGCGCTCAGCACGCCGACCGCCGCGCCCGCAACGCCGAGCAGGAGACTCTCGGCCAGCAGCGTCCGGCGCAGCGCTCCAGTCCCAGCGCCGAGCGCCGCGCGGACCGCCAACTCGCCTTCGCGCCGCACCGTGCGCGCGAGAATCAGGTTAGCCACGTTGGAGCAGGCGATCACAAAGACGAGGCCCGCCGCGGCAAGCAGCACCAGCAGCACGGTCTTGGCGCGCGAGGTGATCTGCTCGCGCAACATCACGGCGTCGATGCGGAAATCCGCTTTTACAGGGTACGCTTCGGGATGGTCTCTCAGCATGGCGCCATGCACGGCGCGCAGCTCGGCGCGGGCGGAGTCCAGCGTGGCGCCGGGGGCGAGGCGCGCGAACAGTTCCGTCATGCGATGGACCCGTCCGGTAACCATGGTGGCCGAGAGATGGTGCGGGCTGGTGACCACGTTGGCGAAGAGCTGGGTTTCCGCCGGATAGGGCACCGACGGTTCCAGCACGCCCACTATGGTTGCGGTGCGAGTCCCAAGCCGGACGGTCTTGCCGAGCACGGTGGGATCGCTCTTGAGCACCGTTGTCCAGAAGCGGTAGGTCAGCACGGCGGCGCCGGCGGCGCTCGGACCATCGTCGCGCGGACCAAGCAGGCGCCCAAGCACGGGATGCAGCCCCATCACTGAGAAGTACGATCCGCCCACGACGCCCGCTTGAATCTCGCTGGGTTCACCGAGGCCCACCATGGTGAAGCCGATGGTGGAGAAGTCGCCGAAGGCGCTGAGGGATCTCACGCCGTCGCGCAGATCCCGGATCTCCGGAACGGAGAAGGCGGCGTCTTCGGCGCCGAGGCCGCGCGCACTCTGGCGGATGTAGATCAGACGGTTCTCGTCGCGGTTGGCGAGCGGGCGCAGGAGTACGCCGCGCACCACGCTGAACATGGCCGAGTTGGCGCCGATACCGAGCGCCAGCGTGAGGACCACGGTAAGGGCAAGGCCTTTGGTGCGGGTGAGCGAGCGGGCCGAGATCTTCAGGTCGCGCCAGAAGGTGATAAAGACCTCGGTCATTGTTAGCTCCTTCGATTTCTCGATCTAATATTATGTCGAACCAGACCGTGCGAGATCGACAGGCGCAGGGGTTTTTTTAGTGGGTGGGCAACCCCATCACTTCCGCCACCTGCCGCACTTCGATGGTCGCCCGGCTCGAGGGCCCCAGAAAGCGTGTGGCGATTGCGATCGCCTCATCGCGGTCCTTGGCGTCGATCAAGGTGTAGCCGCCAACCTGCTCGCGCGTCTCGGCAAACGGGCCGTCGGTTACCAGAGGTTTGCCATCGCGCAGACGAACGGTCGCCGCCGCGGAAGCAGGATGCAACGGAGATCCACCCAGGAACTTACCGTTCGCAAGGAGCTGTTCCACATACGCCATAGGCTCTGCCATGGCTTGCTGGCGCTCAGCCTCACTCAGGCCGAGCCAGCCTTTTTCGTCAAGGTGCGTCAGTAACAGGTAGGTCATTTGAAAGCCTCCACCGATAGGTCGAACGGCGAGTGCCTGGATCGACAAGCAAAGCCCTGACTTACTTCGGCGCACCAGTAGCCGCGTGCTTCTTGTGAGACGGCGGCGCCTCTTTGAGTAATGCCTCGATCTGCTCCCTGAGATGCTTTTCCTGGTCGTCACCAAAGAATTTGTCGTCTCCCGCATACTGCGCGCGGATGGTCCCCTGGCGATCGATGAAAACGACCTGGGGCATCAGCAGGCGGAGGATTACCGGGTGTTGCAGGTATTCCTGCACCGCGTTCTGATTGTTGAAACCCACCGGAAAGGGAGGCTGAAAACGGTTGATGAAATCCGGCACGTTCATGGCCGCCATATCTTCGATGGCGCTGGCCAGCACTTGAAAACCACGCGGACCGTACTCTTTCTGCATGGTGGAAAGAAAGCCGACGGTCTTCTGGCAATGCGGGCAGGTGGTGAGGATAAAGGCCAGAGCGCACACCTTGCCCTTGTACTGACTCACCTGGATCTGTTGTCCGCCGACCATGTTGACGGCGAAATCCGGAGAAGGACGCGGCAGTTCGGCGGCGTTCGCTAGGGCCACGGCGTTTGTCATAGCCACGCAAACCACAAAGAGTGTGCGGAGCGCACCACGAGTCGACATATGCCCACAGTTTAGCGCATGGGCGCGACGGGGTTTTCAGCACCTTCGAGGCTGGTCACCAAGTTGCCGGTCAACTGCACCAGAAAGTGGCCGTCGTCGCCTACGCCGGAAAGCGTTGTAGCATTTTCGGATTCGATCACCAGGTGCTTCCACTTCTTTTCCAGCACCTGGTGGTACAGGCGGAAGTAGCGGGCGGCGGACGCCGCGTTGTCCCACTCGGCGGCATACAGCAAGACCACCCTCTCCGGCGAGTGGTGCTCCAGCAGCGCGTACGCGCCGCCGCGCCAATGGGGCGAGACCGCCTTGGACTCCTCGCGGCCGGCATACTGTTCCAGCAGGATGGCGTGATCCAGTTCGCCGACCGTGCCTTCCGCAATGCGCTTGTATCCGTGGGCATCCGGAAGCTGCGGCAATGCCGGAAGGGTAGGCTGCAAGCCGGAAAAATAGGTGTCCGGGTGCAGGATTTGTTGGGTAGACAGAGGCGGCCGGCGAAATACCTCCGCGAAGGCCTTCAGCTTCATGCGCTCGTACACCGCATTCTGAAAAAGCAAACCTTGGCTGTAGGGAAACACCAGGGTCTGGCGCAAATACAGCGGCTCGCTCCCGAAAACCGGATACTCGGTGGCGCCGGATTCGGTGGCGTGCGCCATGCTTTCGAGCAGGGCCGGCGAGGTGGCCAGCGATTGACCCGCCTTGCGCGCCAGGTACTCGGTCATCAGCCACTGGGCCTGTCCCTCCATGACGGCCAGGCGCGCCATCGACCCATCGTCGCTCTTGCGGCCCTGCTTGATGAATTTGTCCAGGTTGACGTTCTGATCCGCCAGCGCGTGGCCGAGTTCGTGCACCAGGGCGGGCTCGCGCGTGGCCGAAGGCGTCCAATCGGTGATGAACATGCGTTTGCGATGGAAATCGTAAAACGCCGCGGCCTGTTCGGTGAGCAAATCGACCGTGTTCTTGGCCAAGTCGAAATCCTGCGGCACCAAGCCGAATTTCTTGAGAGTCAGTTCCTCGACGCGGATTTCCTCGGGCGAAGTGGCCTCCTTCATGCGCTGTTGGAGAAACTCCTTCACCTTATCGCGGGTGATGATCTCGGCCGGCACGCGATGCTTGATGCGGTATCCGGTGATTTCATGCAGGTCCTGCAGGATGCCGCCGATCTCGCTGAAGATTTCGCGGGCCTGGGCAACGTCCACGCCGGATTGGGCGGCGGCGGGCGCCGCACCCAGGAGGAGCGCCAGTAGGAGGGCCTTCACACGAGTCGCCGGCATGCTAACTCACCTCCTGAAATACGTTCCACTTGGTCCTGAAAATGGCGGCGGCGGTCATGGCCAGCAAGCCGCCGGCCAGCACCGTGAGCCGAGCGCCGTAGGCGTGCGCCAAGGCCCCGGCTGCCAGGCTGCCGAAGGGGCCCAGGCCGACCACTGCCATAGTGTAGAAGGCCATGGTGCGACCGCGGAATTCATCGGGAATCAAGGTCTGGATCAGAGTATTGGCCGAAGCCATTTGGCGCATCACACTATATCCGATCAGCGGCATGACCGCCAGGGAGAGATAGAAAACTTTGGACCACGCGAAGAAGCAGAAACCGGCGCCCAACAGGAGCGCGCTCCAGGAAATCACGCTCGGCAAGGTGGATACGCGCGCCCGCCATGCCAGCGCCAGCGTGCCGGCCACGGCTCCGGTGCCCATGGCACCCATGAGGATTCCCATGCCGCGCGAGCCGCGGTGAAAAATAGCGTCGGCGAAAAACGGCATCAAGACCAGGGCGGGCATGCCCGCGATGGTGGTGGCGGCCATCATGCCCAGGAGCGTACGCACGGCGCGGTGGCCGTGGACGTACTTGAAGCCTTCGACCAAGTGCGCCCAAGGAGAGTCCTGCGCATGGCGGCTGAACTTGGGCAAGCGCATGGCCAGCAGGCAGCCGATCACGGCCAGAAAACTGATGCCGTTGAGCAGGAAGCAGACGCCTTCGCCGACGGCTGCCACGAGCAGTCCCGCGACGGCCGGCCCCACGACGCGGGCACCGTTGAAGATGGCTGAATTGAGCGAGATGGCGTTCAGCAGATCCTCTTTGCTGGTCATCTGGATGATGAGCGACTGGCGGCCAGGCATATCGAAGGCGTTGATGGTCCCCAGCGCCACGGCTAGCGCCAGGATGTGCCAGACCTGCACCTTGCCGCTGAGGGTGAGGGCCGCCAGCACAAGCGCCTGGCACATGGACAGGATCTGGGTGACTACGACCAGGCGGTGGCGCGAGTAGCGGTCCGCCGCCAGTCCGCCCAAGGCGCCGAAGGCAAACACCGGAATTTGCGTGCAAAACCAGGCCGTGCCCAACAACAATTCCGAATGCGTGAGGCGGTAGACCAGCCAGGCTTGGGCAACATTCTGCATCCATGTGCCGACTAGGGAAACGATTTGCCCGGCGGCGAACAGCCGGAAATTCCGATGGCGCAGGGCGCGGAAGGCCTGTTGAAGGCCGTGCAACTCGCCCGCGGGCGGGACTTCGGCGGAAGCCGACAGGCTCGACTCTGTGGAAAGCTCCTGGAGTGCCAGCGACGGGGCTTGGCCCTCGCGCCCCGGGGTGGGAACCGGCATGGTTAGTTCCAGGATAACGCAGAAGGGGGA
>JBEKPZ010000090.1:0-33923 GCA_049520215.1 Bryobacteraceae bacterium | reverse complement strand
GCTGGAGACCGCCAGATTCTGCGTAACCGTACTCTGCGAGCTGCCAAGCTGGTAGTTAAGAGTGATCGAAGTGGGAGACAGACCAATGCTGTTGACGATCAACTGAACGTTGACCACCGCCGGGCCGGACGCTTGCGGGGAAGTGATGGTCAGTGTGCCGTTGTAAGTGGCCGGCGTCAGGCTGTTGGCCAGAATCGAGACGCTGATGTTGCCGCTGGACGTGTTCCCGCTGGCCGGCGCCGACAGCCAACTGCCGCCGCTGGTGGTGGCCGCTGCAATGTTGAACGGAATGGAGCTGCCGTTGCTGGCGCTCACCGTGAGACCCTGCGCCGCCGGGAGCGAGCCCGCACCTACCATGTTGAAGGTCAGCGAGTTGAGCGACACCTGTAGCGTGGGCTCCGCGGCGACGACCAAAGTGGCCGGGATGGTAAAGGGGCTATTGGTTGCTCCGGCCGACGTCAGCGTGATGGTGCCCTTATACGAGTTAGGCGTCAAGCCTGCCAGGGCCGCCGCGTTCACCGAGCCCGTGATTCCGGGGGAAGAGGCGGAGGTGGTGGCGCTGCCTGGCGCAACCGCGAGCCAGGTCCCGCCGGTGGTGGTCGCAGCCAGGGCAGTGTAGGTGATGGCGCCGCCATTGCTTGTCACCGTAATCGGTTGCGAAGCCGGCGTGCTGCCGCCGATCGTGTAATTAAAGGTCAGCGAAGCGGGTAGTGACGCAAGCGCGGCGGTTACGGTCAAGGTCACCGGCACGCTGAGCTGGTCGCTGGGGTTCGAGCAGGTGCCCGCTGAGCAGGTGAAGACCACCTGGCCCGTGTATGTTCCGGTGGCCAAGCCGCTCAGCACGCTCGAATTGATCGATACCGTTACGTTACCCGACGTGGAGCCGCTGAGAGGCGCTACCTGCAGCCAGGCGCCGCTGCCGTTGTTGGTGCTGGCGGCGACGGTGTATGAAATCGCCGTGCTGGTGGAACTGGTGACCGTCAGCGTCTGGCTGTTAGGCACTGCGCCGGCATTGGAAGCGAAGGCGGGCGGAGAGACGGGCGGCACCATCGAAGGCAGCGACGACAACGTCAGCGTCACTGTCACCGGGATGCCGGTGCCTCCGGCAGGAGTGACCGTGATCGTGCCGCTGTAAGGACTGCCGCTCGCGGTGAGGCCGGCCGTATTCACAGAAACCGTCTGGGCCGCGCCGTTTGTCGTGCCGCTACCCGGCAGAACCGAAAGCCACGGGGAGACACTGGTGACGGCGGCCGTGTACGAAACCGCGGGACCCGTGCTGGAAACCGCGGGACCCGTGCTGGTAACGTTCAGCAACTGCGAAGGAATGGAGCCTCCCACCGTGCCAGTGAAGGTCAGGTTCGAAGGCGTTGGAACGCTGGTGACATTAAACGTCACCGGCACCTGCAGCCCGCTATTCGTGGCGCCGGCGGAAGTCAGCGTGATGAATCCGCTGTTTATGCCGGGAGACGTTTTGGTCGGATCGGCGGAGACCGTAATCGCTGGACCGCCCGTCGTGCCGATGGTGGACGACACGGACAGCCAGTTTCCGGTGCTTGAAGGCGTGGCCGTGAACGCCACGCTCGAATTTGTGGACGTCGTCACGCTGAGGCTCTGCGTCGGCGGAGAAGCCGAATTCACGGAACTAAAAGTGAATGAAGAGGGCGCGGGTACCAGGTTGAATGACGGCGCGGTGACGGTGAAATTGACCGTCACGGTCGGCGTAGTATTGCTCGAATCGTTGCAGGTCGAGAAGCTGGAATTGGAGGCGGCGCTGTAGACACAGACGGTGCCGGTGTAGTTCCCAGCGGCCAGCCCGGCCGGATTTACGCCGACTTGAAACGTTCCTCCAGTGGTCCCGGTGTTGCCACCCGGAGGGCTGCCGATGGTAAGCCAACTTTGCGAAGCAGTGACCGCGTAAGGCTCGTTCTCCTGGGGCGAGGTGTTCACGGTAACAGTCTGCGTTGCGGGCGCGGCGCCCCCCACCGTGGCGTTGAACAAGAGCGGGGTGGTGGGAGACAGGACCTCCGCCGGGCAGGCATTGGTCCCGGTGCCCGGGCACACTGCTGCGATATTGGGGGGGGTGGTGTTAGTGACATTAATGGCCAGCGTGGTCACGTCGCCGACAAAGGTCAAGCCGGCGCCCGTTGGGGTGTACGTTGCGGTGGTGTTGGGGCCGACGGTCAGGGCTGTCAATGGAAACGCCAGCGGCACCGCTGCGGGTAAGCCAGCGGCAAACTCGACTTCCGACGAGAACGATACCCCCCCCGCCGCGGCGAAAGTGCACCCGCTCAGGACCACCGTATCGTTGGCGCCGGTCGTAACGTTCACGGTCGGGGGGGTCGTAAAGGTCGTATTGGGGCAGGTTAACCCCGAGGAAAACGCAGGAATGGAAGCGTTGAAGCTCGCGGGGTACGAGCTCGTCGAGCCGGTATAACTTATGCCCACGGGGTCGATGGTGGTTATGCCCGTAAACTGCCCGCCGTTCAGGCCGACCGAGTCGTCCACGACGGTCGTGACGTTGGCCGTACCGCTGCAAGCTGCGGTCGGGGTGGTGGTCTTATTAGTCGTCGGATTGGTATAAGAAGAAATTGCGGTCGCCGCGGTCGGAGCTGGGTTGCCGTTGTACCCGGTGCCGTAGCCCAGCATTGTGAGCGTCCCCACGCTGGGCGTGTTTATGGCGCTGAGTCTCACCTCCGCGGCGGCTTCAGTAGTGTTGGCCCCGTTGATGCTAATCACGCAGAACGTGCCTTTGGCCCCAGTGGCGGTGAAGCCCGGGCTCGAGACATATTTTGCGCTGGTTATCCAGCCGCTACCGCTGATCCACGGTCCCAGCGTGCCGGTGATCGTCACAGTCAACTGCGGCTGCGCCAGCAAGCCTCCCGCCGCACCCAGGCAGAGGCACAATCCCACCAGCAACTTCACCAATAAAGACGTCTTTGTCGCCACGTTTCGCTCTCCTCGAACCGGTCCGGCCACCGGCCTTACTCGATGATAATCCAAACCGCCCCAAACTACGTTAGTGTAAAGGATTGAAAAGCACTTTGGAACCGGCCTGGCGGGTTCCATTATCAGTAGTACTAGAACCAGGACGGTGGCCGCAACCTGGGCCGTGCGATCCCGCACGACAACCAGGGGTTTAGTGGTGATAGACTTGTATCCTACGGAAAGGAAACACACACACGTGAAAACTCTATTTGCAATCGTCCTGACGTTGGGGCTGCTGGCGGCCTCCGCTGCCGCGCAACCCACCGTCTCCGGGGTCTTTAACTCAGCCAGCTACGCCTTCCCCCCGTTGCAGAACTCCAGCATCGCCCAAGGATCTTTTTTCACCATCTTCGGCACTGGTACTGCAGGCAAGGAGATCGGGCCGGCTACCGCGGCGGTCTGGGCTCCCTGGCCGCTGCCGACCACGCTCCCCGCGAGCGGGGGAACTTCCGTGAACGTCACGATCGGAAGCAGTGCGGTCGTCCAGGCGTATATTTATTACACCTCGGCTAATCAGATCAATGCGGTGTTGCCTTCGACCACCCCAATTGGCACCGGTACCATCTCGGTCACCTTCAACGGACAGACCGGCCCCACGTTTCCCATCACGGTAGCGGCGACATCCTTTGGGGTCTTCGCGGACAACGCTTCCGGTACGGGTCCGGGGACCATCATGGATGCCAGCTACAACTTGCTGTCGCCGTTCCACACCGTTAAGCCTGGCGTCGACTACGGAATTCTTTGGGGCACGGGGTTGGGCACGGCGGCCTTTTCGAACGTCTCCGCCGAGGCGACCGCGCTGCCGGTCGGAGTCAATCTATGCCCGGGCGCTGCATGTCCGGTGGTGTGGGTAGGCGGTTTCCAGGCTAGCGTTGCTTACGCCGGCCGCTCGGGCTTCACCGGGTTGGACCAGATCAACTTCATCGTGCCGCCCGGTGTCCAGGGCTGTTACGTGCAGGTGGCCGTGCAGACGGGGGGAGCCACGCCGGTGATCTCGAACTTCACCAGCATGGCAGTCGATCCCAACCGCGGGACCTGCAGCGACGAAGATGGCATTAACTATAACGATATTGCAACTAAAGTGCAGGGCGGCGCAGGCCAGGCGAACATCGGCGGCATCCTCATGCTCAGCAACTATTTGACTTTGTCAGGCGTTCCGCTAGTGGGCACCGTCCAATGGGACAACGACGAAATTTCGGCGACCTTCGGCGCCTTCCCCGCGTCGACGCTCCAGAGCTACCAGGGCTTCGCCTTGGCGCCGTCGGTAGGTAATTGCACGGTCACCCCCTTCCAGGGTGTCCCGCTCCCGCCGCCCGCCGATCCCGCCCTTTACAGTTTGACAGCGTTGGATGCCGGAGCCGTGAGCGTAAAGGGACCCAACAATACCCAATCCGTTCCCACCAACCAGGGCTACGATCTGGTGGGTGGTTACAGCCTCTGCCAGTTGGTGGTCAGCTTCGGCTTGGTATCATCCGGTTGCCCGGCCAGCACTGACAACGGGACTCCATTCTTCCTGAGTCCGTCTCCGGCTTTCGCCGACTCCCAGTTTACCTACACCGCTACCGGCGCGGGCGGCTCGGTCGTGGGAGCGATATCGGCGCCTATTACTGTATCACAAGCCGCGGCGTCGTTCAGTTGGACCAATCAGAGCAGCGTGACGGCCACGCCGATCGACCGCACCACGCCTCTTACCATCACCTGGAGCGGGGGCGATCCCAACGGTTTCGTGGACATCACGGCTGTCTCATCCACGCTCCAAACTGGCGTACCCACGAAGACCACGCCGCCCGGCGTTCTGGCGGAGTGCATCGCTGCGGTCGGTCAAGGATCGTTTACGATTCCGGCTTATGTGCTCGAGTCGCTGCCGTCCACCGTCAACAGTAAGGCGTTCGTTCCACCAGGCGAACTGCTGGTGGGGCCCGCCAGCGGCGCGTGCAGCAGTGTGAGTGGCGGTCCCGCCAGCACCTGCCCGGCGATGACCACGCCCAGCGGTTTGGATGCGCTGTACATCGTCTACCACATCATCCAAGGCGTTAACGTAGGCTGGCAGTAAACCACATCAACGCGACCGTTACCGAGCCGCGATCGTTTCCGAGCCGCGACAGGTTACCGAGCCGCGACCGTCAGGGAGCGATCCACCGTAGCCCTTCCGCCCGCGCCGCCAGCAGCGCCTGAATGCAAAGCGCCGGCGCGGGTCCGCCCAGCATGTAGCTCTGTGCCCGGTCGCATCCCATGGATTTGAGGTGCTCGAGCTGCGCTGCGGTTTCGACGCCCTCGGCGACCGCCCGCATGCCCATGCTGTGCGCCAGACCCACGATGGATTGAACCAGCGTGCGGGTATTGTCCGCGCCATTCATCCGCTGCACAAACCGCCGGTCGATCTTCAGGTTGTCGATGGGCAGTTCTTCCAGGTAGCTCAAAGAGGAATAGCCGGTCCCGAAGTCGTCGAGCGAAACGCTGACGCCCAACTCCTTCAATTCTTTGAGCTGCCGGGCGGTTTCCCGGATATCCTGCATGAGTACGCTCTCGGTGACTTCCAGGTCCAGGTGCGACGCCTCCAGGCCCGTCTCGGCCAGCGTGGCCGCCACGGTCTCGGCCAGATCGCCCCGCGAGAATTGCACGGCTGAAGTATTGACCGCCACCTGGAGCGGCCCATAGCCGGCGTCCCGCCATAACCTGCCCTGGCGGCAGGTATCGTGCAATACGTGGGCGCCGATCGGCACAATCAGCCCGGTTTCTTCGGCTATCGGAATCAGAACGGACGGCGGGACGCGTCCCAACTTCGGATTGTCCCAGCGCACCAACGCCTCCAATCCGACGACGCGGCCGGTGGCCAGATCGAACTGCGGCTGGTAATGTACGGATATTTCGTCGCGCTCCAAGGCATGGTGAAGTTCCGTTTCGATTGCCAGGCGGCGGCCGGCCTCCTGGCCGATTTGCGGGTTGGACAACTGGATACGCCGCTTGCCTTGGCGCTTGGCCGCGTGCAGAGCGCTGTCCGCCGCGCGCTGCAGGCCGGGCAGGTCCACACCATCCCGCGGGTACAGCGCAATGCCGATGCTGGCGGCCAGAAATACCTCGTGGCCCTTCACCGAAAACGGCTGCGCCAGACTCTCCAGGATGCGCTCCGCCACGTGTATGGCGTCTTCCGGCGCGCCGACGTCGCTGAGGATCAGCATAAACCGGTCGCCGCCGCTGCGCGAGAGCGTCTCGGACTCGCGCAGACAACCGGCCAATCGCTCGGCCGCCAACTGGATCAGGGTGTCCCCGGCTAGATGCCCCAGTGTGTCGTTGATGCGTTTGAAGCGGTCCAGGTCAAGATAGAGAAGCGCTGCCATCCCGCGCTGCCGGCGGGCGCGCGCCAGGGCTTGGCTAAGCCGGTCTTCGCAGACGGTCCGGTTGGGCAGGCCGGTCAACAGGTCGTGAGTTGCTTGGTGCGCCAGCTTCTGCTCCATCTCCTTTCGCTCTGTGATATCCGAGAGCAGCCCCTCCCAGTAACAGTTCCCGTCGCGCTCGTGCCCGTTCACGGCGCGGCTGTGGAGCCAGATCCATCGCCCGTCCTTCCTCAGAAACCGGTATTCGATGTCGTACGGCTCATTCTTTTCGACAACTGCCCGATGCGCTGCTGCTACGCGCGCCTGCTCCTCAGGATGGATTTTACCTGTCCAGAACCCCGGTTGACAGACCTCCTCGTGCGTGTATCCGCTTAATGCCTCGCAGTTGGAACTGGCAAAGACCGGTTGGCCCGTCTCGTCAGCCACCCACACGACATCGGGAAGGTTGGCGACCAGCGACCGGTACTTCTCCTCGCTTTGCTGGAGGGCTTCCCGGTCCCGGCGCTGGCGCCTGAGGTCGCGCGCGATGCTGGACGATCCCACCACTTGTCCCGCGGCGTTGCGCACCGGGGACATCGTGAGCGAAACCTCGATCCGGCCGCCGTCGCGCTGCACCATGACCGTCTCCCATTGCGAGATGGTTTCTCCGCGGCCGATTCTGTCCAGCAGCCGGGAGATTTCGGCGCCGCCGGCGGACTGCAGCAGGGCGAGGGGCTTTCCCAGAATTTCCTCGGCGCGGTAGCCGTACATCGCCTCGGCGCCCTTGTTCCAAGTGAGGATCGCGCCATCCGGCGCGGCGCCGAAGATGGCGTCGGCTGCGGAATCTACAATCGACGCCAGCAGGGCCCTGGCCTCCTGTGCCTGTATCCGCGCGGTGATGTCGCGCATAATGGCGGCGCACGCGGTAATCTGTCCGTGCGCGTTCTGTATGGGGCAGGCTGAAATGGAAATATCGACTCGCTTGCCCTCCTTGGCCAGTCCCACGCCTTCAACCTGGCCGACGCTCTCGCCGCGCTGCAGTTTCTCCGAGATCCATTTCAGGGTGGCGCGCTGGTCGGCGGGAGCCAGCATGGAGACTGGCTTTCCCACTACTTCTTCCGCGCTGTACCCATAGAGCCGCTGCGCGCCCCGATTCCAGCTCAGAATGACGCCTTCCGCAGTGCTGCTCATAATGGCGTCCTCCGAGGCTTCCACGATGGACGCGAGAAACGCTTTGGTTTCGTTCGCCGCATGGCGGTCCGTCATGTCGCGCCGGATGGCAATGTATCTTCGAATGGCGCCATCGGCGTCCCGCACAGGCGCGACGGTAATGTCTTCCACGTACGCGGAGCCATCCTTGCGCCGGCTGGCGACTTCGCCGCGCCAGACCTTTCCAGTCCTCACGGTTTCCCGCATCTGCTCCTGGAACGCGGCGCTCAAGCCCGGCTTCTGCCGGCGGGGATTACGGCCGATGACCTCATCGGCGCTGTAGCCTGTCATTCGGGTATAGGCCGGATTCACATACTGAATCGTCCCGTCGCTGTCGGTGATCACCACGGCATCGGACGCCTCTTCGATCGCGCCCACCAACCCGGCTCTCTCCATTTCCGCGCCGATATCCCGGGCGGATTGCGCGTTGGATTGCGCGGCCAGATCCGCCTGCTGGCGCATCGCCGCATACGCGGCCACGGTCAAGGCTAGGGCCAGGAAAGCGATGGTGGCGACGGCGGACTGCGGAAACGTCTCATGGGATGCGAGTTTGTCGGCAAGTTGATAAGCAAACCAAGCCACGCCACACAAGAGGGATACCTTGATCAGCCGGCCCGTAAAACGGCGGCCGGGAAGATCCAGTACTGCGCTTGAAGAATTCGGCTTCAGGAACATGGCGGACAGAGCATCATCGCAGTGCCGGGCAATCGGCGTCCGCAGGTCCGGCCGCGAACCCCGGAGCGCTGAAAAAGTCGGCACATAACGCTTCAGATTATAACCGCAGCCAGAGATTGAGTTCATCATATCGTTGGATATTTCATACTGAAGCCACTGGGAAATAGAGGAAGGAAACGTACTTAAGCCTGGATTCGGAAGCGGAATTGTAGACTTTTTTCAAACGGAACCAACCCGCGCGGACTTTGGCCATTTGCTGTGGGGCAGGTTGGCAACCTGCAGGCCGATTGTTAATCGGCCTTCGCGGGCGAAGCTCGCGTTGAGCCGCCTGAGAGGCGGCCGCGGCCATGATTGGCCGCCCCACGGTGCGACCGAACTGCCCAGGCAACAGGTCTGAAAGCATTGTGCCGATTAACTGTTGAGTGTTATGCGTGTGCCGAACCGTCGCTAACAGAAATGCCCAGCCTAGGGTTTCCGGCCGATTGGCGCTGCTGGCTGCAGCCGCGCTGGCCAGTTGCGCCTGTGCGCCGGACGTTTCCCGGACAGTCTTGACCAACGCCAGCCAGGTACGCCAACTCTCCGCGGCACAGCTCCGATCGGGAGTGCGGGTGCGCATCCAGGGTATCCTCACCTACTTCGACGGGAATTCCAGCCATTGTTTCGTTCAGGATTCCACGGGAGGAATCCGGGTCAACCTGGCGCCTGGACAGATCTTGCCGGCCACCGGCTGGCGGGTAGAGGCCTCGGGCCTGGCCTCTTCCGGAGGCCCCGCCCCAGCGATGGTCGAAGCGCACCTGGCGGCTCTCGGTGCCGGCGTGCAGCCGCCGTCAGTCTCCGTTTCCCCGTCGAACTTACAGGACCCCGCGTATGCGTACAAACGAGTGGCCGTTGCGGGAGTCGTGCAGTCGGTCAGTCCCGAACGCCCGGGATTGCTGACCTTCGAAATCCGTGCGGGAAACGCCACCGTTTGGGCCACGGTTCTCGCGCCGCTAGCGTCGATGAACGAAGAGTGGGTCGATGCGGAGGTGCGCGCCAGCGGCGTCCTGGCCGAATCCTCGGACGGCGGTGCCACGCGCCCCGCGCTTTGGATCTCCAGCCCCGGCGACATCCGGAGGACCCGTCCGGCAATGCCGCTGGCAGCCTTGCGCATCAGTAAAATCGGTGCCCTTTTGGCGCTCGGTCCAGCCCGTTCGCCGGGCCACCGCGTGCGCGTGCGGGGGGTACCCCGCACGCCGGCCCAAGGCGGTATGGCGGTCATGGACGAAACCGGGCAGATCGCCGTCGGAATTGGGCAGTTCGCCCCCGACCCTAACGCCAAAGCGCTTGACGTGGGAGGCTTTCTAGTGTGGCCGCACGGGCGCCCGGTCCTGGAGCGCGCGGTGCTAATTGACGGCGTCGAGGTCAAAGACCGGAACCAAATACCTGCCTCGGGTTCCACGCTGACGACTGCGCTGGGAGTGCATCAATTGCCGTTGAGCGCCGCCGCACGCGCCTACCCGGTGCGCTTGCGCGCAGTGGTGACCTACTACGATCCTGGCGACCACCTCCTTTTTGTGCAGGATTCAAGCGATGGCATTTTTGTCGAATTGAGCGAAAAAGAGACCGCGTCGATGCGGCCGGGCGACGAGGTGGATGTCGTCGGAGTGACCACAGCGGATTTTGCTCCCGACGTGGCCGAAGCCCGCATTAGAGTTCTCGGCCACCCAGGCTTGCCGGCGCCCACAACCCCGCGCTTTGGACAAGTCAGTTGGGGCCGCGAGGACTGCCACTTCATCGAATTGGAGGGCGTCGTCCAGCGCGTCGCGCAGGGAAGGGCGGACTCCCTGCTGACGCTCGCCTGGGGCAGCAACACATATAAGGCCCACGTGCCGGCCTCTGCCGAGTCTCTGGCGCACCTGTTGGACGCCGATGTGAAGCTGCGCGGCGTATGCGGCGCGTTGTTCAACGGGAAGCGTCAAATGCTCGGCATCCAGATGTTCGTGCCCGGAACGGAATGCATTCGCGTGCTGCGGGAGCCTTCCGCGGATCCCTTCTCCATGGCCGTAACCCCCATTGCGGATCTCCTGCAGTTTTCGCGGGCGAGCGATATGGGACATTGCGTACGGCTTCGGGGAACGGTAACCTACCCGAATCGGTCGGGGTGTACCTGGCTTCGCGATGCGACCGGCGGCGTCATGATCCAGGATCACGACGCCGAGGGATTGGCCGTGGGCGATCTGGTGGATGTGGTGGGCTTTCCGGGAATCGCCGGCTTCAGCCCGGCATTGCGCGGAGCCCGGGTGAAACGATTGCAACCCGGCGCGCCGCCCGCGCCCGTGCGCGTTACCTCCCTGGAGGCCATGAAAGGCGACCTTGACGGTCAATTGGTGCAGATCGAGGGTAAACTTGTCGACCGGCTGCAACGGCCCGCGGGACAGGTTCTGTCGGTCGAGGCAGGTGACACGATCTTCGCGGCGCAACTGCCAAGCGGCGGAGCGGACCAGCCCTTGGAGCTTGGCACGCGCCTCCGCTTGACCGGCATCTGCTCTGTCGAAGTGGAGCAATCGCATGACTTGATCGTGCCGCGCACGTTCCGGCTGCTGCTGCGGACTCCGGCGGACGTGGTGATTTTGGGCCGGCCACCGTGGTTGACCGCCAAACGGGTGGTCCCCATCCTGGCGGGAGCCGCGCTCCTCATGATCGCCGCCTTGGCCTGGGTAGGCCTCCTCCGCAAGCGCGTCCGGGCTCAAACCTTAGCTTTGACCGCCCAGACGGTTCAGTTGCAGGCCGCTCATCAGACCACCCGCGACGCGCTGCGGCAAGCGCGCGCGGCCGAATCTCTGGGCCTGGACAGCAAACGGATTGTCGAGCTCATCGCGCGGGACGAGCCGGTGGGTCCCATCGTCCAACACATCGCTGAAGCGGTAGCGGTACACTGCGAAGGCGCGGTTTGTGCGATCATGCTGGGAGCGCCGTATGGCCCGCGCGTCTCGGTGGCGCCCGCCCTGCCCGCCGGTCCTCTGGATGTCTTGGGAAGAATAGACATCCGCTCGGTTTCGTTCCGTCCGGAGTTCCGTGCCGCCCGGGAGTACTCGGACGACCCGGCCTGGAAGGCCTGCATCGATTCCCAGCTAAACGCGCGCTTTCGGACGTTCTGTTCGGCTCCGACGGGGATGCGCAAGGCGCGCAGCTCGGCTTATGGTGCAACATTGCCGCGCTCGCCTTGGACCGCCGCCGGCTGCACGACCGGTTGGCCTACCGCGCGCAGCATGACGGTCTGACTGGCTTGCCAAACCGGGCGCTGCTCTACGAAAGTCTGGACCAGGAAATCGAACGGGCTTCGCGCGGCCGGCGCCTGTTGGGTATGCTCTACCTGGATCTTGACGGCTTCAAACAAATCAACGACACGTATGGTCACGCCGCCGGGGATGCGGTTCTCCAGGAAGCCGCCAGGCGCATGACCCAGACGGTGCGCCGTGGAGATACGGTGGCGCGCATCGGAGGCGACGAGTTCGTGGTGCTGCTGCCCATGCTCGGCCGGAGCGAGGATGCCAGGCAGGTTGCGGATAAGATCGTACAGGAACTGCGCAAACCCATCCAATCCGGCCACCATTGGCTTTCGGTCAGTGCGTGTGCCGGTGTTGCCATCTGGCCGCTGGACGGAGACCGGCCGGATTCCCTGCTGCGCTTCGCCGACGCGCAGATGTATGGGGATAAGAGACGGCCCTTGGGCGACGCGCCGGCAGAGTCGCGTGACCAGCCGGTCGCTTCTTCGCTCGGCAAAGGAGAAGTCCCCTAATCTAGCTCGTGGGGACACGCGCCCACGCTCATTTAAGCCGTCATCGCCCGCTCGACCTCATACCCCGGTGTCTCGCGAACGCGGGGCACCCCCTCCATGATCCGCTGCACTGCTAGCAGCAGACCGTCGCGGCGCAACGGCTTGGACAGGAATCCGGCATACCCATCGAGCATTTTAATGCGAACGAACTCTTCGTGGACAAAACCGGACATCCAAAGGACTTTAATATTCGGTCGAAGAGATAAAATCTCGTCCGCCAATTCCGTCCCCGACACTCCGGGAATGCGTACGTCCAGCAAAACAATATCGATGTGAATGTGTTTCTGCCCGGCCATGCGGACGGCATCTGCGCGCTCAGCGGCGAGCAGTACGCGGTAGTCCGCAGCCATAAGAATGGTCTGAATCAGGACCAGCACCCCCGGATCGTCGTCGACAATCAGGATGGTTCCCCGGTTCGTTCCGGTTGCGTTCATGGAAAAGCTCCTCTGAGGCGTGGTTAATGCTACACGCCAATGAGTGAATACTAACCGTAGTTAATTCGCAAATTACAGACTGTCTTTGGTGATCCGGTATTCCCCCTATCGCCAAACCTGTACGATCTAACACCTTGCGCCCCGCCCCGCGCCGGTTGAAACGCCATCGAAAACGTTTTTCTGCGATTCTGGATCTATGGAGTCGCTTGTGACCGGTCCCTTATCCCCCGAAGAACTGCGCAAGATGTCGGTGGGCCAGATTTATCTTTTCGACAACCCGCTGCTCCACGGCTACGATCACATTGACGTAGTTCCGGCTGCGCAGGCAATGATCGTTGACCGAGAGCAGGGTGTTGATGAGTATGGAGGGCGGGCTTAAGCCCGCGCGGGGCTTTAGCCCCGCCGCCCAACCGATGAAAATCCTAGTATTAAATGGCGGGTCCAGCAGTTTCAAGAGCAGCCTCTACGACGTCACCGGCAACGAAGAAGCCGCCGCGCCCAACCCTGTATGGGAAGCCAAAGTAGATTGGGAACACCACCCCGGCACTGCCGAAATCCAAATCAAAGCGGGCGGCGCGGTCACCACCCGTAGCGTTCCGGTGAAGTCGCCGCTGGACTCCCTCGATCCGCTCATGGCCATGTTGCCCCACCGCAATGAGATCCACGTTGCCGGACACCGCGTGGTCCACGGCGGGCGCGCCTTTCGCGAAAGCACCCGCATCACGCCCGAAGTGCGTGCGGGCATCGCGCGCATGGCCAGCTTCGCGCCCGAGCACAACCGCCTGGAACTGGAAGCCATCGAATGCATGGAACGTCTTCTGGGGCCGGATACCGTGCAGGTGGCCGTCTTCGACACCGCGTTCCATGCCAGCCTGCCGCCGCCCGCGTACGTCTATCCCGGACCCTACGCGTGGGTCGACCAGGGCATCCGCCGCTACGGATTCCACGGCATCAGCCACCAATACACCTCGCGGCGGGCAGCCGCGATCCTGGACCGGGATCTGGCCTCGCTGCGCATGATCACCTGCCACCTGGGCAACGGATGCTCGCTGGCGGCCATCCGCGACGGATCGAGCATCGACACCACCATGGGCTTCACGCCGCTCGAAGGCCTCATGATGGGCACGCGCTCCGGCACCGTCGACCCCGGCATCGTCATTCATCTCGTGCGCCATCTCGGGCTTAGCGCTGAAGCGTTGGACCGTGTGCTGAACAAGGAGTCCGGACTGCTCGGTGTCTCCGGAGTCTCGGGCGACATGCGCGCCGTGCTGGCGGCCCTCGATGGCGGCAATGCGCGTGCGCAACTGGCGTTCGATGTTTACGTGCACCGTTTGCGTTCGGAAATCGGCGCCATGCTCGCCAGCCTCGGCGGCCTCGACGCGCTGGTCTTCACCGCCGGAGTCGGCGAAAACTCTCCGCAGGTGCGCGCCCAGGCCGTCGAAGCCTTTGCGTTCCTGGGCGTCAAACTCGACGCCGCGAAGAACGCGCAATCCCCGCCGGATACGGACATCGCCGCGCCGGACTCGGCCGTGCGCGTGCTCGTTGTGCACACCGAAGAGGAGTGGGAAATCGCCCGCGAATCCTTCCGGGTAGCCAGCGCCACTCCGCCGCCCGTCCAGCCCGCAGGCTAAATTAAGACTCTTGGCTTCGGACCAAACCAAGAACTTCAACGTCGCTTGCGACAAGTACGCCACGCTCCCGGCAGTAGTCGCGCACCGACGAATGGTAGAAGTCCCGGTTCAGAGTGCACAGCACGTCGGCGCGGCCTACAACGGCGGTGTGAACGACCGGGTCGTCGTCTGGGTCGGACGGCACGATGCGCGGAGCAGGGCCGGGAAAAACGAGTTCCGAGACTCCCCTCGCCCGAAGATAACCGGGATACTCTATCTCTTCGTCCGTCAGCTTGGTCGATGCCCGGACCCGTTCATAAGAGAAGACCCGCTCCCTGAAGCAACTCCCGCGCCGGTCCTCTGGCTCTTGCGTTGGCTCGAACGAGGATATTAGTATAGAGGACAATCCTCATTCGCGCCTGTGGCGCACGCGATCGACAGCCTCATCGACGGCAGCGTCGATCTCTTCATCGCAAATGTCTCCGACCTTCGCTGCGCGCCTGTTCAGGAGATTCTCGAGCTGTTGGGCCACGATTGCGCGGTTCTCGCAAGGCGGAATCTGCCGCGGCGGAACGGCCGCGACGCTGACTTCCTCGTCGGCCGCGATCATCCTGCCCAGGAGTTGCTCGACGGCGGACTTCACTCCGGGCGGCAGATCGCCCGCCCTCTGAATTGAGACGCTTTGCATGCGGTAAGTCCCCCGCCCATAATCGTACCAAGAATGGCGGTTCATCAGTTAGAATCGGCGATGGAGTGACCATGACCAGCACAACGCGCGCCGCGGCGCTGCTCGCCGTCGTTCTGTCCGCCGCGACCGCGGCGGAGCCTATCCGCCTCGATCCCAAAAACCCGCACTATTTCCTGTTCCGCGGAAAGGCCGTCGCGCTCATCACCAGCGGCGAACACTATGGCGCGGTGATGAACGCGGGATTCGATTATCGCCGCTATCTGGCAACTTTGGCGGCCGAAGGAATGAATTACACCCGCCTGTTTGGAGGCAGCTACCGGGAAGTGCCCTCAAAGTCGTTCGGGATCAAGCGAAACACGCTGGCGCCCGAGCCGGGCCGATACGTCGCGCCCTGGGCTCGCAGCGAAACGCCCGGCTATGAGGGCGGAGGGAACAAGTTCGATCTGGACCGCTGGAACCCGGAATTCATCGCGCGCTTCCGCGATTTCCTGTCCGAAGCGGCCAAGCGGGGCATCGTCGTCGAGGTGACGCTGTTCTCGTCGCACTACCAGGAGATGCAGTGGAAGGTGAGCGCTCTCAACCCCGCCAACAACGTCAACGCCACCGATGCCATCGATTGGAAGAAGCTCCACACCCTGGAAAACGGCAACATCCTCGCGCGCCAGGAGAGCTACACCCGCAAGTTGGTGCGAGAGGCAAACGCCTTCGACAACGTGATTTTCGAAATCCAGAACGAACCGTGGTCGGACCGGACCGTGGTCGCCGATGTGGTGAACCCGTATCTGCAGTTGCCGGCGCGCGATACGTATCCGAACTCGGTCGACGTGGCGGACCAGTTCTCCCTCGCGTGGCAGGCGCGCGTAGCGGAGTGGATCGCGAGCGACGAGCGCGCGCTGCCGAACCACCACCTGATCGCACAAAACTATTGCAGTTTCCGTTACCCCGTGCGACAGCTTGTGCCGGGCGTGAGCATCGTGAACTTTCATTACGCCTACCCGGAGGCGGTCCAGTTGAACTACGGGCTCGGAAAAGCGATCTCCTACGACGAAACGGGTTTCCTGGGGCGCGACGACGCGCTCTACCGGCGGCAGGCGTGGAACTTCATGCTGTCGGGCGGCGGCGTTTTCGATAGCCTCGACTATTCGTTCTCGCCAGGACACGAGGATGGCGGCGACACCGAGCCGAACGGTCCAGGCGGCGGCAGCCCGGCGTTGCGGCGCCAGTTGCGAATCCTGAGCGATTTCCTGCAAACACTGCCGCTCGAGGACCTGGCGCCGGACACCCGCACCGTGAAGCACGCAGCGGGAGTCTACGCGCGGGTCCTGGCCAGTCCGGGGCGCGAGTATGGCATATATCTCGATGGCGGCGGCCCCACCGAAGTGACTCTCGAACTGCCGGCTGGCGAGTATGCCGGCGAGTGGATCGACGTCGAGACCGGCAACGCCGTACGGCCGGAGAGCTTCCGCCACGCAGGCGGCGAGAAAATCCTGCGCACGCCCGACTTCCACGACGGAATCGCCCTGCGGCTGAAGCGTACCAGCCACCAGCCACCAACCACCAGCCACGGCGAGCACAGCTCGGCTCGGTTATGATCGATAGTGATGCATCGCCGCACTTTTCTTCAAATGGCCGCCGCCGCCCCCGCGGCGCTGGCTGCCAAGGACCGCAAGATCCCCAAGTACCGCGTGGTCTCGCATTACCCGCCTGCCGCGCAGCCCGGCATGCCCGGGCCGTATCCCGGACAAGTCGCTTCCGTGCACGCCGCAAACTGCATTGACGAAGCCACCGAGAAGCCCGACCCCGCCGTCGTGCGCGAGATGATGACGCGCGGCATGCGCGCCTTAACCGGCGACGCCGACGTCCGCGATGCGTGGGCGCGCTTCATTACGCCTGCCGACGTCGTGGCCATCAAGGTCAACTGCTCCGGCGCGCCCGGCATCATGTCGTCCCCCGTGGTGGTTGCCGAGATCGTTCGCAACCTGATGGCGGTCGGCGTCAAGCCCGGCGGCATCTGGATCTACGAACGTTTCCAGGAGCAGATTGAAACCGTCCATTACGACCGCTACGTGCCCGAGGGCGTGCACATCTGGACCGCGGAATCCACGCGCGGCTCCACCGAATCGTACGACCCCGCCACCTACGTCGAAGCCGCTTTCTTCGATGAGGACGACACGCGCTCCAGCCTGATTCGCCTGGTGGGCACCCGCTTCACCAAGATCGTCAACGTGCCGAACATGAAGGATCATGGAGCCTCCGGCGTCACCGGCTGTTTGAAGAACATCGCCTACGGCGACTTTTCCAACGTCGCGCGTTCGCACTCCGGCTCCGAGACCAACACGTACTCCTTCATCGGCACGCTGGCCGCGGTCGAGCCGCTGCGCTCGCGGACGGTCCTCCAGGTGATGGATGGACTCCGAGGCGTGTGGCATGGCGGACCGTTTTCGGAGAACCGCAAGTTCCGCTTCTATCCGAAGCGCATACTGTTCGGCACCGACCCGGTGGCCGTCGACCGGCTGCTGCTCGATATCATCGACGACAAGCGCAAAGCGGAACATGCCGTCTCGGTGTGGGACCGTTCCCCAAAATACCTGGGCGGGCAAGACGGCCACGAAAGCAATCCAAACGTGAACCAGTTCGTGCGCGAACCGGGGCACATCGAGTATGCCGGGAGCCTCGGCTTGGGTGTTTACGATCTCGACAAGATCAAAGTCACGAGCATCGAAATCTGATGCCGCTGGCCTTTCTCGCAGTTCTGTTGCCCACGCTTTTCTGGGACCGGCCCGTCGACACGGCGGACACATTGCGCAAAGCCGGAATCGAACGGCTGTATGTACCAGCAGGCCAGGAGCCGGCGTGGCGCAAGCAAGGTTTCGCGGCGTCCCCGTTCGATCGCGCGCATGCCGTCCAGGCGGTGGCGCCCACGGTCGAGTACCGCATGGACGTTGCCTCAGCCACGCGGGTGCCCTGGCTGGATGCCAACGGTTGGCGATTCGACCGCGAACCAGCGCGCGCATTCTTCTATGACGCGCCCGCCGGCAGTGCGGCGCTGGCCGCCGCGGAAGCCTTTGCCTATGGAGCCGATGCCGCCATCCGCGCAGCGCCGGAAGACCTGGCGCAGTTCGCCAGCATGCTGCATTTCCTTGGCGAAATCGACCAGCCGCGCCTGCCCGTGAGGGCCAACATAGGAGTGCTCGACGATGGCTCGGACACCCTGGCCGAAGTGCTGAACCTAATGGCGCGCCATAACCTCCTCTTTCATGTGGTGCCAGCCGCCGATTTAAAGTACGACTTGAATATCCGCCAGGTTCCAGCAAACGCCGATCCCTACGAATTCGCCATGCAGATCCGCCGCCAACTCACGGATGAAAAGCGGCTGCTGCGGATTTACGGTAGCAACCTGGTGCTGGCACGCCTGACGGGCGATGCCGCACAAGCCCGCCTGCACCTGCTCAACTACGGCAAAGGCACCGTAAAAGGCCTGCGAGTGCGAGTCTTAGGATCATATCCGCAAGGCAAGCTCTCTGCATACGAACACCCGCATGCCGCGCCGGAAGACTATACCGTACAGGACGGAGCCACGGAATTCACCATCCAAGAAATGGGAACATACGCCGTAGTGGACCTGCGCCGCTAATTCTGTCTTCTGACTTCTGTCTTCTGACTTCTGACTTCTGTCTTCTGACTTCTGTTTTCCGCCTTTTAAAACATATTCCACAGATATTGCGTGTAAACCTCGTGATGGTACTGCACTTCCGGCGCCTTCACCACTGTGCCGAGTGCACGAGGGCAGCGGTCCGCTGCGGCCCTTTTCAAATCCGCGTACCGGCCCTTCACATCCTCGCCCAGAAGCTTTGTGGTCCACTCCGATTTACTAAAGTTCTCGATCGCATCGTAGATGTTGTCCGGCAGGAATCGGGGAGCGTTACGAAGATTCTCGATCTGCGCGATGTCACCCTCGATGCCAGTCTTGAAGATTCCGTGCAGCACCATGTACGGATTCGCATCGGGAGCGACCGCGCGCACTTCCACGCGCGCGCTGCGCGAATTGCCGATCGGGATGCGTACCATCGAGCCGCGATCCGTCGCCGAAGCCTTGAGCTGGTTCGGCGCTTCGAAGTGCGGATCGAGCCGCCGGTAAGCGTTGACGCTGGCATTCATCAGCAGGCACAGGTCGTTGCCGTGCGTCAGTATCCGGTCCACGAACTCCCAGGAGAACGGGCTCATTTTTTCCAGGCCCTCCGGATCCCAGAACAGGTTCTTCCCATCCTTGGTGATCGACACGTTGGTGTGCATGCCGGTGCCATTCACGCCCACGATCGGCTTGGGCAGGAAGCACGCGGTGAGCCCCATCTTCTTGGCCACCTGGCGGCAGATTAATTTGTAGATCTGGATCTGATCGGCGGCCGCCACCACCTCGGCGTAGCCGTAGTTAATCTCGAATTGTGAGGGCGCCACCTCCGGGTGATCTTTCTCGTTCTGGAAGCCCATCGCCCGTTGCGCTTCGCAGGATGCGTCGATAAACAGGCGGAGCGTATCGCCCGGCAGCGAGTGATAGTAACCGCCCGCGCTGACGTACTCGAACTTGCCCGTTTCGTGATAGCGCCGCTCGGCGTCCACACCGTTGAACAGGAAGCCTTCAATCTCGTTGGCCGCGTTTAGAGTGTAACCCTCCTTCTTGTACACTTCATCCGCGTAGGCCTTCAAAACGGCGCGCAGGTCCGCGCCATAAGGACCGCCTTCCTTGTCGATGACGTCGCCGAAGACCATCACTTTCCCCGCGCCAAAGACGTCGGCCGGCCCCCAATAGAAAGCGGACCAATCCACTCCCAACCGCAAGTCGCTCTCTTTCTGCGCCGTGAAACCCCGAATCGAAGAGCCGTCGAAGGTCATGTTGTCCCAGCTCTTCAGCAGGAACTTCTTGTCGTAATCGAGCATGTGCAGCCGGCCTTCCAGGTCGCTGAACAGCAAGGTCACGGCCTTGATGCGTTTCTCGTCCGTCAGGTACTTGAGGCGCTCCTCTTGAATCTGGTGAATCGGAACGCGGCTCATCCGCTCCTCCTTGGCACGCAGATTCAGTTCTTCCAATTCGGCATACGGCAGCCGCAAAAAGTCTTGCAGTTCGTTACTCATTCATCTCCTTTTGATCATTGTGGGCGCAAGACAGCGCCCCTGGCAACAGTTTCGCCGATAGATTTTGTTTATCGGGTTTATGGAATGGAGGGCGGGCTTTAGCCCGCGCGGGGCTTAAGCCCCGCTGCGAAGTTCATTGTTCCCCGGTCATGGAGACGTACTGCGCCGTGCCGGATGCATCGGTCACCGCAAGAGTTCCCGTGATCGGCGTAGCGGAACACCAACTCACCGTGACGGTGCAACTCGCTCCCGAACCAAGCGTTCCGCAGTTGTTCGCCTGGCGGAAGGGCTTGGTGACCTTCACGGAGTTGAGGGAGGTGCTCGAGCTTAACGGATTGGTCACCGTGACCGCTCCTGACGCACAGGCAAACATAATCAGCGAATTGGTCGAAAGCGTAACCAGGGCCCCGCTTCCGCTTAGCGGCGTCGACTTGCTCGATGCCCCCGTCAACGTGAAGTCCACGGCTCCCTTCCGCAGCCCACCCGCGGTCGGCTGGAATGTTACCGTTGCCAAGCAGTTCTTTCCCGCGGAGAGCGTGGACGGGCAATTGTGAGTGATGGGAAAATCCGCCAGAGTCGATGCAACCGATGTGACCGTAAACGGAGCCGTCCCAATGTTGCTGAGCATCGTAGTCGCGGTCGGGCTTTCGGCGCCCACCAGTTCCGTCGGGAACGTTAAGCTGGGGGGCGTCACCGCGGACACGGGTACGCTCTTCAATATCTGCTGTGCCACCACGGCGTGCGGCAGGCTCAAATTCCCTACACCGGTTCCCGCCGTTCCCAGAGCCATCTGGTCGTTGTAACTCATGCCGAAGAGCCGGTCGACGCGATTGTTCTTCGTGTCCGCGATGTAAATCGTTCCATCGGGATACACAAAAATCCCCGACGGCGCTTCCACGCCATTAATGTACGCCAGGTAGTTCACATTAAGCGAGACCTCATTCGCTCCGGAAATATTGTCCGCACGAATCACCTGACTCTGCAGCGAGTCCGTCGTATAGATCTTTCCCGCCGAATCCACCGCCACCCCATCCGGGGTCAGATAGTTGAGCGGAAACTGCCACACCGCCCAGTTCGTTCCCAGCATGTCGGAGAATTCCACCACCCGGGCGTTCGCATTATCGGCCACGTAAATGTTCCCCGCCGCATCCGTGGTCACCGCCGCCGGATTGCTGAACTGCCCCACCGCGTTCCCCAGCGTGCCCAGCGATGTGAAATTCGTCCCCGTAATGTCGTCCATGCGCACAATGCGATTGTTCCCGGTGTCGGCCACATAAATCTTCCCGCTCGAGTCCACCCAGAGCCCCTCGGGATTGGCGAACTGCCCCGTACCCGCTCCGCACGTGCCGTACGAAGTCCAGTTGGTCCCCGCTATGGTGTCCATGCGCACGATGCGGCAGTTCCCGCTGTCGGAAACATAAATCTTTCCCGCCCCGTCCAGCGCGACGCCCCACGGTCCCGAGAACTGATTCGTCCCCGATCCCAGCTTCCCGAGGCTCGTCCAATTCGATCCCAGAATGTCCGACGTCCGCACGATCCGGTTGTTCCCGGTATCGGCAATGTAGACCGGCGCATATTGCTGGCTCGTCTCAATCAGTCCAGTCCCGATCGTGCCCGTCCCCGGATTCAACTGCGTGGTCATGGTCGGCAGAGTCTCCATCACGGCCCCCGCCACCGCGACCGACCTCCCATTAATCGTTTGCGATGCGGAGAAGTTCGCATAGAGCGCGTAGGCGTGGTAATAAACCCGGTTGACTTCACTCTGCGTCATCGTGAAAACTCCCGAGGTGAAGACGCCGGTGACGGAGGTCTTCCCGTCCGTCGATTGCGCCGAGAAGTTCCCACCGGTGCACGACCATTCCGACGTGAAACCAAATTGCGGCAAGATTGGCGTCAGGTTGCACGACATCGAAACCGTGCCTGCCGGACTGCTGATAGGTGACCCGCTGATGGTCAAGGTGGTGGCGGTCTGGCTCACGGTTCCGCCGCTATTGCTGTAAGAATACTGAGTCGCGGGCAACGTGGTCGCCGAAGCGAGCACGAATACACATCCCCAGAGTGCTTTCATGTTGGTTTTCCCCTTTTGTTCGAAGACAGGACGACGGCGCACTCAGCGCCTTCCCGATATTGTAGCGAAGGCTGCCGCCGTGTCAACTCAGATTTTCAGTGATTTCCTGGGCATCGGTACTATGTTCATAGGCGTTCTGATTGCCTACTCCTGATTAAACCCCGTCGCCCGCCTGAACTCCTCCACGTAGTGCCCGTCCTTCTTCCCCATCTGCCGAAGCTCCGCCTTCAGCTTCTCCAGCGCCGCCCCATCCCAGTCGGGCCGGTACTTCTCGACCGACGGCGGAAACTGGCTCACGTGCGCCGCCGCCGCATTCAACTTGATCTCGGCCACGTCGTCGATGTTGACGAAGTAGTTGGCATCCTTCCCCGCGTAGTAATAGTATTCCTCGGGCACGCGCCAGGGCTCCAGCCCGTCGTGCAGCCGCTGGTTGGGAAAATACAGGTGCCATTCGGCCGCGCGGATCGCGTCCATAGTGTTATTGGCCGCCATGCGATGGTCGGTCTTGTGCCAGCGCACGGAATCGGCGCCGGGGTCCACACTCAGCACCACGTCGGGACGATATTTGCGGATCAGCCCCGTCACCTGTTCCACTAGGTCGCGCGGGTTGGCGTATTCCAGCATGCCGTCGTGATATTGCAGCCACAGGATGCTCTCCTTGGCAATGCCCAGTATCCGGCAGGCCTCCTCTTCTTCGTGCATGCGGATGCGCGCCAGGCGCTCGCTGGTCATGTCGGGGTCATACGATCCCTTGTCGTCATTGGTGTAAATGACGATGTGGATCTGGTTGCCGTTTTTCGCCAGCTTGTACAGCGTGCCGGCGCAACAGAACGTGTCGTCGTCCGGATGCGGCGTGAACAGCATGACCGTCTTGCCGCGCATGTTCTCCAGGCGGCCCGTCTCCGGCACCTGGGCCAGGGCCAAAACCGAAATCGCGAAAGTCAGAATCGAGAGTCTCATAGCCGTTAGAATGGAAGGATAACCCCCGCGGTTCCCAACGTGCAACTCGCGACAAGCGGGAGTCTCAGGCGGGAACAGTCGTCCAATGAGCGAAAAACTATTGCCACACGCGCTCGACCGGCCCATCGGAATCTTCGATTCCGGCGTAGGCGGCCTGACCGTGCTGAAAGCGCTGCGCCGCAAGCTGCCGCATCGCGACTTCGTCTACCTGGGCGACACCGCGCGCGTCCCCTATGGCCGGAAGCCCGCCGCCATGGTCGCGGAATTCGCCTACGGCATCACCGAGTTCCTGCGCGAGCTCGGCGTCGAAGGCGTGGTGATCGCCTGCAATACCGCCTCCGCATCCGCCCTGCCGGAATTGGCCGGCCACTTTTCGATTCCCATCTGGGGCGTGATCGAGCCGGGCGTGGAAGCCGCCGCCCGCCGGACTCGCACCCGACGCGTTGGCGTCATCGGCACCAAAGGCACCATCGCCAGCGGCGCCTACCAGCGGCGACTCGAACGGCTCGGGCTAACGGTGTGGGCGCGCGCTTGCCCCATGCTGGTCCACATCGTGGAGGAGGGGCTGGCGGATTCGCCGGAATGCGATCTGCTGCTGCACCATTACCTCGACGGACGTGCCGGCATTGACACACTCATATTGGGATGTACACACTATCCGCTCTTGCACGATGCCATCCAGCGCGTGGTGGGCGATAGCGTGACACTGGTGGATAGCGCCGAAGCCCTGGCCCAGGCAGTTAACGGGAGTATGGGCGCGGACCCGCCCGCAGGCGCTCCGGGCCGGATCGTGCACTTCGTGACGGGCGATCCGCTGGCCTTCGCCCACACATCCGAGGTCATTGGCGAGGTGGCGGGCAAAGTGGTGCCGCTGCCGGTCACCGAACTGATCCGCCTGCAATCGCGATGAAATCCCGGTATTACAACTGTTCAGAATTTTTCGTGGGGCAGGCCCTCGGCCTGCGGCGGCCTCTCAGGCCGCCTCTTTGGTTGCGACTATGCTGCTCAGGCCGATTGTGAATCGGCCTTTCCCTCCACCTTCCGTCGCACGTTTGCGGCGCAGGAACTCGGCCGCGGTGCGTTTTATCCTCGCGCTGGCGCTGCTGGCATTGCGGCCGATTGCCGCCCAGCGCTCGGGCCTGCTGCTCGGTTATTGGGACCAAACCGGGCAGCAACATCGGACCCTCTGGGTCCATCATTCCGGCGACGCGGCGGCAGTCCAGGTAATCCCGGGCCTGCTCGTCCCCCGCAAGACCGGTTTTTGGCATCTGGGGAGCTACTTCACCCTAAACGCGGAGGACCAGAGCGACGAGCGGCATATCTGGGCAGTGCCCGCGGATCGCCAGCCAGCCATCGTTCTGGCGCCCGATGAGATGTTGGTGAAAGCCTGGGCTGACGGCGCCTGCCAGGATATTTCGCGCGAGATCCATTTCGTCGGCCCGTCCTACATCTCATACACCATGCAAACAGGGTACTCGTGCGGCCCGCATCCCGATTTCGAAACCGAACTGCGCGTGGTGCCGCTCGACCAGTTGGAAGGCGAGAGAATTCCCGTCTCCAGGTTTCTCGGGCCTGCCGCTCCAGCCGCCATCCGCGATGGCATCGAGCATGCGGAAGGGGCGCAATGCTACGAACCGCCGCGCGTGGATGAACGCAATTGGCAAATTACCCGCCGCCAGGGTCATTGGTCGGCCGAGGGATGGGCCGAGACGGCCCGCACCTGCGGCTATGGCGTTGACTTCGCCATCAACCTGCCTCTGCCCCAGTCAGTCGTCGGCTACGACCGCTTGCCTGCCAGTTGGGACGCATTGAAGCACAGCATTCCCGGCCTGTTCGACGCCTTCTGCTCGCCCACCCAAGACATCTTGGTCGCCACCACCGAAATGGAGCTCTTGGTATATCGCCTCGATCGCGGCAAGCTGGGGCGCATCGTCCTGCGCCGGACGTGGACCCAGATCCAACTCGGCTCACGCGAAGGCCGAAACGATTTGCCTACGGTGATGGCGCAATGGGCGACAGGCCCCAGCGTCGCTCGCTGGACCCGCGAGCTACCGAAAAACTGATTAGCTGTAGGGCAGGCCATCGTTTTTCGTGGCCTGTTCGGGACGGCCTGCGGCCGGCGAATTTTCATGAAAAAGGGATCGAGCCAGCGGCGTGGCAAAATAGAATTGCGACGCAGCGAGGTCGGTTCGGCAGTGGTGCAGTTGAGACCGTTGGCCTGTTTGATCCGGAGCACGTTCGCCTTGCGCGAATAATTGGGCGTCGTGGGTCTACCCAATGGGCAGCCCCGATAGCCACGTGACCCTGCATATAGTAACCTTAGCGTGCTCTCTGCGTCGCCCCAAAGGAGCATGATGAAGTATCAAGTGGCAGCCATCGATGTACACAAGAAGATGTTAGCGGTAGTGGTGGCGGACGTAGCCGGCGAGGGCGAGTATCAGTTTGAGCGGCGCAAGTTCGGCACGACGCCTGAACAATTGCACGTGTTGGCGCAACGGATGATCCAGCAGGAGGTCGAGGAGATCGTCATGGAATCCACGGCACAATACTGGAAGCCGGTGTGGGGCGCGTTGGAGCGGTTGTGGAAACCGGCGCGCCAGCAGCGCGAGGGCGCCACCAAGATGTCCGGCAAGTTGCATTTGTGCCAAGCCAAGTCCAACCGCGGACAACGCGGGCGCAAGAGCGACTTTCTGGACGCCGAACGGCTGGTCAAACGGCTGGTGGCGCAGAAATTGGTTTTGAGCTTAGTGCCGGATGCGGAGCAGCGACTCTGGCGCACAGTAACCCGGCGCAAGTATCAATTGACGCGCGACAAGGTGCGTCTACACAATCAGCTGGAGAGCTTGTTGGAAGAGGCGCATATCAAGCTATCGAGTTTCGTATCCGATCTGTTGGGCCTGAGTGCGCGCCGGATGTTGAAGGCGCTGGTGGAAGGGGCTACCGACCCGGCCGCCATAGCGGCTCTGGCAGACGGTCGGCTGCGGGCCACGCCGGCGCAACTGCGCGACGCCCTGGGTGCCAGCACGCAGTTGCATGGAGTATACCGGCGCCTGCTGAAGATGATGCTGGAGGACTTGAAGCAACTGGAAGAACAGATGGAGCAACTGGACGGGGAAATGGCCACGTTGCTCGAAGACCATCAAGAGGTGGTGCAGCGTTTGGCGGAGGTGCCGGGCCTGGGCGTCAGTTCCGCGGTGCAGATCATCGCCGAAGTGCGGCCGCAAGCGGAGGTTTTTAACAGCGCCAAGGAACTGTCCTCGTGGGTGGGCGTATGTCCGGGTAGCGAAGAGAGTGCGGGGGAGTCGCAAAGTACGCGCTCACCCAAGGGTAACCGGAACATGCGGCGGCTGCTGAACCAGGCGGCGCAGGCCGCGGTGAAGATGAAAGGCAGCATATTTGAAGTCACGTTTCGCAAATTGGTGCCGCGCCTGGGATACAAAGCGGCCATCTGGGCTATCGCCCATCGACTTTGCCGACTGCTTTGGATCCTGCTCCGGAAGGGAGTGCGCTACCAAGAACACGGACCTGCGGTGAGTGCCAAGTCCCAGCGCGCCCGCACTACGAAAATGATCAAGGAGCTCAGAAAGCTCGGCTATCGCATAGAAAGCGGGCCGCTTCCAGCCGGTGCCGTAGCATGAGTGGGGGTAGGTTTTTTCGACCCTGCCAAGTTCGAGCACGGTACGCAGACGACGAATAACGATCGTCTCACTAGCTCCCTTCCAGCCGCGCCCGCACCACCTCCATCATGCGCGCCGGATCGGTGATGCGCACCGCCGCAAAGCCAGCCGCGCGAGCGCTCTCCATGCCGGGCGGCGAATCTTCCACCGCCAGCGCGCTGTGGATTCCCAAACGCTCGCCCGCCAGCACATAAGGATCGGGAGCCGGTTTATGGCGCTTGACGTCGTCGCCGCCGACCACCGTCCCCAGGTACTGGCGAATGCCCGCCGCCTCCAGGAACGGTTCGATCTCCGCGTGCGAGCTGGAAGAAACCACGCCCAGCTTGTATTCCCCGGAAAGTTCGCGAAAGAACTCCGCCACGCCTTCGGCGAACGGCGCATTGGCGGCCATGCGCTCCCGGAACCGCTGCTTCTTCAGCGGATACTGCTCCCAAAGCTTCGCCGGATCGGCGGGCGGATCGGCGAGCTTGGCGAAGACCTTGACCATGCTGCTATCCACCGCCCCCACGCAGTGGGCCGCATAAACTTCCCAAGTCACGGGCACGCCCAACGGCGCCAGTACCTCCCGCCAACAGTCGCAGTGTACCGGCTCGCTGTCCACCAGGACGCCGTCGAAATCGAATAGGATCGCTTGGAACTCAGGCATGGGTGCAGAGTTCCAGTTTATCGAACTTGCCTCGCCACCGTGCCGCATGCCTAAGGCTGGCTGGAAGCGCTTCCGGTGCCGGGATACACGCCCATGATGCTCAAGGTGTCGCCGGCTGTGATAAAGGCCTCTAATTGGCCTTGCGTGTACACCGTGCCCGTATCGCTGATATAGTTGCTTGACGCGGCTTGGTACAGCAACCCGTGTACCTGGCCCTGGATGGTGCCTCTGGCGATCAGATCGATATTGCCCGCGCTGGCCTGCGACTGCAGCGTCGCCCAATTGGTCGAAAAAGTGCCGGCGGTGGCGGACGTTAGCGTGATCGTGTACCCCACCGCAGGCGCCGTTCCCGTATCGAAGCACAGACTGTAGGCGATCATATCGGTTTTCTCACTCGCGGTGTAGGTCTTGAAGAGCGGGCTTGACAGAAACGCCGCGAGCCCCGCGAAGGTGCCATCATGCCCCAGCCCAAAGCCATCGATGGTTGTTGCGGCGGACGTGGTGAACAGCAGTTTCTGATAGACGTTCCTCAATTCCGGCACTTTCATCGGCTGCGGGGTCACCGGGCCCAGCATCACTGTGTCGATAACCCGGTTTGAACCGGGGCCGGGATTGGATGTATGGCATTGGTTGCAAGTCCCTTTCATCGTAGCCGTGCCCGTGCCCGCAATCGTGAGGAAATCGGACTGCCCGGTTACGGCATTCCCCCCATCCAACGAAGTAGGCATGGTGCGGTTCAGGTTCTCGTTAGGATTCGGCAGGAACAGAATGCTATTGGCGAAGTCAGTGTACAGCGACATGTCCTGGGTGGAAATCTGGGAGCCCCCCATCAACTCGTTGAAGGCCACGTTGAAAGCCGCGAAGTTGGCCTTGTCCCCTCTCCAATGATAGGGCGAGAGGTTCAGAAGACCGCGCAGCGTCTGTGTGGTCATGGGCCCCTTCATGGGGTGAAACTCGATGGTGACTCCGTTCTGCACCGTGCTGGTCATACTGCCAGTCGGATCGCCCAGGTTCCACGCCAGGTGGTCCATGTCTCCGTCCACATGACAGGATGCGCAGGCCCCCGTGCCGTTGCCGGAAAGCTTGGCATCGTACAGAAACCCGCGTCCCGCTTTCAGCAAGGCAGGCGTGGGGTCGGTGCCCACCGCGATTTCACTGGTCACCGCCTTCGTAGCGGTGTCGATCACCGAAATCGTATCGGAAATCCGGTTCAGCGAATACAGCGTCTGGGCCCCCAAGTTGAGCGCCAACCCTCTCGGTCCGCGCTTGGTCGTGGAATTGACCGCCGACCCGACGCTCTGCGGGTTCACCTCTACAAACCAAGTCACATTCCCGCTGGTGTCCACCTGCGCCACGCGGTCCGTGCCAAACGACGCCACGTACATGAAGTTCCCGCTGGGATCGAAGACCACGCCGGCCGGTTGCGCCAGCGCCGTGCTCAAAGCTGCCGGATTGGGCAGGGTGGCGTAGTCGATGTTGGGATTCAGATTGAAAGGCGTGACCGTCCCGGACTCGACTTGAATGCGCGTGATTTGGTTATTCACCCAGTGGCCGTCCAGGTTTGGCTGGAAGGCGGTAAGGTTGAGGGCAGCCGTGTTGGCGACGTACAGATCCCCGGTGACCGGGTTCACCGCTAGCCCCAGGTTGACGGTGCCGACACCCGAGTAATAGCCGGCGATGGAAGGGTCGCTGCCCGCGCTGATGGCTACCACGCCATTGTCCGGCATCGTATACTTGATATCCGAACTCCAGGTCGGGTCGGTGGCCGAGACGATCAGAGCCACTTGCGGCGGGTTTGGCAAGGCCGTATTGAAGGCGGGAACGCACTGAGCGCTGTTAAACTTCGTCTGGCCTTTCACTCCGCATTGCACCGGCGCCAGGTTCGCCGGGATAACCGTGGTGGCGTTTCCGGCAATCGCAAAGGCGGCGTAGACTGTCTTCCCGTTCGGACTCACGGCCAGCGCGCGTGGGCTGCCGCCGAATACCGGGAGCGCACTGATGATGGCGTGCGTAGTCACGTCCAACACCGCGATCTGATTGTTGCGCGAAACGCTGACGTAGGCCTGATCGCCCGCAAATACGACATCCATCGGCTCTGTGCCGACACCGATCGTATCCACGACAATGCCCTGCGAGATCGAGACGATGCTCACGCTGTTGGAAACCTGGTTGACTACCCATACTTCGTTGTTGGTGCGCGGATTCACGGAAACCGGACCCAGTCCGACTGGAATTTCGGAAAGCAAACTCGGACTGCCAGGCTTGGTTACATCGAACACGGAAAGCGAGGCGTTCGGCGTGTTTACGGCAAACAGGAGTGTGCCATCCGCCGAAAGGCGCACAGGGTTGGTCTGCGCCTCTTCGAAATTGGCGAAGACCGGCGCCGGTGCTTGCGCCCGCGTGGTCGTACGAGACAATAGCACGGCCAGCAGTGCGAGAAGAATCGCGGATCCGATCGCTTTGCGTGCGAATGGCATTAGGTCTCCCTCCTTCGCGACAAATGTGTCCCTCTGCATTAGGGCTGATGTGGGGCGGCCAATCCTGGCCGCAGCCGCCTTTTAGGCGGCTCGGGCCGGCTGAAAAGCCGGCCGCGGGCAAAATTGCCCGCCCCACAAGACCCAAGCTTTTAGTGTCACTGTATTGTGCGAGCCTCAAATAGTTGACTATAAGTACAGTAGGGCAATTGCAGATGGCCGTCAAGCAAAGGTCAAGAATTGCGGTACTATATACCACCACTGCCTTCGCGAACGGATCGAACGATACTATCGAACGATCTTGTAGGTCAGGTTGCCGCTGACCTCACCACACCCGGCAGGGCTTGTCCCGCACCATCGGCTGTCCCACTTTGCAGGCGAAAGCCGTGGCGAACTCCGGCATGTTCGCTACCACGCCGTTCACGCGATACTCCGCGGGCGAGTGCGGATCGGTGATGGCGTGTACCCGCTTGCTCTCGGCGCGCTCGTCGCCGCAAGCCCACTGCGCAAATCCGATGAAGAACCGCTGCTCCGGCAAGAAGCCGTCGCTCGCCGTGAGCTTCTGCTCGCGGGTAGCGTCCTTCCAGGCCATGTAAGCGAGCAACTCCCCGCCCAGATCGGCGACATCTTCGCCCAGCGTCAACCGGCTGTTGATCTTGATGTCGTCCACCACAGTGTATTGCGCATACTGATCGGCGACGCAATCGGCGCGCTTTTGGAATTCCTTGGCATCCGCCTCCGTCCACCAGTCGTGTAAGTTGCCGTGCGCGTCGAACTGCCGCCCCTCGTCGTCGAAACCATGCGTCAATTCGTGACCGATGGTGCCCCCGGTGTCTCCGTAGTTCGGCGCGTCGTCCATCTTGGGATCGAACACCGGCGGCTGCAGCACGCCCGCCGGAAAGTTGATGTCGTTCATCTGCGGATCGTAGTAGGCGTTCACCGTCGGCGGCGTCATGCCCCACTCGCCGCGATCCACCGGCTTGCCGATCTTAGCCAACTGACGCCGCCCTTCGAAAACCGCCGCGCGATACACGTTGCCCGCGAAATCGCCGCGCTCGATGTGGATAGAGCTATAGTCGCGCCACTTATCCGGATAGCCTATCTTATTCGTCACCGAGTGCAGCTTCAAAAGCGCCTGCTGCCGGGTGGCTTCGCTCATCCAGGGCAACTGTTTGATATCGTCCTCCATGGCCTTCTCGATCTCTTTGGTCATGGTCAGGGTGCGAGCCTTCATATCCGGCCCGAACGTGCGCTCCACAAACACCTGCCCCAGCGCCTCGCCAAGGTCGTTATCCACGTATTGCACGCAGCGCTTCCAGCGCGGCCGCTGCTCGGGCGTGCCGCGCAGATACTTGCCGAAGAATTCGAAATTGGCCTGCACGAAGGCCGTGGAAAGATATGCCGCGCGCGCATGCACCAAGTGCCAGCGCAGGTACGCTTTCCAATCGGCGAGCGGAGTCGCGGTCAGCAGGGTTTCCAGTTCCTTGAAGAAGGCCGGCTCGGTCACGTTGTATTCGTTCAGCTCGCCAAGGCCGCTGGCTTTCAGATAGCGTGTCCAGTTCAAAGCCGGTGTTAGAGCCTGCAACTGCGCGCGGTCCATCTTGTGAAACAGCTTATAAGGGTCGCGCTGTTCCACGCGCGTCAAAGAGGCCTTCGCCAGCGCGGTTTCGATGCGCATGATCGCCAGTGCATCCTTCGCCGATTGCGCCTGCGAGCCACCCGCCAGTTCCAGCATCTGCGCGACGTGCGCGACATATTTCTTGCGGATTTCCTCCGATTTGGCGTCGGTCTTGGTGTAATAATCGCGGTCCGGCAAGCCCAGGCCGCCCGCGCCCGCAAACGCAATCTCGCGCGAGGAGTCCGCGTAATCCTGGCTCGCGCTGAAGCCGAACAGCATCCCGAAATTTTGCGCGAGGTGCTCGCGGGCCAGCAACTCCGGGAAGTCCGCCACCGATTTCAACGCGCCAATGGCCGCCAGTTCCTCGCGCAACGCACCGGCGCCCGCCTTCTCCACGGCGGATTCATCCATGCACGCCGCGAAGAAGTCGCCTATCTCGCGCTCCACCGCCGAGCGCGCCGCGTTCGGCTTGGCGGTGTCCTCCAGAATGCCCCACAGAAAACGCTCATTGTCTTGCGTCAGCTTCTGATAGACGCTCCAGCCCGACTGGTCGGATGGAATGGGATTCTTCTTCAACCAACCGCCGCACGAATAGCGATAGAAGTCCGCGCACGGATTCACGGACTGGTCCATGTCGGTAAGATCCAGGCTAGGGCTATAAGGGAGCGATTGGAGCGGCGTCTCGGGAGTCTGAGCGAAAGCCGCCACGGCCGCAAAGACGAGAATGTAGTTGAGTCGCATGTTTTGCACCGAATCAACGAGGGTAACACTTAGAGCATTCGGTGGAGGGCGGGATTTATCCCGCGCGGGGCTTTAGCCCCGCATGCCGCGCCGGCAAATTGACCCACTACCCGGCATCCCGCTCACGGCCGCGGGACATAAAAGAAGTAGGTGGCCTGGTAATCCGCCGATGCCTCCGCGCCCGCATGCGATTTGTCGCAGCCCGCCGCCGGAGCCACGCCACCCTCGGTGTCCACGCGCTGAACATAGGTCACCCGCGCGAAAGTTCCGGCCCCGTCGTGAGACGCTGCCTTCAGTAACAGCCACGGAACCGCGTTCGCGTTCGGCGCGTTCGCCCGCTGCTGGACTTGCCCGCCAACCTTGCTGCCGTCCGCGGCTTCCCAAACCGGACCTTTGTAATGCTTCCCAATCACCGCACCGTTTTCGTCCGTCAGCTCCGCCTGAGGCCGGTCGAGCACCCACGCAAACTGGCCCTCGTCCCCGGGCTTCGCGCTGCAAACGTAGATCTGTTTTCCCTTTCCCAGAGCCTTCAGCAGAACGACCTCCGTCGCCGGGACCTTCAAGTTTTCGGGAACCTGCGGTGGCGCGATCTGCGCCGCGGTGGTCGCCGAGGCCACTGTCGCGATGCTCCAGATGCCGATGAGAATTTGGGGTGTCATACCCACAGTCTATCGCGCCCTTGAGGCTCGAATATTGTGACAGCCAGCTTGGATCATGTGGGGCGGGCATTCTGCCCGGCCCGGGGTCCCCTGGCGTTTCGTACTGGCAATCAGGCCGCCCGGGTCGCTGCCGTGCTGCGCCGCCGTTGTCGCGCCCAAAAGTGTCCGTTGAAGCGCGCCCTCACCGATCTTCTCCGAGATCGTTCACCGCTTGATCTCATGGGAAAGAGGTTTGACAGCCAACCAGGTTCCAACGCGATACGGTGCTTACGTGCATGCTGTAGTTGACGATGTCTGAGGCCAGACGAAGGGACTGATCTTCTTCCATTCAGATTTGGCTCTCGCTAACAGGGACGTAAAGTCGGCAGTGCCAATCGGCCACAATCGGACGGTCCCGTCAGAGCAAGCGCCAGCCAGCCACTCGCCGCTGCGACTGAACGCAAGACCGCGAATGGGACCTTCTGCGGAATATTCCCGCACCTTTTCCCCAGCCAAATTCCACAAACAGACTGAGCGATTGACAGAACCGCAGGCCAACAAGTCGCCCGTGGGGTTGAAGACGACACCCCAGATCGGAGCGTCAAAACGATCCACCCATTTCTTTACTTGCTTAGAGAGGTCCCAAACACAAATTCGTCCTTCGGACGAGCCGGAAGCAAGAAACTGCCCATCCGGACTGAAACTAAGGCTCAGAACCTGCCCGTCGTGAACGCCCCGCAGTTGCATGACGCTTTTGCCCATGATGTCTCGGACCTGTATGCTGCCGTCTTGACAACCTGCTGCAATCCATCTGCCATCAGGGCTGAACCGGACGCTCCAGACCGAACCATGGTCGCTCGGAAAGCACATTACAGGAGTGTCCTTAGGTTCGCGGAGATCCCAGCGGCATATCTTGCCACCGCCCGAGCCCGTCGCAAGCCAGTGCCCATCGGGGCTGAAGGCCACAGTCCAAACAGGCCCGTCGTTCGGCGTAAGCTGCCTGCTAGTGCCGTCGAGTATGTTCCACACGCGCGCAGTCCCGTCTATGCAACCAGTCGCTAACGATGATCCAGCTAACGGATGGAAGACCACGCACATGATCCAGCCACGGTGGCCTTGCAACGTCCACTTGATGAGGCCATCTTCATTCCAAACCTGCACCTCGGTGTCAGTACCGCCGCTCGCTAGTAACGCTCCATCAGAGCTGAAGCTAACATCCATATGTATTGGTTTCTTTGG
>JBEKPZ010000089.1:0-22596 GCA_049520215.1 Bryobacteraceae bacterium | reverse complement strand
GCATATGCTCAAAGATGCAAAAGCGGGTCTGGAGACCCGCCGCAGGCGTGGACGCCCGCCCCACACGTCAACCTGCTGGCAAAATCTTGGTAATGTCGTTGTACAGCACGAAGGCCACCAGCATCATGATGAACACGAAGCCGACTTTGAAAACCGCCTCTTTCACCGACATGCTCATATCGCGGCGCATCACCATCTCGATAATCAGCATCACTACGCTGCCGCCATCCAGGATGGGGAGGGGCATCAGGTTGATGATGGCCAGGTTCAGGCTGACCATTGCCATCAGCCCGATGAACTCGGAGGGACCTTGCTTGGCGGCCTGCCCGGACATTTGCGCGATACCGATCGGCCCGGAAATGGATTTCGCGGAAATACGCCGCTCGACGATGCCCTCGAGCAGATGGAAAATCAGGCCCGCGCCGCGCACGTTGGCGCGTACGGATTCGCGCACGGCATCGGGCAGCGAAAGGCGCGAGGTCACGATGTTCAACTTGGGCTCGACGTATGCGCCGATCACCCAGCGCGCCGGTCCGTCGGCGCCGCTCCATACCGGCCGCACGGTAACCTGCATGGGTTTGCCATTGCGTTCGAACTCGATCAGGACCGGCTGGCCGCCGCTGCCGCGGACGATCTCATGGAAGCGAATGGCGGCGTGGATCGGATGGCCTGCGGCGCTGAGGATCAAGTCGCCCTGCCGGAGCCCCACTTTCTGTGCGGGCATGCCTGCGGTGACGGGACCTAACTGCACTTCTCCTTTTCCGGACCACCCCAACATGTCCGTGCCGGACCGCTCGTCGAGCACCGGCGTGACGGTGGTTTCGAATTGCTTCCCATTGCGCTCAATGGTCAAGCGCATGGGGCGCGAGGCGCTCTCGATCTCCTTGAGGCCGATGTCCTCCCAAGTCGGATTGCTCTTGCTGCCCAACTTGACGATGCGGTCGCCTTCCTGGATGCCGGCGTTGGCAGCCGGCATGTTGGGGGAGACGCTGCCGATCACCGCTCCACTATCGGCGTCCACGTCCTTTTCAAACTTCACCATGTACAGGCCGGTGAGCAGGCCCACGGCCAGCACCACGTTCATGAGAGGACCGGCCAGCACGATGATCAGGCGCTGCCAGCGGGACTTGGCCATGAAGCCGCGCGGATCGTTGGCGCTTTCGTCGCCGGGCAGCTCGCCGGCCATTTTCACGAAGCCGCCGAGGAAGAAGACCAGCGAGATGCGGTAATCCGTCTCACCCCTGCGAAAACCGAACAGACGCGGCCCGAAGCCGAAGCTGAAGGTCTCCACGCGGACATCGAAGAAGCGCGCCGCCCAGAAGTGTCCCAACTCGTGGATCAGGATCATCACGCCGATCAGGATCAGGAACCAGAAAGCGCTTTGAAAAAACACCATACGATTTAAACCCTTGCCGGAACCGGTTGCGCGTCGGCGGCCTGTCGGGCGGCGAGTGCGCGCGCCATGGAACGCGATTCCTTGTCAATTTCGAGAATGTCGCCCACCGTGCGGGGCTGCCGGTTAGGCATGCGGCTGAGCGTCTCTTCCACCACGGCGGCTATGCCGGGAAACGGGATTTCACCTTTCAAGAAAGCTTCGACCGCGATCTCGTCCGCCGCGTTCAAGGTGCAGGTTGCGGAGCCGCCGGCCTCCTGGCACTGGTAAGCCAGCTTGAGCAGCGGGAAGCGGTCGAAATCCGGAGGCGCGAAATCCCAATGGCGCGCCTGGCTCCAGTCGATCTTGGGTACCGGCGCCTGCCATCGCTCAGGCCAGGTGAGGGCGTATTGTATGGGCATGCGCATGTCGGTCGCCGAGATCTGAGCAAGTACGCTGCCATCGGAATACTCAATCATGGCATGCACCGTGGATTGCGGGTGAATCACCACATCCACCTGGGAGGGCGCGAAGCCGAACAGCCAGCAGGCTTCGATGACCTCGAAACCTTTGTTCATTAGCGTGGCCGAATCGATGGTGATGCGCTGGCCCATCCTCCATGTTGGATGATTCAGGGCTTGGGCGGGAGTCACCGAATCGAGCGCATGCTTCGAGGTATTGCGGAACGGGCCGCCCGAGGCGGTCAGGATCAGCTTGGAAACCTGGTCGCGGTTGCCGGCGCGCAGGCATTGGTGCACGCCGTTATGCTCGCTATCGATGGGCAATAGCTCGGCGCCGCTTTCCTTCACCGCGTCCATGACCAGCCGCCCACCGGACACCAATACCTCTTTATTTGCCAAGCCCACCCGTTTGCCCAGGCGCACCGCTTCGTAGGTTGCCTCCAGTCCCGCGACGCCGACAATGGCCGAAATTACCATATCGACCGCGGGGGCCGTAGCCGTCTCGATGAGCGCGGCCGGTCCGAAAGCAAGCTCTGGCCAGTTTGGACGCGGCAGGCCGGAATCGGATAGTCCGGCGGCCAGGCGGGCGATCCCTTCGGACGTGGCCAGAACCGCGACCTCTGGACGGAACTCGATGATTTGCTGGAGGATAGCATCTACATTGTGCCCGGCGGCGAGGGCGTAGACGCGGTAGAGATGACTATTGTGCCGGACGACGTCCAGGGTATTGGCGCCGATGGAGCCGGTCGATCCGAGCAGGGTGAGGCGTTTCATTTCAAGGAGATGCGCGGCTGCTGTCATCATAGCATGGAGCCTGCCAGGATAGGCCGACTGACGATCGGCCTTGCAGGATGAGGTTGGCAACTCCTGGCAACCTGCCCCACAAGAAAGGGTATTCTAGATCCAGTGGGACGGACCATTTCGGTACACGGTCATCGCGGAACGCGCGCCATGCGTCCGGAAAACACGTTGCCGGGATTTGAGTACGCCATCCGGGTGGGCGCGGACGCGCTGGAGATGGACGTAGCGGTTACGCGCGACGATGTGGTCGTGGTTTCGCACGATCCGAAAATGAACCGCTCGATCTGCAGATCGCCCGACCCGCAGCGCGCCATCCGGGAGCTGACCCTCGCCGAACTGCAACGCTGGGACTGCGGCGCGATGCGGAATCCGCGCTTTCCCAAACAAACGCCGATCCCAGGTGCGCGCGTGCCGACGCTGGACCAAGTCCTCGATCTGGCGGACCGCGGCGATTTCCTGTTCAACATTGAAATCAAAAGCTTCCCGGATCGTCCCGCGCTTGCGCCTCCACCGGAGCGTTTCGTCGAACTGGTGTACCAGGCGATCCGGCGCCACAAATTGGAAAAGCGGGCGATGGTGCAATCCTTCGACGTTCGCATCCTGCACGCCATGGGGCGGATTGCGCCGGAGATCCGTCTCGGCGCGCTGTACATGGGCACTCCGAAGAGCTTCGTCGAGATCGCGCGCCGGGCCGGAGCGGCGATCGTGGCGCCCTATCACGCGCTGGCGACCGCCCGGCAGGTCCAGGCGGCGCATGCCGCGGGCCTGCAAGTGATCGTCTGGACGGCCAATCGTCCCCGCGACTGGCGGCGCCTGATCGCGGCGCAGGTGGATGCCATCATCACCGATGACCCGGAGGCGTTGGTGGCGTACTTGACGGAAGACCGAAGTCAGAAGACAGAAGTCAGAAGACAGAATACGGTGTGACTTGCGACTTCTGACTTCTGACTCCTGACTTCTGTCTTCAACATCGACAAGCTTTTGTCGATGTTGGCGCCGCAAGGCGCCTAATAGATCTGGAAACAGAAAACCTGGTTCGAGTCGGGCGGCGTCAGCAGGTACTCGCCGTTTTCCAGAATCTCATCCACCTCGATCTTGTACAAATTCTCGTCGAGGCGGGTGACGTTGAGCCGCAGAGGGCGCGCCACCAGCTTCTTTTTGCGCGTGTATAGCACTTCGCGCCGGCCGCCCTTGGATTGCAGTTTGAAGAGCTGCACCCGGTCCGCCTGGATCTGGTCCGTCATGATGAGAAACGCCGGCGAGGCCAGCGGCGTGCGTACCGCGGAGTTGGCGCCGGGGATCACGTAGTTGACGTCGCCCTTGCGATCTTCCGGCTTGGCTTCCACATTTTCGGTGGGTATCAGGTTGTCGGCGTGCATCAGGTACGGAAGGTCCGGTTTAGCGGGGCGCGGTCCGGCATACTTTTGCGCCAGCAGGGGCCAGACGCACAACAAAACGATCGGCAACCATTTCGGCATAAGAATACTTTAGACCAGTGCACAGCCGGCGGGTCTGGAGACCCGCTGCAGGCGTGGACGCCCGCCCCACGGGACAGCGCGCTAACGAGGGCCGGTCCGGATGGCTGCGAGCACCCGGTCCAATTGCTTCTCATCCACCGGCTTGGCCAGTACGAAGCGGCGATCGCCCGCGAAATCGGCCGACAGGTCCGCGTCGTAAGAATCGGAAAGCAGCACGAATCCGCCGACGCGGGTCCGCACATGCTCGGCGGTTTCCACCCAATTGAGCCCCGGCGCATGCACCGAGCAGAAGACGGCATCGAAGCGCAGGCGCTGCGCCAGGTCCAATCCTTCGTCGGAGCTGTTCACCGGTACCACGCGATATCCGCGGGCGGCCAGCAGACCACGCAACTGCGTCTGGATGGCCTCGGCAGGCTCGATCACCAGCGCCGTCAAAGTGTGCGCGCCGTTGCGGCCGTTCTCCCGCGCCGGACCGCCGAGCTTCTCGCGCGCCGCGCAGGGCAGCTCGATTTGAAACGCCGGATCGCCCGACGCCTGCTGTGCCAGCCGTATCTCTCCTCCATGGCCGGTGATCAAACTGCGGCAAACGCCCAAGCCCGCGCCACCGGACGCTTCGTCCGCTCCCGGCACGAAGGGGTCCGCGGCTCCCTTCGGACCGCTGTATGCGATCTCCACCAGAACGCGCCGTGCGACCACGCTGCTGCGGATGGCGATGGACTTCTCGCTCGAATCCGAAAGCGCCTGTTCGGCGTGGACCAGCAGGTTCAGGAAGACTTGCTCAAGTTGTCCATGCGATCCGAGCACAGTGGCAGGCTCGTCCGCCAGCAGACTGCGCGCCCGTATCCCGCGCACTTTCCACTCGCGCTCGCGGAACTCGATCAGGTTGCGCAGCAGGCCGTTCAGCTCGACCGGCTGGGTTTGCGCCGGACCGGTGCCGGCAAATCCCACCAGCCGGTCGACGATTCCGGCGGCGCGATGCGCCTCGGCCGCAATGCTCGCCAGGTCGGCCGCCGAAGGCAACTCCGGTCCGTCTCCGGCGGCTTGGGCCAGATTGGCAATGGCGGCTAGCGGAGTGCGCAGGTCGTTCACGATTCCCGAGATCAGTTGGCCGACCGCAGCCAGCTTTTCCGTGCGGAAGAGTTGCTCGCGGACGGAGCGCTGGTCCAGCAGCTTGACCGCCACGCCAATCTGGTTGGCCAGATGTTGCGTCAGGGTTTGCTCATCGCGGCTGAAAACCCGGGCGCGGTCGCGCTGGTCCATCTGTAGGATGCCCAGGACCTCGCCTTGCGCCAGCATGGGAACGAACAGCAGCGAGCGCGGCGCATCCGGGGCGCCCTCCGATCCCGGCTGCCCGGTCACCGGAAATGGGCTGCGCGAAGTGTCGGGAATCGCCAGCAGAGTCCGGTAGTGGAAGCAGGCTACCGCGCCGGCTTGCGGCCCCGCCGGAGGCGCCGAGAGCGGAATGGAATGCTGATCGGCGCCACTGCGACCCACCGCTTCGAGCGTTTTGGCGTGGCGGTTGTGCAGGTAAAGTTCCGCGCTGGTGACGCCGAAGATTCTGGGCACCACCACCTTGACCTTGGTGAGGATCTGATCCGCCGAGGAAGCGCCCAGGATCTCCTCGCCCAGCTCATAGGCCCGGCGCAACATTTCGCGCTGCCCGCGCAGCCGCCTGTCGCGGCGCCAGATCGCCAAGACGGCCGCAGCGATCCCCAAGACTCCGAAAGGCAGCGCCGCTGGCATTGCCATGAACACGAGCGGCTCCATTATGACCCGTCCGGGACCTGCGCCCGCAGCCATGCTTCGAGTTGCGGGCAGCGGAAATCGTCGATCTCGAGATGCGCGCCCGGCAACTCGCGATGCGTGGTTCGCAGACCTACGATGCGGGCGCCGGCCGCACGCGCCGCTTCCACGCCGGAAAAAGAATCTTCGAACACGATGCAGTTGCGCGGCGCGGCCGAGAGCAGCTCGGCGGCGCGCAGATAGATTTCCGGATGCGGCTTGGCATGATGTACCTGGTGGCCATCCACGACCACCCGAAAATACGCGCGCAGGCCGCTCCGATCCAGCACAAAATCCACGTTCGCGGGTTCGGCGTTGCTGGCCAGGCCAACCGGTTTCCCCGCATGACGCTGCAGAAACTCGCGCACGCCGGGCACCAGTGTTTCCGCCAGCCTGGGTCCCAGCATCTCCCGGAACAGTTCCTCCTTGGCGGCCCCGTGGGCGGCAACCTCCTCAGGGCTCAATCGCGGACCGAAGAAGTCGCGAATGATCTCGTCGTTGCGCAGGCCGTACATGCGATCGGCGGTGGTTGCTCCGGCGTCGATCCCGAAGCGGCGGTTGTATAGCATCCACGCCTGGGTGTGCAGCGGATTCGAATCGACGATCACGCCATCCATGTCGAGCACCATGGCCATACCGGGCCGCAGCCACGCATCAGGCACCGAGCTCACCCTCCAGCCAGTGCATGTAGTTGGGGGCGCCTTCCACTACCGGCAGCGCCAGCACCTCTGGCACATCGTATGCATGGGCTTGCTCCAGGGCCATCCGCAGCGCTTCGAAAAGCTGCCGCGATGACTTGATGACGAGCAGGCACTCCGCGGCCGACTCGATCGCTGCTTGCCAGCGGTACACGCTGCGCACACCGGGCACTATCGTCACGCACGCCGCGACGCGGGCCTCCACCAGCACCCGCGCAAGCTTGTCGGCCTCCTCTTCCGTGGCGCAGGTACTGAACACAACAATTTTATCTGTCATAAGTGGAAATATGGAACAAGATTTCGAATCCGATGTTACCATTATCTTTCGTAGCATGCGGCGATGAAGTCATCCATCACCAGATTTGCGGGCGCAGCGGCGCTAGTGTTACTTGCCGGTTATGCATTTATTGCATTACAAGGACCGCAGGGTGTTCCGGCATTAGTTGAGAAGCGCCGGCTGATTCGCGAATACGAAAAGAAGAACGCGGATCTGGCGCGCAAGATCGAAGAGCAGCGCGCGCGTATCGGCCGCTTCAACGACAGCCCGTCCGGCCAGGAGTTGGAGATCCGGCAGCGTCTGAAGCTGGTGAAGCCCGACGAAAAGGTGTTTATCCTGCAGGATCCACCAGCCCCGCCGCCCAAACCCGCCCCGCGCTAGTGTAGGGCAGGTTGCCCTGCAGGCCGATTGTCACCCGGCCTTTTCACGCTTTCCAAGCCAGCGCCAGCCCCCACAGCACGCCGCCCAACGCCAGCCAACCCGTATTCACGCGGTAGCGAAACAGCAGCACGGAGCAGGACAGAGCCGTCGCGACAGTAAGGAAGTCGACCAGCGCCGAGCGCGCCAATTCCCACGTGACCACTGCCATGAGCGCCAAAGACGCCACATTCACGCCATCCAGGAAAGCGCCGGCCAGCCGCGATCTTCGCAGCCACGGCAGGACCGCGCCGCCGATCGCGCAGAAGACGAAGGCTGGGAGGAAGATACCAATTGTTGCGGCCACCGCTCCCGGCGGGCCCTTCAAAATGTAGCCGATAAAAGTGGCAGTGGTGAATAACGGTCCGGGGGTAACCTGACCAACCGCCACAGCGTCCAGCAATTGTTCGGAAGTCAGCCAGTGCCAGTTGCGCACCAGATCCTGCTGCAGAAACGCGAGCAGCACGTAGCCGCTGCCGTAGAGCACCGAACCGATCTTCACGAAGTACAGGAACAAAGCGCCCAGCCCGACGGCCCTGGGCTGTGCGGACGCCGCCAGGAATGGCGCGAACTGCGCAACCAGTGCCGCGCCTGCCACGAGCAGCAGAACGGCCAGCGGCCCCATCCCCCGTTGGCTGGACTTCCACCATTGGCGGAGTGCCGCCACCACTCCGGCGCCAGCCAGGACGATCAGCGCACCGCCGCCGGCCACGGCTGCTCCGATGGAGGCGATCCCGGCCACGCCCAGGAATCGCGTTTTTACCGCCGTCCGGCCAAGTTTCCAAAGCGCCTGCGCGACGATCGCGATGACCACTGGTTTCAGCCCGTAGAGGAATCGCCCCACCTGCGGCAAGCCTCCGAACCGGACGTAGGCCCACGCGAAGCACGCCACCATAACGGCCGCCGGGACGATGAAGCATACTCCCGCCACAACCAGTCCCGGCCAGCCAGCCCGCAGGTAGCCGAGGAAGATGACGACCTCGGTCGCGGTGGGTCCCGGAATCAGGTTGGCGGCCCCCAGTCGGTCCAGGAACTCGTCGCGGGCGATCCAGCGCCGCCGCGTGACCACTTCGTCTTCCATCATGGCGATGTACGCGGCGGGGCCGCCAAACGCGGTCACGCCCAGACGCAAGAACAACCGGGCGACTTCAGCGAGCTTCGCTAGTTGGCTGGGCGCGGTTGGGAGCGGGTCTGCCATCGGCTCTCCGCGATCATAGCAAGGCACAGCAAAGGGCGGGCGTTCTCATCCCGCGAAGGAAGAAGTCGAACCACCCTGGCGCGGCCGGTGGATGTTAATGCCGCATCACTGCAGGCAAATGAAGCCCAGGATGAATCCATAATGTGGCGTGGCGAAGGGGTCGCCGGTGTGCTCCATCTCTAAGCAGGCCGGCCAAACGCGCTCGCAAAGGCCGCGATGGCCCGCATCAGGCGGCTCTCATCCACCGATTGGGGCAGCGGAATCGAGAGCACCGGCCTGTTCGTTTGCGGGTCGCGCGCGAGCAGGCGCCCAAGGCCCTCGCCAGCGGGCACGCCTTGCGCCACCGCGGCCAACGATTCGAGGAAGCGCACGCCAGTTTCGATCAACCCAGCCGCGGCTTGCTCGAATCCGGATGGTTGAGATGCTGCCGGAGCGGGCGGCGCCGGCGATGGAGGGACATGCGCTGGCACGGCCTGTATGGGAACAGCCTTGGCCGGGACCTGGTCAATCACAGGCTTTGGCCGCCCCGGCTGATCCGCGAAAATTTCCTTCACTGCCTGGAGCACGCTCTTTCGTCCCAGCGCCGCGAAGCTCACCTCGGCGGTTGGTGAATCGAAGACCCCAGCGAACAGGGATTTCTTCAGCTTTAGCGTCTCCCACACGCGCTCTTCAATGCTGCCCCTGGTCAGCAGGTGCACCACGTGCACTGGATGCGCCTGTCCCAGACGGTGGACTCGTCCAATGCGCTGCTCCAGGCGGGCGGGGTTCCAGGGGGGCTCGAAATTGACCACCGCCGAGGCCGCCTGGAGATTCAGGCCAACGCCTCCCGCGTCCGTGGAAAGAAACACGCGGCACTCCGCATCGCGCCGGAATTTCTCCATGAGCGCGCCGCGATTCTTGGAAGGCACGCCGCCGTGCAGCGAGACGAATCCGATTCCCAGCTTCTCCAGTTCCAGGCCCGCCAGGTGCGTCATCCGCTCATACTCGCTGAAGACCACTACCTTGCGGTTCTCTTCGATCGCCAGTTCGCGGACGATCTCGCGAAATTCCGCCAGTTTCGGCGAATGATTCGTCTTCTTGTCGAATAGAAACGTGGAGTCGCAGAGCATCCGCATGTTCTGCAGGCAACACATGATCCGCCGCAGGTCGATTTCCGAGAGATACTTCTGCCGCTCCCATTTGCGCATCAGAGCGGCCAGGATGTCGCTCTGTTCCCAATATGGCTCGGCCTGCTGCGGGGTCAGAGCCACGTGGAGAATCTGGTCGCTGCGCTCGGGCAGATCCGGGAGCACCTCCTGCCGCGTGCGCCGCAGCAGGATGGGCGCCAGTTGATCGTGAATGCGATCAAGGCCGCGGTAACCGATCAGGCGGCCGTTTTCGTCCTGGGTGCGGTGCTCGTCAAGGAAGCGGAAGGCGGGACCGAGGCGGCGGCCGTCGATGAACTCCACCACCGAGAACAACTCTTCCAGCTTGTTTTCGAGAGGCGTTCCAGTCAGCACGAAGGCATAGCGGCTTTTCAGTTGTTTGATAGTGCGAGCCGTGGCCGTGGTCCAGTTACGGATGCGCTGCGCTTCGTCCAGGATGATGAGATCGGGCGCCAGTTCGTGCATGTAACGCACATCTTTCAGGACCAGTTCGTAGCTGGAAAGGTTGTAGAACTTGGGGGAGCCATACAGTTCCCGCCTGCGCGGCAGCAAGCCGTCGATTACCTGCGCCGGAAGATCGGTGAACTTTTCGATTTCCGTTTTCCATTGGTATTTTACCGAGGCCGGGGCCACCACCAGCACTCTTTGAATGCCTCGGCGGCGGCGCAGCAACTCCGCGGCGGCCAGGGCCTGCACTGTCTTGCCCAAGCCCATGTCGTCGGCCAGAACCACGCGGCCCCGGCAAGCCGCAAAGATGGCGCCGCGCTCCTGGTAGGGGAGCAGTTTCGCCTTCAGCAGTCCGTGCAGGGGATCGTGCCCGCGATGAAGCTCGGCGAGAAGCTGACGTTCCAGATCGAGTCCCTCCGCGAGTTCATTTTCCCGGTCGAGGTATTCGAGCACGTCGCTGTAGATGACCGCTTCCCCGTCGGCCTTGCGGAAAGCCTCGATCACCCGATGAAAACTCCGGAAGTGCTCCCGCAGCAGCAACCCGGCTGGATCGAAGTACTGCTCGGCGAGCTTACCGAGAGCGGGCGGCGGAACGGCCGGCAAGCGCAAGCGGACATCGATGGTTTCGCCGTACTGCAAAGAAATGGAGGCGCGCGAGCGCGCATACGCCTTGCTTTCGAGCTTGTGGCTGTGCCGTTTGCGGAGGCGCAGCAGAAGGGCCTCGATGTGCTTGCAGGTGCCCAAGGTGTTGACTGCGAAGTCGGGGCACGCGCAGTAGTTTTCGAACAACCCAGGCCCGCGCATGGCTACCCGGTAGGTTTTCCCGCTGGCGGACTTCACGCGATAGTCGCCGTAGGGCTCCCCGTCTGGCCGTTCCAGAACCTTGGCGATGGCGTCGCGTGCGCGTTCCCGCCGCTCGGCAATCTGTTGCTCGACTAACATATGGTGGGACCTCGCCCCCGGATAACGAGTCAGAATAGCAAAGCGCACGGGTGCTTGACGGTTTTGCGGAAACCAACAGTCGTGTTGATTTCGCAGGGCCATACCGAGCCGCGACCGTAAGGGAGCGGTCTCTGCCGTAAGACAGGCTTAGTATCCGGGTTTGAGGCTGTGGCGACCGGCGCGCGCCGGGATAACCGGCGTCCTTTCCCGATCGCGCGAGGACGTCTGCTTACGCCGCGCCGCCGAGGGGAGCTTGCCAGCGGAATAGGAAAAAGTGGCGGCCGCAGAGAGTGCACCGGTAGGGTTGCAGGAGCCAGTGGAAAGTTCTCTCGATGGCGTTGCGGACGCCTACGGTGCGGAGTTCGATCGATCTGCAATGCGGACAACTAGTGGAAAACAGCCCGGCTATGGCACGGATCATGTCACTCACCCTCGCCTTTCGCCGTACTGTCTGGGGCGGAGCCGGCGGGATTGGGGGTGGATGGCTTGGAATACAGTCCGTGGGCGCGGTTGCGCCAGCCGCCGGCGGGCTGGCTCGCCTCCCGAGCCGCCTTCAACTGTTCCGGAGTTCTCAGGTCCGGCTCCGACAGCCGGACCCGCTCTTTGGCGCGCGACACCTGGCGCTTGTGCCGCTTCTGTAATCTTTTGTCCATCCGTGCCCCCTCTCCGGCCCGCCGCGTAAGCGCCTAACTATTTACTTCCTCTACAACCGCGCAGACCATGGCCTCGGTCGTGAGCATGAGAGAGGCGATGGAAGCGGCATTCTGCAGAGCCGTGCGAGTGACCTTGGTGGGATCGATTACACCGGCCTTCACCAGGTCTTCGTATACTTCGGTGGACGCGTTGAAGCCGAAGTTAGAATCCTTTTGGTTCCTGATCCTCTCGACCACGACTGCGCCCTCGGTCCCGCAGTTCAGCACGATCTGCCGCACGGGCTCTTCGCAGGCGCGGCGCACGATGGTGACGCCGAACTGCTCGTCGCCTTCGAGCTTCAGCTTCTCGAGGGCCATCGCGGCGCGCAGCAGGGCGACGCCTCCGCCCGGCACGATGCCTTCTTCGACCGCCGCGCGGGTAGCATGCAGAGCATCCTCCACACGGGCCTTTTTCTCTTTCATCTCGGTCTCGGTCGCGGCGCCGACTTTGATGATCGCTACGCCGCCCGCCAACTTCGCCAGCCGCTCCTGCAGTTTCTCGCGGTCGTAGTCCGAAGTGGTCTCTTCGATCTGGTTACGGAGTTGCTTGATGCGGCCTTCGATGTTTTTGGGCGCCCCGGCGCCGTCGATGATGGTGGTGGTGTCCTTGTCCACCGTGACGCGCTTAGCGCGGCCCAGATCCTCCAGCTTAATGCTTTCCAGCTTGATGCCGGTCTCTTCCATGATGGCTTTACCGCCCGTCAGGATGGAGATGTCTTCCAGCATGGCCTTGCGGCGGTCGCCGAATCCCGGAGACTTCACCGCGCAAGCACTCAGCGTGCCGCGCAGCTTGTTGACTACCAGCGCGGCCAAGGCTTCGCCTTCCACATCCTCGGCGATCACCAGCAGCGGCTTACCCACGCGCGCAATCTGCTCGAGAAGCGGCAGCAGGTCCTTCATGTTACCGATCTTCTTGTCGTGAATGAGGATGTAGGGATCCTCAAAGACGCACTCCATGCGCTCGGCATCGGTCACAAAGTAGGGGGAAAGGTAGCCGCGATCGAATTGCATCCCATCCACTGCCTGCAATTCGGTAGTCATGGTTTTGGATTCCTCGACCGTGATCACGCCGTCCTTGCCGACCTTCTTCATGGACTCGGCAATGATGTTGCCGATGGTCTGGTCGCTGTTGGCGGAGATGCTGCCAACCTGCGCGATCATGTCGCCGGAGACGGGTTTGGAAAGCTTCTTGACTTCTTCGACGGCCATTTCCACGGCCTTGTCGATGCCGCGCTTGACGGCCATCGGATTGGCGCCTGCGGTGACCGCTTTGACACCCTCCCGGTAAATCGCCTGGGCCAGAATCGTGGCTGTGGTGGTGCCGTCGCCGGCCACGTCGGAGGTTTTCGACGCCACTTCGCGCACCATCTGGGCTCCCATGTTCTCCAAGGGATCCGGCAACTCGATCTCTTTCGCCACGGTCACGCCATCTTTGGTGATGGTCGGCCCGCCGAATTTCTTTTCGAGAACGACGTTGCGTCCCCGCGGTCCCAGGGTCACCTTTACCGCGTCCGCGAGTTGGTTGACACCGCGCAGGATCGCCTGGCGGGACTGATCGCTATAAACAATCTCTTTTGCCATAAATGTATATTCCTCGTGATTCGAATTTGAACTAGCTGGCTTTCAGGAGGGCTTGCGGAGTCGCATCCAGGACTCCGAGGACATCGTCCTCGCGCATGATGATGTACTCAACGCCATCCAGTTTGATCTCGTTGCCGGAGTACTTGCCGAACAGGATGCGGTCGCCGACTTTGACGTCGAGGGCCACGATTTCGCCGTCGTCCAGCCGCTTGCCCTTGCCGATAGCCATGACTTCAGCCTCCTGGGGCTTTTCTTTAGCCGAGTCGGGGATGATGATGCCTCTGTGCGTGGTTTCCTTTTCCTCGATGCGCTTTACCACGATGCGGTCGTATAAGGGTCGAATATTCATGATGCTACTAACCTCCAGTTAGATTGAGTCTCAATAAGAGTGTGCAGCGTTATGCCGGCGGATGACCCGATGCCCCCGCAAAGACCAAGCCCTTTTGAAGATGCCGCGGGTGAGCGGAGACGGTCACATAGGGCACTTTGAGGAACGACTTTCCGGTCACCCGGGTGATCTCGATACTGTTGCAGTCGCGCGATTTCACTTTGGCGATGAGCCGCTGCAACGCGGTGCACAGTGTCTTTTGGTTATCGAATCCGAAGACCGTGGCCTGGATCTCTCCGGCCATAAAGAAAAAGGTCCATCCGGCTGCCCGAATGTCCTTCTCGAACGTGGAACGAGCGCCGTTGAGCGCCGTCCATCCATTCGAACCAGGCTCGCCCGGGAGCAGTAGGGAGTTTGGCAGGTGCGCGCCTTCAATCAGAATGCTGCCCGCTGCGATTGCTTCTGTCATGGTGTGCCCGATCGATAAGAGGCGTCAGTTCACGGAGACCGGGATGGCGCCCGCGGAATGCGCGAGCCATTCGACCGGGTGGCTGCGGATACTGCCGTCGCGCTCCGTGATGTCGGCCCACTTCACGTCCTCTTTCAGCCGGAGGAACTTACCAGGGGTGCCCTGGTATGTGCCCTCGGCCAGCACGACTTGGTCGCCTTCGCGGAATTCGGGAGCGGCAGGTCTGGTGCCCATCATGTTCGTGTACCTCGGTTTGTATGGGTGACCTAAGGGAACGGAGATCAGAGCGGCTGACTTAGTTCAGCCGGTCTGCGAGTGGGCGGAAGCGCTCAGGCACTTATAATTATCGGCCAAGCGAGCTTGCTTGTCAAGCAGGCCTGTGGCAAGATAATAGTAGCTTGTTGACCGATTTCCGGCTAACTACAAGCAAACAGGACCCTCCGTGAACCCTTCCCTATCGATCAGGCGGCAATTAACGGTCGCGGCAGTGCGGCGCCCGCCGGACAGCCAAGGGTGCTTTCATGAAAGAAACTTCTAAAGTCCGCAAGATTGCTTTTGTGGGCGACCACTTACCACGCAAGTGCGGCATCGCTACGTTTACCTCCGACCTGCTGGCCGCCGTGGCCAGCGCGTATCCCCAAAGCCAGTGTCTGGCCGTGTCGGTCAACGACATTCCCGGCGGCTACGAGTACCCGGAAGTAGTTCGCTTCGAGATCGAGGAGCAGGACCTTTCCTCCTATCTGCGGGCAGCGGACTTCCTGAATATCAGTAACGTGGACATCGTGTGCCTGCAGCACGAGTTCGGCATTTTCGGCGGGCCCGCAGGCGGTCACATCCTGGCGCTCCTGCGCGAGTTGAGAATGCCGGTGGTCACCACGCTGCACACGGTCCTGCGCGAGCCGAAAGCAGACCAGCGGCGCGTGATGGAGGGGTTAATCTCACTTTCTACCCGGCTGGTGGTCATGGCCGAACGCGGACGGCAGATGCTGCAAGAGATTTACGCGGCGCCGCCGGCCAAGATCCATCTCATCCCGCACGGCATTCCCGACGTAGGTTTCGTGGATCCGACCTATTTCAAGGACCAGTTCGGAGTGGAAGGAAAGATCGTGCTGCTCACCTTCGGACTGCTTTCGCCGAATAAGGGCATCGAGAATGTGCTCCAGGCTCTGCCGCAAATCGTGGCGGAGTTTCCCGAGGTCGTTTATATTATCCTGGGCGCCACGCATCCTAACGAACTGCGGGAACACGGCGAAGCTTACCGGCTCAGTCTCGAGATCCTCGCCCAGAAGAAAAAAGTGGAGAAGAACGTCATTTTCTACAACGAGTTTGTAGACCTTGAGCATCTCAAGGAGTTTATCGGCGCGGCGGACCTTTATATTACGCCTTACCTGAACCCGGCGCAGATCACATCGGGCACGCTGGCCTACGCGTTTGGCGCCGGCAAAGCGGTGGTATCCACACCGTACTGGCACGCCGCGGAGTTGCTGGCGGACGACCGGGGTGTGCTGGTGCCGTTCGGGGACGCGCCGGCCATCGCGCGCGAGGTGGCCGGATTGCTGCGGGACGACACGCGCCGGCATGCCATGCGCAAGAACGCTTACAGGATAGGCCGCGAAATGGTCTGGAGCAATGTGGCGCAGATGTATATGCGCTGCTTCGAGTGTGCGCGGCTGGAAGTGGCGGCGAAGCCGCGAAAGTCCCTGGCCACCAAGACGCTCGACCAGAAGCCGCGGGAACTGCCGCACGTCAGACTGAGTCATCTCACGCGGATGACCGACTCGACCGGAGTCTTCCAACACGCGGTTTTCAGCGTTCCGAATTTTTCCGAAGGCTATTGCACCGACGATAACGCGCGCGCCTTCGTGCTGGCGGTGCTGCTCGGGGAATTGGGCGAGGATGCGGAGTGCGCACGGACGTTGGCCACCACCACGGCGGCCTTTCTCCATCACGCTTTCAATTTCAAAACGAAACGCTTCCACAACCACTTGAGTTTCGACCGGCGCTGGCTGGACGAACGGGGATCGGAGGACTGTCAAGGCAGGGCGCTCTGGGCGCTCGGCATAGGCGTGGGACGATCGCCGTTCCGGAGCTTCCAGATGATGGCCGGCCAGCTCTTCGCGCAGGCGTTGCCCGCGCTGACGGGGTTCACCTCGCCGCGGGCGTGGGCCTTCGGCCTGATCGGCATCCATGAATATCTGCGCCGGTTGAGCGGCGACAGCCTGGTCAACCAAACCCGCGAGACCCTGACTTGCCGGCTCATGGAGCACTTCGACGCCAGTTCACATCCCGACTGGCAATGGTTTGAAGAGGAACTGTCCTACGACAACGCCAAGCTCGCGCACGCCTTGATTTTGAGCGGACAGGCAACCGGTCAGCCCATGGTGCTGGAGCGGGGACTGACGGCCCTGCGCTGGCTGACGGAATTGCAGATGTCCGATAAGGGTCACTTCCGGCCCATCGGCAGCAACGGGTTCTACCGGCGTGGCGGCACGCGCGCCAGTTTCGACCAGCAGCCCATTGAAGCGCAAGCCACGGTCTCGGCTTGTCTGGAAGCCTATCGCGCCACCTCGGACTTCTGGTGGTACGAACACGCGCAACGCGCCTTCGACTGGTTCATCGGCTGGAACGATCTGGGGCTGGAACTCTACTCTCCGGAAACGGGCGGCTGCCGCGACGGGTTGCACGTGGATCGGGTCAACGGGAACCAGGGGGCGGAATCGACCCTGGCTTTTTTGCTTTCCCTGGTGGAGATGCGCTTGGCCCAGAACATACTGACGAGTTTTAAGGAGCCCATCGCCATCGAAGAGTAATCGGCGCCGCCTATCTCATTTCCCTGGAACAATATCCCATGTCGATGCACCTCAAACGCGCCGCCACAATCCTCAAGCCCAACCAGTCGCGTGTGCTGCTGCGGCCCTTCAATCCGGGGGATTCCGAACGGGCCGGCGGGATCGTCGGCAGGATCTTGTCGCTGCCCGAAGTCGTGGTCGGCGCCCTTCTGGACGGAGTCTCCGCTGAATTCTCGCAGCGGCACCAGGACATTCGCAAAATCTTCCTGGAACGTTTTGAACAGATCCGCGAGTGGCTGGCGGTTGCGGAGCAGATTTCCGAAGAAAGACGGCTGTTGATAGGCTCCTGTTTTTTAGCCGAATACTCCTTGGAATCCGCTGCGCTGTTCAATCCCTCCATTGTTCCGGACCCCGACCAGAGCGGTCTCTCACCTGGCGCGCTGCGGTTTATTCTGAGCTTGCGCGCCACTGGCGAAGGACACATTTCCTCCATCACTTTTCGCAGCGGTATCGTGCATCACGACCAAAGCATCGAGGTATTCCCAGCCAGCGGGTTTCTCACCGAACCGCGCCAGATCCCCAATCCCCAATACGAAAAGGCTCTGTTCGCCAGGAAGCTTGCCGAACTGAGATTGACCGGTGAATTCACGCGCCGGGTGATGCAGAAACTCGGAGACTCGTTTGCATTGGAAGAGCTGCGCGTCAGCCTCCAGGCCGAACAGTTCCGCCTGCCGGATGGCATGAGCCAGGAAGATCAGAACGCCTCCCAGGGCATTTGGATACTGGCCCGGTCCAACTACGAGGTGCAGTTCCAGGCGGAACAGGACATGTCCGAACGCATCATCTTTCCGGCCACGCCCTCCCAACGCAACGGCATCGAGGACGCCCGCTTCGTCCACTTCCGGAACGACGACGGCACCTATAATTACTACGCGACCTTTACCGCCTACGATGGCAAGATCGTGGTGCCGGAACTGGTGGAGACTTCCGACTTCCTCCACTTTCGATTCCGAACCTTGAACGGTCCGGCCGCGGAGAACAAAGGCATGGCCCTGTTTCCCCGCAAGATCGGCGGTCTCTATGCCATGCTCTCCCGCCAGGACAACGAGAACATCTACCTGATGTTTTCCGACAATATCCACTTCTGGAATGAGCGCAGGCTGCTGCTCAAACCCGCTTTTCCCTGGGAAGTGGTCCAGATCGGGAACTGCGGATCTCCCATCGAGACCGATGCCGGATGGTTGGCCCTGAGCCACGGTGTCGGCCCCATGCGAAAATACTGTATCGGCGCATTCCTGCTCGATCGCAGCGATCCCTCCAAAGTGATCGGGCGGCTCCGCGAACCCTTGCTCATGCCCAACCAGAACGAGCGCGAAGGCTACGTGCCCAACGTGGTTTACACTTGTGGCGCTCTGATTCATAACGGCGAACTGATTATTCCATATGGTCTGGCCGATTACGCCACGGGTTTCGTGACCGTCCCCCTCGCCGAGGTGCTGGCTGCCATGAGTTATTGAGGTTCGCTTAATACAGTGACAATTCCAGCGACAAATGTGCCATTTTTCCATGGGGGCTGATGTGGAGCGGCCAATCTTGGCCGCAGCCGCCTTTTCAGGCGGCCTGGGCCGGCTGAAAGCCGGCTGCGGGCAGAATTGCCCGCCCCACAAGTTCCAAGCTGGTTGTCACAGTATTATGCGAGCCTCAATAGGAAGACATTTACCAGCATGACCATCCCCCACAAAAGAGTGGCTGTCCTGGCGCCAGTCGCGTGGCGCACACCTCCCCGGCAGTATGGCGCGTGGGAGACAGTGGCCGGCAACATCGCCGAGGGACTGGTGGCCCGCGGCTGGGATGTGACGCTGTTCGCCACCGGGGATTCGGTGACTCGCGCGCATCTGCATGCCGTGGTGTCCCGCGGGTATGAGGAGGATCCCGCCATCGATCCCAAGGTTGCGGAGTACCTGCATATCTCCGAGGCGTTCGAGCACGCGGCGGAGTTTGACCTGATCCACAGCCATTACGATTTCATGGCGCTCACCTACAGCCGGCTGGTAAAGACGCCGGTCCTCACTACCATCCACGGGTTCTCCTCGCCCCAAATCATGCCCGTCTATGAGAAATATCGCGACGGGTATTTTGTCTCCATCAGCAACTCCGATCGCGCGCCGGGGCTGAACTACCTGGCGACGGTTTACAACGGAATCGACCTTTCCTTGTACCCGCTGCAACAACGTGGCGGCGATGACCTGATCTTTCTCGGCCGGATTCACCCCGACAAGGGTGTCCATCTGGCGATCGAAGTGGCTCGCTTGAGCGGGCTGCCGCTGCTGATCGCGGGCATTATTCAGGATCGGACCTATTTCCGGGAACAGGTGGAGCCCCACCTGGATGGGACCATCCGCTACATCGGGCCGGTGGACGTGGCGGGCAAGAATGAGCTGTTCCGGCGTGCCCGCGCGTTGCTGCATCTGAATACCATTCCGGAACGATTTGGACTTGTTTTGGTGGAAGCCAATGCCGCAGGCGTGCCCGTGATCGCCATGGACCTGGGCTCCTGCCGCGAGGTCATTGAAGACGGTCAAACGGGCTTCCTGGTCGACAATGTCGCCGAGGCCGCGCGGGCCTTGGAACGTCTTCCCGCAATCGATCGCGGCGCTTGCCGGCGGCGAGTCCAGGAGCGCTTTTCCATCGAAGCCATGGTGGGGGCGTACGAGCGGGTTTACCAGACGATTTTCGAACTGAAAGCATCTTGAGGCGCATCTTGAGGCAATGAGACGATCATGAAGCCCGACATAGTCAGACGATACCGCGACAACCCTATCCTCACCAAGGCCGACGTTCCCTACCCGGTGGAGACCGTTCACAATGCAGCGGTGGTGAAGCACGGCGACGATTACGTCATGCTTTTCCGCTCTCACCTGCGCACGGGGCGATCCATTATTGGTTTGGCGCGCAGCCCCGACGGATTCCGGTTCACCGCCGATCCGCAGCCCTTTCTGACTCCTGCGCGGGAGGGCCCTTTTGCCGCCTATGAAGAGTTCGGCGTCGAAGATCCACGCGTGACGCTGCTGGATGGGGAGTATGTCATCACTTACAGCGCTTACTCGCGAAATGGCGTCCGGATCGCTCTGGCAAAGACGAAGGACTTCAGCCAGGTGGAAAGGGTCTCGCTCATCACGGAGGCGGACTATCGGAATGTAGTGATCTTCCCCGAAAAGTTTGACGGCCTCTATGCCCGGCTGGACCGTCCCCACTCGGAAATCGCCCCCTGGTCGATCTGGATTTCCTATTCTCCGGATCTGCGTTTCTGGGGCCAATCACAGCTCATCATGCGGCCCGAACCCTATCACTGGGACGAAATGAAGATCGGTCCGGGCGCGCCGCCGATCAAAACGGACCGGGGATGGCTTTCCATCTATCACGGCGTTTTCCAGACGATGGACGGATCGGTCTATCGCCTGGGCGTAGCGCTACACGATCTCTTGGACCCGGCGAAGATCATCGCAGTGGGCGACTCGTGGATTTTGCAGCCGGAAGATCCCTGGGAAGTCACCGGATATGTCCACAATGTCGTGTTTACCTGTGGCGCCGTTGCGGAGTCCGATGGAACCGTGAAGATCTATTGGGGCGGCGCGGACACGGTGATGTGCGTGGGCGAAGCCAACATCTCCGATCTGGTTGCGTTATGCCTGGAGCACGGCAGACCGGCGAAATGAGCGTAGCGGCTGGAGCGACCGGCATGATGTCGCCTCTCGCCACCACTTTTCGTGCCGTGGCCGCTGCCGCTGAACGCAGGGCCAACTGATTGGTACTATACTGGGCCTGAAATGACAGCGGCCCCGGCGACGGATCGGACGCAAGCCGACTTTTGCATCGAGATCGGATTCCAGAAGGGAACGCCCGAACCAGCACGAGTCTTTCGAGCCATGACTGGCTTGATCGAAGCGTTTCAGGCGGTTGACAAAAAGCTCGTTCAGTCTCTCGACGTAACCGTTGAACCGATGTTGCTGTTGGAGAACGTCGAAGCGGCCTCAATTAAGGCGTGGCTGCGAAGCGTCCTCTTGGGGATAGATGATGATGCACTGAAAAAGATGGACTGGAAGGCCGCTGTCGGCGTGTATTTGGTCAAGGCCAAGTACCTTATGGTGGACTTTCTTGGAAAGCGATCAACGATTTCAAATCGTGCGGAAATCGTGGACCTTCAGCAGAAGTTACTCGCCGCCGCAGAGGACACGCCGATGGATTCCGTTCTCTTCCGCACGCCTCTACCCGAAACGGACATAGTGGAATCCTTGAAGATTCTCAGCGACCCTTTGAGTAGCCTTCAATCGGGCGACACGGCAGTGTACATCACGGCAGACGAGCAAGAAGCGCCATTCAATATCAGCTTCACCTTCTCACCGGAAACGATTCAGGATCTTCTCACGAAGGAAATCCTCACGAGCAACACCGTCATGATTCTCAAGGTTAAACGCCCGGACTATTTGGGAGACGCCATGTGGGAATTCCGTCATGAAGGTCATCCGTTTCCGGCAAAGGTCCTCGACGTTGACTGGCTGAGGCGGTTTCAGCAGCGGCAAGTGGAGGTTCGCCCTGGAGACGCCCTCCGGGCAAAGGTTGAGCTTCGTGTTCACTACGGGTTCGACGGAGAGGTCGTCAACACGCATCGATCAATTCTGGAAGTACTGGAAGTCATCCAAGTTGAACCACCGCGACAGACGGAATTCCCAACTTAGTACCACCACCATGCCCGACGACGACAGCCCCATCAAGTACGTGCCGATCAGCCAACTTCACCAAGAACCCGGCGCACGGGAACTGACAGAATCGCCCGAAATGGAGCCGTACCTGAATTTTGCTGCGGCGCTGATGCAGGGCAACGACCCGGAGCCAGAATTGGACGCCCTTCGCCACTTGCCCCTCGAAGAACGGTTACGTCTGGCGGGTGGCTTCGGCCTTGGGTTGGGCGTTCGCCGATTTGGATAGCCTGAGCGTGAGCGCCGACAAGGACACGCTGACCCCAGAGGATTTCGCCAGGGTGCGGGATCTTCTCAAATTGCGCCCGATGCAGATGGCCCTGTTTTTGAAGGCGCTGGCGGGCACGGAAGAGATGCTGCGGATGATGGTACAGGCGGTGGGAGTGGCGAGACAGTAAGAGTTGTAAACGAGAAGACCATTGGACGAACGTGTGATGTCGTCGTATAAGGCCAAGGCCGCAAAACGCACGGTCATATCTTTGATGGAGATCATCGTGGAAGCGCTGCTTTTGGGTTGCCTATTTGGTGGTTTGATAGCCACACAAATCGGTCTCCTCTATGGGGTGATAGCAGGTGTGATGGCTGTTCCCGTCGTATTGTTTCTGACGTGGTATTACCTGACCAGAGTGCTCGTCGGATTGGCGTGCAGAAGCCAGACATGGTGGTTATATCCAGCGATTGTAGTCACGGTCTTCGTCATTCACACATACATCATCTTCTTCCGCCTTAAACCAGACTTTACGCTCGAAGCACGGTCACTGGAGCTTCCGTTTCTGATAGGCGGAACGTGCATCACTTTTGCTTGCGCCTATTGTGGGAACCGGCTCTTGCGGAAATGGGTGCAAGCGGCTTCAAAACCATCACCAAGGCAGGGCTAACGGAATCCGAATTCCTCGCTACCGCCCGTCTCGCCGTTGCCATCCGCTTCTTCGCCCGGTGTGTCAGCGGCGGGCAGAACAGGC
>JBEKPZ010000088.1:0-22635 GCA_049520215.1 Bryobacteraceae bacterium | reverse complement strand
TCGGATATGAGCGACACTCTTGCGGAGATGAAGATCCGCGCGGCTTACAAGCACCTCTCTTATCCGTACCTATACGACGGCGAAACCCAGGCCGTCGCGCGGGCTTACGGTCCGCAGGCCACGCCGCACGTGTTCGTTTTCGACCGCGAGCGGCGGTTGCGATACGAGGGCCGCGTGGATAACAGCTATCGCGTGGAAATGGTGAAGACGCACGATGCGCGCAATGCGATTGACGCGCTGCTGGCGGGTAAGCCGGTCGATGTCACCCACACAGGCGTTTTCGGCTGCTCGACCAAGTGGAAGGAAAAAGAGGCCGAGCGGCTGGAGGCGCTCCGCAAGCTGGAAGAAAAGCCGGTGACTCTGGAGCTCGCTTCGCCCGAAGACCTGCGCAAGCTCCGCGCGAACCCGGCGAAGAAGCTGACGCTGGTCAGTTTCTGGGACACGCGGTGCGCATCGTGCCTCGAGCAGTTCGCCAGCATTGAGGCAACCTACCGCATGTACAGCGTGCGGGGCTTCGAACTGGTCACCGTGGCAGCGAACCCTCCCGAGGCGCGTGCTGCTGTCCAGCAAGTCCTCGAAAAGCAACATGCCACCAGCCGCAACCTGATGTGCGCATCCGCGCGAGCCTTCGATCCGGAGTGGAACGCATCCGTACCGTTCACCACCTTGATTACTCCCGATGGAAGAATGGTGTACCGAAAGCTCGGCGCAGTGGATATGTTGGAATTGCGGCGGACGATCCTGGCAAATATCGATTGGGAATACGAAGGCTTCAGCCAATACTGGAAGCGGTGACGCTCACGGCTTCGTCTTCCGGCTGCCCACTCGCCACCACCACGATTCCGGAATCCGTAATCGTATAGCCGCGGGCGCGGTCCTCCTCTTCGTCATAACCGATGACGGTCGATTCCGGGATTTCGACGCCGGTGTCGAGGATCGCGCGCCGGATACGGCTATTGCGCCCGATCTTGACGTTGGGCATCAGAATCGAATACTCGACTTCGCAATAACTGTTCACTCGCACGCCGGTAGACAGCACGCTGCGGACCACCCTGCCCCCGGAGACAATGCACCCGGCCGCCACGATGGAATCCACCGCCACTCCCATGCGGCGGCCTTCCTGCGCGAAAACGAACTTGGCGGGCGGCGCCTGCACCATGCGCGTGCGAACGGGCCAGTTGCGATCATACAGATTGAACTCGGGCGTCACGGCGACCAGGTCCATATTGGCTTCGTAAAACGCATCGATGGTGCCGACGTCCCGCCAGTAGCGCGCCTGCTTGTCGTTGATGTCCCGGAAATCGTAGGCGATTACACGGGCCTTTTCGAGCGCGCCGGGAATCACATCCTTGCCGAAATCGTGCGAGGAGGCCGGATTCTGCGCGTCCGCCTGCAACAGGCGCAACAGGATCCCGGTATTGAAGACATAGATCCCCATGGAAGCGCTGACCGTCTCCGGATTGAAGACCGAGGGCGCCGGGTTGCCATGCTGCGGTTTTTCCTCGAAGCCCACCACCCGGTGATCTCGATCGATCTCGGCGATGCCGAAATTTACGGCTTCCTGGGGCGCTACCTGGATGGTGGCGATGGTGATGTCGGCGTGGTGCAGGCGGTGCCAGTCCACCATCTCGCGATAGTTCATTTTGTAGATGTGGTCGGCGTAAAGGATCAGTGTCAGGTCGGGCTGTTCTACGGCGATGCTCTGGCTGTTTTGGAAGACCGCATCGGCCGTGCCCAGGTACCAGTCGTCCCGCAGGCGCTTCATGGGCGGGATGGTTTCGATGAACTCGCCCAGTTCCGGCGACAGGATGTTCCAGCCGTCGCGGATATGCCGGATCAGGTCCAGCGATTTGTATTGTGTTAGGATAAATATGCGTCGCAGGTCCGAATTAATACAGTTTGACAGCGTGAAGTCGATGATGCGGTAAATGCCGCCGAAGCACACGGCCGGCTTTGCGGTATCCCGGGTGAGGGGCGCTAATCGCTCCCCGGCGCCACCCGCCAAAAGAATTGCTAAAACGGTTTCCATATCAGTTAACTTACTGAAAAAACACTGGTTGCGCGCCAGGTTGTCCGCTTGGCACAATGTTTCCCGCCAATTTGGGCTTGACTTTCTCCGCCAACCACTTAATGATATCAATACCTTCTCTGCGCAAGGCAGAAAATCTTGGTCTGGTTGGGAGGTGTAGTTTTATTTGGCTGAAGTAAAGTTGCAGGATGGTGAGACGCTCGAAAACGCTCTTCGGCGCTTCAAGCGAAAGGTCCAGCAAGAGGACATTATCAAGGAGGTCAAGCGACACTCCTTCTATTTGAAGCCGGGAGAGAAAGCGCGGGTCAAGAGTGCGCTGGCCCGCAAGCGCAACCGGAAAAAGTCGCGCCGGGAAGTCGAATAACACGGGCGGACAGGTTTCCACCTGTCCGTTCCACAACCCGTTTGAGGAAATCAGGTTGGGTTATGGCGGAGTTCCAGGATCGGAATCTCAAGTGCTCGGAGTGCGGAGCCGAATTTGTTTTCACAGCGGGAGAACAACACTTCTTCCACGACAAGAACTTCAAGAACGAGCCCAAACGCTGCAAAGCGTGCAAGAGCAAGCGGCAGGCGGGGCCAGCGGGCGCCGGCAAGACGGAAACCATGACCGTTTGTTCGCAGTGCGGCCGCGAAACCACCGTGCCCTTCAAACCCACGCAAGGGCGGCCGGTATTCTGCCGGGAGTGCTTCCTGGGCCGCAAGGCGCAGGCCGCCGGCGCCGGTGGAGGCAGCTATTGATGTTCGCTTAATACGGTGACAGCTTTTGCGACAAATGCGCCCCTCTGCATCGGGCTGATGTGGGGCGGCCAATCTTGGCGCCAATCTTGGCCGCAGCCGCTTTTTTAGGCGGCTCGGGCTGAAAGCCGGCTGCGGGCAAAATTGAGGTTGCCTCTCACTGTATTATGCGAGACTCAATAGGCGTGTTAGATTCCTTTCATGCCTGGCCGCGCGGACTCCCTTCACCTCACAGTTAAAGTTGTCGTTTACGTTTCGCTCTACTTCGCCACGGCCTTTGTGCTGGGTCCCGCGCTGTATTGGCTCGGCGGATTGCTGTTCGGTGTCACCGCTACCGGGTTCCTGGCCGCGGCTTTCGGCAATTTCCTCTGCCTGCGGATTTACGTGCACCGCGGCATCGCCGCCATCGGCCTGCAAGGTGATAAAGCGGCTTTGCTGAACCTCGCGTTCGGATGCTTCGGCGGAATCGGCGCAGCCGCGTTGGTGCTGGCCGGTCCGCTACTGATCCACGCGGCGCGCTTTGAACGCGATCCCGGCAGCCCTGCCAGCCTGTCTTCATTCTTCTTCGTATCCGTGCTGCTGCTGTTCGGATCGGCGGGCGAAGAACTGTTGTTCCGCGGATTTGGCTTCCAGGTCTTGCTGCGCGCGTTGGGTCCTTGGACCACCATCGTGCCGGTAGGAGTGATCTTTGCCACGCTGCACGCCGGCAATCCCAACGCCACCTGGCTCGGCTTGGCAAACACCGCCGGATTCGGCATCCTCTTCGGCTATGCCTTCCTGCGCAGCCACGACATATGGCTGCCCATCGGCCTGCATTTCGGGTGGAACTTTACACTTCCGCTTTTCGGAGTCAACGTCAGCGGGCTTACAATGAGATTGACGGGATTCACCATGCGGTGGTCCGCCGGGGCGCTTTGGAGTGGCGGCGACTATGGTCCGGAAGCCAGTATTCTGACCTCGGCCGTTCTGCTTCTGCTGTTTGCGTATCTTTGGAAAGCGCCTATCCGGCGGCAGCCGTCCGCCCTGCTGGACCCGCCCGCGGGTGATGTGACATGCGTACCTGGACAGTCGTCTTCGCCATCTTCCTGACGCCGCTGCTGAATGCAGCGGATAAGCTCACCGAGCAGGATCGCATCGAATTGATGCGCGGCCTGGTGGCGGAGTATGCCACGGTGAAGCAGTTGCTGCCGCGCGCCAGGAAGGCTCTGCCCTTCGAATCGACGGGATCTTTCGATAAGAAGGAGTGGCAAGCGGCCTCCCGCGAGTACGGACCGGCCGGACGTGTCGGCGACCTCGTGCAGATCACCAAGGTGTTCATCGAAGCCGACAAGTTGGTGCTGCAGATCAACGGCGGGTTCAATGGCGGCCGCAAGTGGTACAGTGGCGCACAGCTCGGTGGCGGAATCGGCGGCGGGACGATGAGGCCCATCGGTAGTGGAGATACCAATGCCCCCGGCGGCACCAGCATCGAAGTCCTGTTCCATAAACCGCTGGAGCCGATGAAGGCGGCGGAAGTCAAGAAGATGCTGGCGCCGGTGCTCGATTTTGAGAAGCGCAGCGCGACCGAGATCTATGCCGAGGTTCTGCCGCCGGAAGTGCAGACGGCCATCCACGACAAGAAGGTAATCGAAGGCATGGATCGCGATCAGGTGTTGCTGTCGCTGGGGCGCCCCAATCACAAGTCCCGCGAGGTGAAGGACGGCATCGAACTGGAAGACTGGGTCTTCGGTCAGCCGCCTGGGAAGATCACGTTTGTAACCTTCAACGGCAGCAAGGTGATCAAGGTCAAAGAAGAGTACGCCGGACTGGGCACGGAAGTGAAATAGCTAACCGCCGGCGGCCGATCGCTGAAAGCTGCTATCCTTTAAGGTAATCCACACTTAAACTCTAGGAGAAGCAATGGCAGTAAAAGTTGGTATCAATGGTTTCGGCCGTATTGGCCGGAATGTGGTCCGGGCGGCCCTGCACCGGAATGACATCGAATTCGTAGCGGTGAACGACCTGACGGACACCAAGACGTTGGCGCATCTGTTGAAATACGACTCCGTGTTGGGCACGCTGCCCGTGGAGATCCACGCTGAAGAGGATGCCATCCTGGTAGGCGGCAAGCGCATCAAAGTGTTCGCCACCAAGGATCCCGCGCAGCTCGATTGGAACTCGGTGGGCGCGCAGATCGTCATCGAATCGACCGGAAAATTCACGGATGCCAAGGACGCCATCAAACACATTCGTGGCAGCGTGAAGAAGGTCATCATTTCCGCACCGGCTAAGAACGAAGATGTCACGCTGGTGCTGGGCGTCAACAACGGCGCTTACGATCCCGCCAAGCACAACATCATTTCGAACGCTTCCTGCACCACCAACTGCCTGGCGCCGGTGGTAAAGGTGCTGCAAGACACCGTCGGCATCGAGAAAGGGTCGATGACCACCATCCACAGCTATACCAACGACCAAAACGTACTGGACTTCCCGCACAAGGACCTGCGGCGCGCGCGCGCGGCGGCTCTGAACATGATCCCCACCACTACCGGCGCTGCCAAGGCGATCGGCTTGGTCATGCCCGAACTGAAGGGCAAGCTGGACGGCTATTCGATGCGCGTGCCCACGCCGGATGTCTCGGTCGTAGACTTGGTCGCCGTCACCAGCCGGCCCACTACCGCCGAAGAAGTCAACAATGCGTTCAAGGCCGCCGCGGCTGGCCCGATGAAGGGCATTTTGGCTTACACCGACGATCCCGTGGTGTCCACCGACATGCTGCACAACCCCAATAGCTCGATTGTAGACGGACAGATGACCAAGGTGCTCGACGGCAACCTCCTGAAGGTGCTTTCCTGGTACGACAACGAGTGGGGTTACTCCTGTCGCGTCGTGGACCTCATCGAATTCCTGGTAAAAAAAGGCTTGTAGAAGATACTGGGGGGCGGGATTTATCCCGCGCGGGCTTTAGCCCCGCATGCGCGAGCTTCGCTCGCGAAGGCCGATTAACAATCGGCCTGCAGGTTACCAACCTGCCCCACAGCAAATCAGTAATAGCGCGGGACGGTGGGATCGACTTCGAGGCTCCAGCGGTCGATGCCACCGGCCATGCTCACCGAATCCTGGAATCCCTGGCGGCGCAGCCACTCGGCGACCTGCAGGCTGCGCATGCCATGATGGCAAAACAGCACTAATTGCGCGGTGCCGGCGCGTAGCGACTCCAGCGCCTGCGGCACGCCGCGCATGGGAATCAGTTCCGCTCCCGCAATGTGCGCCTGTTGGTGCTCGAAAGGTTCGCGCACGTCCACCATGCGGATCTTTTCGCCTGCATCGAGGCGCCGCTTGACCTCGATTGGATCGATCTCTATTGCCGGCATGTTTCCCCCGGAGACCACACATATCGCGTCTGACGCCGCGGCGCAACCGCGGTCCCCGTGGCGCAGGGCTCCGCACCGTGTGCCGTTTCGGCCCCGCTGTGACCACCCGGCCCGCTCTAAATCTGAAACCGCTGTGGGGCCGATTCGCGTCTCACAGGCTTGCTATAATTGTCGAGTACCTACGATAGGTAACGCCGCGTCCCGTATAACAAACATGAAGTGTGTCACAGCTTTTACTCTAATCTTATTGACCGCGGTCGCCGGTTTCTCGCAGACCGCCAATCCCTTTGGTTTCGCCACCGGGCAATCCGCTCGGCTGGTGATCGGCCAGCCGGAATTCGATGCCGAATCGGATACCGCCAGCCAGTCCATCGTGGGGGCCGTGAGTGGATTGGCATACGCCAACGGCATGCTGTTCGTGGCCGATGCCAATCTGGTGGGCGCCGCACCGGTTAACAACCGCGTGCTGCTTTTCCCGACGGCACAATTCCCGGCGCCTAACGCGGCGCTGGCGTATAACACTCTGTGTCCCGTGTGCGGGGGGTTGGCCAATGTGGTTCTGGGCCAGTCGGACTGGACCAGCACCCTGCCGGCGCCCTGCGTCGCGCCGCCCGCCAACGTCACGGTGACCACCACACCCACCACCCCCACCTGTCTCGCGACGTCGCCCCAGACGCCTATCGCTACCGGAATGCGCCAACCTACAGCGTTGGCCTCCGACGGCACTCACCTGGCCGTCGCCGACACCCTCAATAACCGGGTGCTCATCTGGAACACCATTCCGGCCGCGATCAACCAGCCGCCCGACGTAGTGCTGGGACAGACGAATTTCACCAGCAATAGCTTTCCGACCACCCCCACGGCATCCTCGCTACGCGGCCCGCAAGGCGTCTGGATTCAGAATGGCATGTTGTTCGTTGCCGACACCATGAACGACCGCGTCCTGATTTACAATTCCATTCCAACGGCCAACGGCGCCGCGGCCAACCTCGTCCTGGGTCAGCCCAACATGACCACCTGGGTGCAAGTGGACATCTCCCAGCAGAACACCAACGCGGCGGCTAACAACATGCTCACGCCGGTGTCGGTGACTTCCGACGGGACGCGCCTGTTCGTCGCCGACCTGGGCTATAACCGCGTGCTGATCTGGAATACGATTCCGAGCACTAACCAACAGGCAGCGGATGTGGAGATCGGCGAGCCGGACATGGTCACAGGCATACCCAACGACGCTTATTCCACGCCGACTAATTACACCGGAACCCTTCCCGCTCCCGAAACGGCGGTGCTTTGCCAGGTTTCCAACGGTGTGGACTCGAACAACAATCCGACCTACCCCGCGCTTTGCGAATACACGCTCAGTTTCCCGAGGTTCGCGATTTCCGATGGCACGAACCTGTATGTCGCCGACGGCGGCAACGACCGCGTGCTGATTTACCAGCCGATTCCCACTAAAAACGCAGCGCCGGCGCAGATCGTGCTGGGACAAACGGACTTTGTGACCGACGCCCCCACCGATGGCGCGGATACCATGAATGCGCCCCTCTCGCTGGCTTTCGATGGAAGCAACCTGTATGTAGCGGACACCTACAACCAGCGCATTCTGGTTTACACCACGTCGGAGCAGGATTTGCCCTACAACGCCGTGGTGAACACCGCCAGCGTGATTATCTACGCGATCGATCCCATAAGCATCGGCGGCACCATCAAGGCGGGCAACACCATAGAGTTGACCATCGGCGTGTCGACCACCACCACAACCGAATCATACACCTACACGATCCAGAACGGCGACACCTTTTCGAGCATCATCGATGGATTGGTGGCGCTGGTCAACGCCGGTACGGGAGATCCGAACGTCATTGCCACTCCGGATACGCAAGGCGATAGGGTCGTGTTGACCGCCAGAACGGCTGGCCCGCTTGGCAACAACGTGACCGTGAAAAGCGCCGTAACCGGGGTAATCACGGCCAACGCACAAGGCGCCAATCTCACCGGCGGCGCGAGTGCGGCTTCGGTCGCGCCGGGTAGTCTGGTATCGTTTTTTGGAACCAACCTGAGCGACCAAACGGCGTCGGCTCCGTTGAATGCGCAATTGCCCCTCACCCTGGGCGGCGTACAAGTCTATTTTAACGGCGTGCAGTCGCCGCTGCTGTTCGTCTCGTCCACTCAGATTAACGCCCAGATACCGTTCAATTTTGGCTTCAGCAACACGAACACGGCCGCTGCCTGGGTTCGGATTCAGCGCGCCAACGGCACCATTGTGTCGACCGATGCAGTGGCGGTGACGATAGTGCCGGCCAACCCCGGCATCTTCGCGATGAGCGGCACGGATCCTCGCGTGGCATACCCCGTCCTGCATGCCGCCAGCAACGCCACCGGGGTGATCTCGGTGGATGGCACCATCAAAGCCGGCGATGTAGGCTCGATTTGCATCGGTTCCAGCGCCGCGCTCACCGCCACCACCACGACTCCGACGGGATGCACGGGCCAACTGTATAGCTACACCGTGCAGGGCGGCGACTCCCTGGCCAGCATCCGAGGTGCGTTGATCGCCCTGTTAGCCGCCGACCCGCAGGTAACCGCGACCGCCTCCAGCGAGTTCACCCGCATTCTGTTGCAGGCAAAAGTCGCGGGCGCCGCCGGCAACGGCACTCCTTTTCAGGTATCCGTCAGCACGGGAGCGGAGTTGCTCCTGACCGCCATCGGCCCGGCGCCGCCGAGCCCGGGGGAGGGCGCCATGCTGTGCTGCGCCAGCACCGGAGGCGCGAATGTTACAGGACCCAACTCCACCGCCGCCTTGCCCGGCGAAACGATCATCGTATACGCCACCGGGTTGGGCCTGCCGTCCTTATCGCCCCAGGCGGATAAGTACCTCCTCACCGGTCAACCTTATGCGGGTCCGCCCACCTACCCGCAGAGTTTCGTTTCGGCCCAGATCAACAATACGACCGCCAATGTGCTGCGCGCCGAGCTGGCGCCGGGGATGATTGGAATCTACCAGGTATATCTACAGTTGTCCGCGTCGCTGGCTACCGATCCCAAGGCGGAGTTGTATATTGCGCAGAACGACTTTAGGAGTAACGTTGTCACACTCCCGGTCTTTGCAACTCCCGTGCTGTCCTCGATCACTTGTGATCCCAGCACGGTGACGTCGGGGAATAGCACTGCCTGTTCGGTGCTGCTGACTGTGGCGGCGCCTACCGGCCAGACCACGGTCAATCTTACTTCCTCCGACAACACCAATTTCCCCTTGCCATCCAGCGTGGTTATACCCGCGGGTTCCACCGACATCACCTTTACGGTTCAGACGGTAGCGATCTCCTTCACGGAAGATGTGACCATCACCGCCACCTATGGCAATCTTACTTCGACCGCTACCATCACCCTGAACCCATCGTAAACGCTGGAGGGCGGCCAATCTTGGCCGCAGCCGCCTTTTAGGCGGCTAGAGGCGAGCTATGCTCGCGAAAGCGGGGCTGAGAGCCCCGCGCAGGCTGAGAGCCTGCCCCACAAAAACAGCCAAACTCCAGGCAGCCGCCTTTAGGCGGCCAGAGTGAGGCGCCCGCCCTACGCCGGCCGGGCGAAGCGGCTCATCCAGACGCCCGCGTAGGCCCCAGCCATTGCCGGGATCACGGCGAGACAAGACCCGGGAATATCGGCTGGCCGCACCGGAATCGTGGCTCGGAAGAAAACCACCAGCGGTCCCAGAAACAAACGCGCCGGAACGCCCAACTCGCGCGGACTGGGCAGCGTTACCACCGTATTGAACAGCAGCGATAGCGGAATCCATACGGCAATCAGGCAACCCCAGCGCCAAGCCCGCTGGGGGCGCGCATAGCCGAACACGGCGCATAGGATAAAGAGGAACAGCACCAAGAACTGCAGATTGTCCATATGCAGCCCGAGGATGGCAGCCAACAATCCCACGGCGACGGCCAGGGCGAACCAAATCCATTCAGCGCGATCGATGGTCATGATGCCACCCTAACGCACTCCCGCATAAGTGTCAAGTACTTTTACATGTAAAGTACAATCAGGGGGCCACGCGGCGCGTGAAGACTTGCAGAGGCCCCCAATAGTACGGCAGCCGGTAACGCCCGTTAGAGTGCACCAGCGCCAGTTTGGAGGCGCGCAAGGCACGGGCAGGCGTCTGGCCCGCGGCGATTTCCTTATAGAGAACTCGCATGAGATCGGCCGAAACAGCGTCGTCCTCATCCCACAGCGTCGCAATCACGTTTTGCGCCCCAGCCTGCAGGAAGGCCCAGGCAAAACCCATCAAGCCTTCGCCGGAGTAAGCCTTCGCCCCCGCGCTTCGGCATGCCGAAAGGGTGACCACCTCCGCGCGTAGCGGCACGTCGGCCACGTCGCGAGCGTACAGCTTGTAGATCTCGCCCTGGTGCGACAGGATGATGGCCGAGTTCAGCGGGCTCTCCCAGTTGGCGCTGGCGTGCGTGGCGAAGTGGATGTGGGTGAAGTTCGCCGGCAACGCTTTGGCGTATTCACCGGGAACGGCGCCGGCTCCGGTGAAGGCGACCCGGTTTGCGGGCGGAAAACACTCCTCGACGGCTGCAATTTCCTTCTTGACATTCGGCAACTGCCCAAATTCCTGCCCCACCAGCACCGGATCGCCCATGATGAGCAGTTTCGGCGCGTGCACACGCGCCAGCGCATCACCAGCCAACACGCGCAGCGACGGCGCCGTAGCGAGGGCCACATCCTCGATCCAATAGTGCCGCGGCGGGCCGGGCACGACCAGCGTTTCGAAGTTGAGTTGGTGCAACTCGCCATCGGGCACGATGATAACGTTCGAGCCGGCCGGGATCAGCTTGGCCACCGGACCCAGCACGGCTTGGTACAGCGCCGATGCGTCGTTCCGGGCCAGTGGATCGCGGCCACCGGTTACAGACTCCATGTACTTCCGGACCAGCCCGCCGATCTCTTTGCCAGGCCGCAAGTCGAACCGGGAAAGGCGGCCGGAGCCGATCACCCACACCGACGACCGCGTGGCCTCCAACCAGTAGGAGAGGATTACGGTATGGGAAGCCCGGGCAGCGTGCTGCAAGCCGGCCAGGTCAAGACTGGGTGGAAGCGCTCCGCGACGCTCCAGCCGGAGGCTGAGGAGGCGCGCCCGCGCCGATTCGGCGATTTCCAGAGCCCCTTCCATTTGGCCTGTTTTGATCAGGAAACCAACGTAGTCCTGAAAAATGCCAACCAGATGGAGGCTGAGGAATGTGGTCTTGGATTCGTCGGTGCCGAGATTGTTCCACTCGCGGTCGATGGTGTCGATGGCGTTGCGGTATTGTTGCGCAGCCTGCTTCGGTTTCGCTCGTTCGGCGTAGAGTGAAGCGAGATCGGCGTAGGCTTCCATCAACACATCCGGCGCCTGCGCGCGCGGCGCTTGGGTGATGACCGCCCGGTAATCGCGTTCCGCTTCGGCGTACTTCCCTGAGAGGTTCTCGATTTCCGCGGCGCTCAATTCCGAAGAGACCAGCAACGCCGCATCTCCGCCGCGCTGGTGAACGGCAAGTTCCTTTGCACTGTAGCTTTGAGCCGTGGGCAGATCCCCTTTTTCGATCGCGATCCGGGCCAGGTTGTGCCACGCCATAGCCTGCCATTTATCGTTGCCGGCTTCGCCAGCCAGACTTGCGGCGCGCTGCTCAAAGGACTCCGCCCGGTCGAAGTCGCTCTGGGCGAAATAGACCAAGCCCATAGCACCCAACCAGCGCTGACGAGAGTCGGGTTGGCCCAATGACGCGGCCAGGGATTCGGCTCGGGTTAGCGCGTCCATGGCGCGATCCCAGTCACCCAACCGGAAGTAACACCAACCCTGGTTGCCCATGATACCGGCGACCAGCGATCGGGCCCCGCACCGGCGTCCTGTGGCGAGTGCCTCATCCAGATACGGCAAGGCCTCGTCGAACCGCGAGAAGCGAAGACTGTTATATCCGCGAGCCAGTTGCACCCATGTCAGCAAGAAGGCGTCGCGTGCTTGCCCGGCCGCCGCAAAGGCGGCCTGGGTATGGATCTCGGCCTCCTCACGGTTTGGAACTGCCTCTCCCAGGTACAACTCGACCATGCAGATTAGATCCGGGTCGCGCGATGCGATGGCCAGCGGCAGGGCTTCCCGCAGCAGCTTCTCCTGGGTGGAACCACCAGCCAGGTTTCCCTCGTCCATCTTCCAACGCGCCAGCAATCCAGGCGAGCGTGGTGCGGCGGCAGCTTCCAGCAGCAAGCGGGCTTCCGGCGCGCGGCTGATCTTGGTGAGATCTTCCACGGCCAACAGGCGAAACTTCCATCCCGAGTCGCCCGCCGGCCACCTCCGGAGGCCCAGGCGCGCGTTTTCCAGCGAGGCACGGAAGTCTCCCGATCGAAACAGCGATTGCGCCTTCAGGTATGCCGCGTCAAAGCCGTGGCGGCCGCCGCACGAAGAAAGCCACAGATGGGCGGCGATCGCGAATAGAGCTAGCCTCCCGTACCGTCGCCTTGGCCTCCACCTCCGGACCCGCCTCCCGACGGAGGGCTGCTGAACGCCATGCGCAGCATGAAAATCTGGTGCACGGGGTGCCAATTCTGGCTGGGAAGGAGAGTCCATTCGCCGAAGAAGATCCTACCAAAATTCGGGATGTAGATGCATCGGGATGGACTGTCAATGATGGCCTGCCGGACTTCGGCGTCGATTTTGGGGTCCGGCTCGTCGGCTGCCAGATAGGCTTCGCGCCGGTCCGCGGAATAATGGAACGGCGCCGGCAGCGGCGCTGCGAGCGGAGCGCCGTTGAGTGTGAGGTTCACCAGGCTCGAATCCAAGGGCAGCACTCTGGTGCGCCTGGCATGCAGTCCTGGCCGGTCGTACCAGTCGCGCCGGTAGACCGTGACCATGCCGAAAACGATGCGGTCGACGCTGAGGAGCGACTTTCCCTCGACCGTCAGCTTCTCGACAGTGGCGCGGATCTCGGTGCGAAAGAAACCATCCTTGTCTTCCGGCATGGCGTTGACTTCTGTGGCGCAAGCGCCGTGCGACAGTCCGCCGGACATGGTGTATCCCGAATGACTGCCAGTCGGGTGGCCGGCCTTCCCATCGGGCAAGGCGCACTTGCCATGGCCGTCCAGTTTGTAAGGGCCGGGATCGGTGATGTCGGCCTCCACTCCGAACGCCTGGCCATGATACAGGTATTCATTCATTGGCATGAGCTGCTTCCTTTCAACGTGAGATGCGGAATCTGGACCATGAAACAATCTCGCCGCCGGAACCGCCGCGGACCACCAGAGTGTGCACGCCCGCGGGCAAACTCCGGACTGGCAACTGCACGTACAGGTTGTCGTCCTCGCTGGCCGGCGCTTTCAAGGACCCGGACGACTCGCGCTTGCCGGCGGCATCCAGAACCTCGTAGGAATAAGACTGGATTGCCGCGCCGGGAGCGGGGAAACGCACCTGGTAAAAGGTTTCGCCGGGGAGCATGGCATGCACATCTTCCGCGCCGTGCGTGGGACCCGGCGCATAGTAGAGTTGCGCGAATTGCGGCACCGCCAACTCGTGCGTGCCAGTCAGCAGGACATATCCGAGCCCGGCAGCCAACGCGAAATTGGCGGCAAATGAAAACGCCAAGGCGGGACGCGGGCGAAGCCAGGCCAGCCAGCTCCCCCGGGAATCGGAGGCGCGCGGCTCCGGCGCTGGCCGGTGCTCCGCTCGCTGTTCCCGGAAGACGGCCCGGGCATTCGCCGCGAAAGTCATCTCAAAGCGAACGTCGTCGGCACATTCCTGGCAATCGAAGAAATGCTCTTCGAAGTCGTCTCTCTCGGCCGGCGAAAGCTCGTGTGCCACGTATCGTTCGGCGGCCTGAGAGCGAACCGCTTCGTCATGCTCCATTCCATGCCTCAAATAGATTGTGAGATTAAAAGCCTAAGCGTTACAAAGTTATGATAAACCGCTTTCGCGCCCTTTGTGGCATGCTGACAACGCTTGTGGGGCAGGCCCCCGGCCTGCGGGGGCCCCTCAGGCCGCCCGGCTGCTTTTTCAATAACTTACGGGGAGCCTTCCGGGCTGCCACCAGCGTCCAGCCCAGGAAGCCCTGGCCAGCGCATGGTTGACTTCAGCGGGCGGCCGCCAGGATCCCGATGGCGATCGAGCGCACTTTCGTCTCCGGGGTTTCGGCGCGCGACAGCAGCACCATGGGCACCCGCGCGCCCAAAACAATTCCGCCAGATTCTGCTTTGGCAAAATACACGATCGCCCGATAGAGGATGTTGGCTGCCTCGATATCCGGCGCCAGGAAGATATCCGTGTTTTCGGCCACCGGGCTGGCGATGCCCTTGCGTTCCGCAGCGAACTTGCTCAGCGCCGCGTCCAACGCGATGGGGCCTTCGATATAGCAGCCTGGGAGCTGGCCGCGCCGATTCATGGCGCACAGGGCGGCGGCGTCCACCGTGGCCGGCATCTCGGGATTCACAAACTCCAGAGCGCACAGCGCGGCGATGTTGGGCTTCTCGATCCCAATGGCCTGGGCCACCTCGATGGCGTTGCGGCAGAGTTCCGCCTTCTGCATCAGCGTGGGCGCGATGTTAATGGCCGCATCGGTCAGCAGCATCAGGCGGTCGAAACCCGGCACGCGAAATACGGCGACCTGGCTCAACTGCCGGTTAGTGCGCAGACCCGCATCCTTATCGAGCACCGCGCGAATCATGCTGGCGGTGGCGATTTTGCCTTTCATCAACAGCCCCGCGCGGCCTTCCCGAACCAGGGCAATGGCCTGACGGGTAGCCGCCGCCGGGTCGGGTTCGTTGACGATCTGGCTGTCGGAAAGCTCGAAGCCGCCCTCGCGCGCCAGGGCTCGGATCTCACTTCCCTTCCCTACCAGGATGCCCTCCGCCAGGTGTAATTCGTGGGCGCGTTTCAGCGCCTCGATCACATCGGGATCGTGGGCGGCGGCGACGGCGATGGAAACGGGGCCACGGGCGCGCGCGGCGTCCAGGAGTTCATCGAAGCTGTGAAACATAGATGAATCGGGTGGCGCTTGCGAAGGCATCATAACATGCGGCAGCGCGCGACAAGAAAGTCGAGACTGTGGGGCGGCTTGGTAAGCCGCGGCCGACTGTCAATGTGCCCATGCAACTGAGTTTTGTCATTTCGGCCGATACCCGCACTCGCGGGGTGCACCGACGTGGACGTCGCCCGCAGGACTCTCCAGAGACCCACCCGCCAACTTGTTGATTCCGCGAAGTGCGGGGCTGAAGCCCCGCGCGGGATAAATCCCGCCCCCCAGGAGCCTTTGGGTTTATGCCTCTGGTGACGGCTCCCGCCGTCCCTGCTGGAGTACCGCCCCACGAAAGCACCCACTGGCTGCCAGCCTTATCGCGCACCCGGCGACCAGTGGGGAACTTCCACTCGCAATATGAGAACAACAGATCTGAATAAATGTATTCCATGTATAATAAGCTGGCCGGGAAATTCTGGACGACAAACTGCCCAACATGACCATCCGCTCCACTCGACGCGACTTCCTGAGAGCCACCACGGCATCGCTCGTTGCAGCCGTCCCCGCGCTTCCGGATGGGCCCAGGATCATGGTCGGAGCGCATCCGTGGGTGTATGCGGCTCCGCTGCCGGGTTACGACATTACTCTGGTCCTGGACCGCATCTTCGCCGATCTCAGCTACGCCGGAGTAGATGGGGTTGAACTGATGGACACGGCTCTGCGGCACGCGGACGTCGTGCCGCGAGTGCGCGACCTGTCGCGGCGTTACAGCCTGCCGGTCATCGGCGCCTCTTATCAGGCGCCCATGTGGAATCGCGAAAAGCATGCCGAAATCATCGAGGATGCGCGGGCTGTGATCGGCCGCATCGCCGAGGTGGGCGGACACACTCTGGGGACCTCGGTCGGCGACGCCCGGAGAAAAAAGACGGCGGCCGAGCTCGACGCCCAAGCGGAGATGCTGCTGAAGCTTACGGAAATCTGCGTGGCGAATGGCGTGGTCCTGAACCTGCACAACCACATTTACGAAGTTCAGGACGACGAATACGATCTGCGTGGGACGCTCACCCGCATCCCGGACGCGAAACTCGGTCCCGACATCGACTGGCTGGTGGGGGCCAAGGTGGACCCGGTGAGTTTCATCCACCGCTACGGCGCCCGGATCGTGTATGCGCACCTGCGCGATCGGAAAGCCGATGGGGTTTGGTCCGAGGCGATGGGCGAAGGCGCCATCGACTACGCGGCGGTCGGGCGCGCGTTGCATGAGGCGAAATTCTCCGGCACGCTGGCCATCGAGTTGGCCCATCCGGCGGGATTCACGCCGACCCGCCCGCTGCGGGAGAGCTTCAAGCTGAGCCGCGAATACGTGCGCCGGGTGATGGGATATTAGTGCGCTGACCGAAAGGAGTAATCAATGCAGAGACGAGATTTCTTGAAAGGCGCGGCCGCGCTAACGGGCGCTCCCGCCCTGCTCGCGCAGAAAGGCCCCAACGACACTATCGGGCTGGCGGTCATCGGCGTCGGCACCCGCGGGTATTACCTGTATCAGGAGTTCCAGAAAATAGCGGGCGTCGAAATCCGCTCGATCTGCGACCTGTACGACGGCAATCTGAAGCGCGCCCGCGCCGTGGGGAAGAACGACCGGATGAAGAGCGGCAAAGACTGGGCGAAGACGCTCGACGATCCGGACATCGACGCGGTAGTGATCGCCACACCCGACTTCTGGCATGCGCCGATGACCATTCGCGCCGCCGAACTGAAGAAAGACGTCTATGTCGAGAAGGGCTGGTGTACCAAGCTGGAGGACGCCAAGCGCATGCGCGCCGCCCTCAAGAACAACGCGCGCGTGATGCAGCTTGGCCACAACTACAACAGCATGCCGCAGTTTCATAAAGGGCGCGAGATCTATCGCTCCGGCGCGCTGGGAAAAGTGGCCGCCATCCGGATCTACATCGACCGCACCAACCCGTGGCCCGAGTGGCAGTTCTTCCAGGATTACATGGTTACCGAGATGCCCAAGGACGCTAGTCCAGAGACCATCGACTGGGAGCGCTTCATTGCCAACGCTTCCAAGCGGCCCTTCAACGCCGAGCGCTTCTTCCTGTGGCGCAAGTGGTGGGAATACGGCACGGGCATCGCCGGCGACCTGTATAGCCACCTATGGGACGGCGCCAACATGATTGCCGGCCTGGGTATCCCCGAGACCACGGTCACGCAGGGCGGAAACTATTTCTGGAAAGACGGCCGCGACGTGCCGGACCAGTGGAACGTGCTCGCCGACTATCCTTCCAAGGAGCAATCGGTGAGCTTCCATTGTACCTTCCACAATCGCCACTATGGCGAGGTGCTGGAGTTCATGGGCCGCGATGGCACGCTCGAAGTCGCGCCCGGTTTCTGCCGGTCGTACGCCGCCGAGTGGAAGCCCGGCTATAAGGATCGCCTGCGGGAGCACGCGCAGGAACTTGCCGCCATCGGCTACCAGCCGCGCGAGGCCGCGCCGCTGGCCGATTACTCGTTCAAGCCCGGCGAGCTGGAAGTCTCGTCGCACTGGCAGGATTTCATCGATTGCGTTCGCAGCCGCGCCACACCGCGCTGTGGCGTGGACCGCGCGTTTGAGGAAGCCGTCACGATCTTCCTCTCAGTGGAGAGTTACAAGCGCAACGCCAAGGTGCGCTGGGACCCTTACGGTGAGGCGATCGTCAACTGCTAACGAAACGCTGGGTCCTCGCTGCTGCCGGGCTATGAGTAATGGGGGGGGTCGCGAGCGCGCCGGGAGCAGGCGCTTCCTAAGGGGGGATTGACTCGATGCAATTGCACCGAATCAAGTTGGTCGGGGCGAGTGGATTCGAACCACCGACCTCCTGGTCCCGAACCAGGCGCTCTAGCCAGGCTGAGCCACGCCCCGAATCTACTAGTGTAGCTGTTCGCGCCCTCCTGGACAAGTGGCACGTGCGCTCTGTAACATCAATCAAGTGAATGACAGCGAGAAACTGCGCGAATTGCCGGCGGTACATGAGGTCGCCGAGCGCGTATCCGCGCCGGGGATTCCGCGACATCTGGTGGTGGCGGAGGTCCGCCGCGTGCTGGACGGCGCGCGCCGCCAGATTCGCGCCGGCGCCGGCAACGGCATCGCCACGATGTCCATCGAAGCGCAAGTCGAGCGCGCGTTGCGAACGCTGGCCGCGCCCTCGCTGCGGCGCGTCATCAACGCCACCGGCGTAGTCCTGCACACTAATCTAGGCCGCGCGCCGCTGGGCCCCCAAACCATCCATCCCGGATACTCGAATCTCGAATACGACATCGCCACCGGACTGCGCGGCAAGCGCGACGTGCACACCGGCGCGCTCATCGAGCGGCTCCTCGGCGCGCCGGGCATCGCGGTCAACAACAATGCGGCTGCCATCTACCTGGCGCTGAATGAACTTGCCAGTGGCCACGAAGTGGTCGTCTCGCGCGGCGAGCTGATCGAAATCGGCGACGGCTTCCGCATCCCCGACATCATGCTGCGCGCGGGCGCCCTGCTGCGCGAGGTGGGCACGACCAATCGCACCAGCATCGCCGATTATCGCGAGGCCATCAGCGGCGGCACGCGCCTGCTGCTGCGCGTCCACCCGAGCAATTTCCGGATCGAAGGATTCACCGCCCGTCCGTCGCTGGAGGAACTGGTTGCGCTGGGCCGCGAGCGGGGCATTTCGGTGTATGAAGATCTGGGCAGCGGCTGCCTGGTGGACCTGCGCGCGTTCGGCGTCGACGAGCCGCTGGTTGCCGATAGCCTGCGCGCCGGCGCCGATCTGGTTTCGTTCAGCGGCGATAAGCTGCTCGGCGGTCCGCAGGCCGGCATCCTGGCCGGAAAGCCGGAAATCGTCGCGCGGTTGCGCCGAAATCCTATGTTCCGCGCGTTGCGTCTGGACAAAATGATCTGCCAGGCGCTGGAAACCACGCTGCGCAACGTGTTGCTGGAGCGCTGGGATCTGGTGGCAGCGCTGCGCATGATCCGCCAAAGTGCGGCGGAGATTCGGGAGCGCTCCGAGCGCTTGTTAGCCTCGCTGCCCGGTCTTAAGGCGGAAGTCACGCCTGGGGAATCCGTAATCGGCGGCGGAGCCACGCCGGAGCAATCCATTCCGACCTGGCTGATTGCCGTAACATGCGCCGATGAGGGCGCCGCGCAACGGAAGCTGCGCGCGAACCATCCGCCGGTGATCGCGCGCGTCGAAGAAAAGCGGCTGTTGTTGGATCTGCGGACGGTCCTGCCGGAAGAAGAAACAGAGCTGGCGGCGGCCTTTCAGGCCCTTTCCTGATAGGTGCCTTCCGCGGTTGAGACGCGAATCTTCTCGCCCTCGGTAATGAAGGGAGGCACCTGCACCACCAGCCCGGTCTCGAGCTTGGCGGGCTTGGTGACGTTGGAGACCGACGCGCCCTTCATGCCCGGCTCGGTTTCGACCACGGTCAGGTCCACCGTAGCCGGCAATTCCACGCTGATGGGGTTGCCTTCGTAGAATTCCACGGCCACTTTCAACTGCGGAACCAGGTAGCCGACGGCATCGCCCAACAGATCCTTGGTCAGATGCATCTGTTCGTAGTTTTGGGTGTTCATGAAATAGAAGTACTCGCCGTCGTCGTACAGGTATTCCATTTCGTGCTCTTCCAGCGCCGCGCGCTCCACCTTGTCTTCCGATGAGAACCGGTGCTCGATCATCGTTCCGCTGCGCAGGTTGCGCATCTTGGCCTGCACGAAGCCCCGCAGGTTGCCGGGCGTCCGGTGGTTCACGCTGAACACGGAAAACAAGTCGTTGTTGAACTTGACTACCATGCCCGGACGCATTTGTGTCGATGAAATCATGAGCTACCAGTATAACAAGCTTTCAACTCTCAGCTTTTTCGGTGTATTCGATGCCGTTTTGTTCGCACCACTCGATGGCGATGTCGCGGAGCGCTCCTTCCCGATAGGCGTACCAATCCTTTTCGCGGCGATAGCGGCGCAGCGTGTCCTTGAAATAGCGGAAGGCGCCGGCGCCGCGGATGGCGTTTTGCAGTTCGTCGCTAAGCTGCTCGGGTTCGACGGACTCGGCGAACTCGCGCATGATCTCCCACTCGTTGACATCGTATTTCGTGGGCAGCTTCTCGAAACGATCCCAATCCGCGAAAATGGCCTCGGCCACCTCGAATTCGTGGTCCTGCCATTCGAGCGCGTCCTCGACGGTGCCGCTCTCTTCTACAATCCCCAGCACTTCCCGGGACACCATCTCCACTTTTCCAGTCTGGCGGTCCAGAAAGTGAAAGTGCTCGTCGGTGAGGAACTCCAGAGCGTCGACGATGTCTTTGAGGGAGGCCTTCATCTCAGAACGGCAGGATCTCTTCGCGCACCGGATCGAAGTCGATGCGCCGCTTCTGCATGTACGAGATATTGCCCAGGTGCGAGGCCTGCGCCGAGCGGTGCCCGATCAGCACATCGCCGTTGGGCCGTTTGCGGGAGCGCACGCATTCCAGGAAATTGTTCACGTGGTCTTCGTCGATCTTACTGAACGCCTTCACGACGACCGGCTGCGCGCCCCGGCCTACCGGGTGAAACTCGTAACGGCCGCGATCGATCCACAAGCGCCCATCCGTTCCGCAAATCTCCACCGCCGCGCCCGTTATTCCCGGCACCAGCGTGGCTTCGAAGGTGGCGGTGAATTCGGTCGGATACTCCAGCAGCACGTTGATGGTGTCCGGCGCGGTGCGGCCATCCTTATACTTGTAGACGCCGCCGGCGGCGGAAGCGGAGAACGGCACCTCCTGCCCCATGAACATGTGCACCACGTCGATCCAGTGGGTGAACAGGTCGGTCACCTGGCCGCCGCCGAAATCCAGGTAGGCGCGCCAGTTGAAGTACTGTTGCGGATCGTAGTCGCGCCACTTCAACGGTCCCAGGAAATGCGCCCAATCAAGATTGGAGGGCAGCGTTTGCAGCGATTCCGGCGCCCGCCGCAGGTGATAGCCGTTGCCGTGCCACCACGTGCGCGCCAGCGTGATCTTGCCCAGCTTGCCGGTGTCGAAATACTCGCGCTTGGCTTGCAGATAGTGCTGCCCGGAGCGCTGCTGCATGCCCACCTGGCAAACGCGCTCGTTGACCCGCGCCGCCTTGACGATGAGCGGGCCTTCTTCAATGGTGCGCGTCAGCGGCTTTTCGACATAGACGTCTTTGCCGGCGTTGAGCGCGTCGATGGCGACCTGCGCGTGCCAGTGGTCGGGCGTGGCGATCAGCGCCACGTCCACCTCTTTCATTTCCAGCAGCGCGCGATGGTCCTTGAAATCCTTGGCGTTGGGCGCCTTCTCGCGGGCCTTGTCGATCTGCGCGCCGTAGATGTCGCAGACCGCGACCACATCGGCCTTGGCCTTCTGGAAATTCTCCATGTCGTAGCGGCCGCGATCGCCGCAGCCGATCACGCCCAGTTGGATGCGGTCGTTGGCTCCCATCACGCGGGAGTAGGAAAGCGCGGTCAGGGCGGAGGCGCCGCGGAGAAAATTGCGGCGGGGGAGGGAAGTTTCAGACATAAAGCTCATTATACGGCGGCGCGTTGCGCTGCGGCGATCCGGTAGAGTTCGGATCCGGGCTCGCTGCGCCGCAGAGGTTCGCAGTAGGACTTGGCGGCCTCCGCGGTGGACACATCGCTCGCCAGTTCGAAGCCGCGCGGCCGCAAGTAATCCGCTAATGCGGCGGGATCGAAGCCAAAAATGAACGGCTCGCCGGTGGACTGCACCGACGACTTCCACCGGCGGGCTTCGCGAAAGGCGACCGAGCCATCCAGCGCGCCTTGGTGCACATAGCTGAAGATGAGTTGGCTCCGGTGCGCACCGTTAAAAGCGAGGATGCGCGCCAGGGTGCGGAAGCTTTGGTCCACGGTTCCGGGCGTCAGGTAGCTGACTACGCCTTCCCAGACGGCTACCGTTGCGACTGTCGTGATGAAGCCCGCGTGCAGCAGTGTGGTCTCCAGGTCGTCCTTTTCGAAATCCACGGGCACGAAATGCACGTTGGCGGGCAGCGGGCTACGATGAGCTAGCAATCGCTGGCGCTTCGCTCGCTGCGTGGCGGGATGGTCCACTTCGAAGAGTGGAACGCCGCGGAGTTCTTCCAGGCGGTAGGGACGGCTGTCGAAACCCGCGCCAAGCAGGAGCGCCTGGCGCGCGCCGTTGCGAATCGCCTGGCGCACGAGGTCGTCGATGAGGCGCGTGCGCACCACGGCCGAGCTGCGCGTGCGCGGCCAGCCGAGGTCAAGGAAGTGCGTTGCCAGGCGGCCTATGGCGGGCAGGCTCGCGAATGCGGCCAACGCTTTGAGGCTGCCGGTGAGGAACGCGGCGGCGTAGGGGTCGTCGAACAGGCGGCGATCCGCGGGTTCGGCGGTCTCCACGGCTCGAAACAGGGCCATGTATTCGGCCGTGCGGCTGGGTTGATCGCCGGTCATGAGCGGGGCTGAAGCCCCACGCGGGCTAAAGCCCGCCCTCCAGCTTAGATCGGTTTGCCGTCGGCATCCAGGAATTTCAGCTCGCCGAGATTCAGCTCGCGCACGCC
>JBEKPZ010000087.1:0-22749 GCA_049520215.1 Bryobacteraceae bacterium | reverse complement strand
GAAGGCAAAGAGGTCCGTTTCGGAGTCGCCGGGTCCGCGCTGTTTTCGGTGGTCAGCACGGCGTCCAGCGACGGCGCTGTGAACAGCGCTCACGATAGTTTCACGCCGCTGGCCGGACTGGTTCAACTGCTGAACCTCAAGACCGGCGAAGTGATATTTGGCGGAACGGGCTCTGGCATCCTGTCGATGATCCTGACGGTGCTGTTGGCCGTCTTCATTGCGGGACTGATGGTGGGCCGGTCACCGGAATATCTGGGCAAGCGCATCGAGGCCAAAGATATCAAGATGGTGATGCTCGCGCTGGTGGTGGCGGCCGCGGCCAACCTGGTCATCTCGTGCGCGACTTTTCTCGTCCACTTTCCGGCGCACTCCTATTGGAATCCTCCCGGCGCGCTGGTGGCCAACCTGGGCAACGCCGGTCCCCACGGGTTGAGCGAGGTTCTTTACGCCAACTCGAGCGCGGTCGGGACGAATGGGAGCGCCATGGCCGGGCTGAACTCCAACACGCCGTTTTTCAACCTGACGCTGGGCCTGGAAATGTTGATCGGACGCTTTCTGGTAATTGTTCCGGCGTTAGCCCTGGCTGGGAATCTGGCGCGCAAGAAGCGCGTCCCGGTGACCATCGGGACCATGCCGACGCATGGCGTTCTATTCGCGGTTCTGCTCACCGGGACTATCTTCATTGTCACAGCACTGACCTTCTTTCCGGCGCTCTCGCTGGGGCCGATCGCAGAGCACTTCCTGATGCATGCCGGCGCTCTGTTCCGCTAAAGCCAAAAAGCCCTTGTGGGGCAGGCTCTCAGGGGTGCCCTCTGGGCCCGGCGGCCTCTCAGGCCGCCCTAGCGCCATTCCAACCCAGTACGGGTCCGAATGACACAGACTCCCCACCGCAAACGCCATGGTTTCTGAAAGATGCCACGGCCCCGCAAGTGCTCGGTCTCGCTTTATGATGCGAAAGCTTTCTATCTGGCTGGTTCTGCTCATCGCGACCGCCGCAGTCGCTTCGCCCCAGACCCTGCTCGGCGTGGATTATTCCGAGCCGATCCCCTTTCCCGTAGTCTTGGAGTATGGGCTAGCTTTGGCGGCGGGCACAGACGCGCAAGGGTCCGTTTACCTGCTGGTGAATGGCTTTGCCGGTCACCAGGCGACCACCGCGACGAACTACATCATGAAGCTGACCCCCGCAGGGGATCGGATCGTTTACCAAAACGCGCTTCCATTTCAAGCCACCGGCATGGCGGTCGACCCGGCGGGAAACGTGTACCTGGCCGGGAGCAATTCGGTCGAGAAATTGGGTACGGACGGCAAAACCGTGATCTTCACCACGACGATTGCGCCCGACGCAGTGGTGGCCGGCACCGCGGTCGACGCCAGCGGACGCGCCTATGTCACCGGCGCGACCGTCACCGGCGATCTGCCCGCCACACCCGGCGCGCTCCAGCAAACGCCTCCCACCGGGGACCAAGCGGATGCCTTTGTGGTGCGCTTGAAGCCGGATGGCGCAATCGACTACGCCACTTACCTGGGCGGCGCCAGCCAAGGTGCGGGCGCGGCGATCGCGGTGGATGCCGCGGGCTCCGCATTCGTCACCGGATACGCCAATTCGGCGGATTTTCCCACCACGCCCGGATGCTACCTGCCGGTCTCCGCCATCCCCAACTTCAACAACGCTCCGTTCCTCGCGCGCCTGTCGCCGGACGGTTCGTCTCTGATCTACTCCACATTCACGGACCAACAAATCGACTTTCCGGTCAGCCTGGCGGTGGATTCCTCCGACAACGCGGTGCTGTCCTTCGCGGCTGGCCCGTGGACGGTTGTGATGCGCTTCAATCCCCAGGGCACCGCGCTTGTGTTCTCAAAGCGGCTGCCGGCATCGTCCCCCGACGCGCTGGCCGTGGATGCGGCGGGCAATAGCTACGTCTTGTTATCCGCTCAGGCCAACTTCCCGGTGAAGAATAACCTGGCGATATGCGGGGCCAACGGTACGGCTCTTCTGGCCGTGTTCGACGCCGGCGGAGACCTTTTGCAAGCGACCTACGTTGCGGGGTCTCAAGGTCAAGCGGCGTTGGCGCTTGCCTCCGGACCTGTTGCTTACGTTTTTGGCTTGCCCGACCCCACTTATACGCCGACGCGTCAGTTCGCAGGGTCGTCCAGCGGCCTGTGGTTCCTGGCGCGCTATTCGACCAACACCGTAACACAGCCGGTCGAACTCGCCTGCATCGGGAATGGTGGCAGCTACGACAGCACCGGCATTACGGGCGGCGAAATCGTCAGCCTGTTCGGCGAGCGAATTGGGCCGGCTGCCGGCACGCTGCCTCAAGTGGATCTGCAGACCGGGTTCCCCAAGCAACTGGCCAACGTCGTCGTAACCTTCAACGGCACGCCCGGAGCGCTTCTGTACGTGCAGGACAATCAGATCAATGCCATCGCTCCGTGGTCGCTCCCCAGCGGGCAGACCGTGCAGGTTTGTGTCGTCTATGACGGCAACACCACCAATTGCCTCACGCGGCCGATAGTTGTTGCTCACCCAGGAGTCTTTTCTACGGATGGCATCTACGCAGCGGCCCTGAACCAGGATGGAACGCCCAACACGGCGGCCAATCCCGCGCCGGTTGGTTCTACGGTTTCGGTTTTTGCCACCGGCCTCGGCGCCATCACGCCGCCAGAAGCCGACGGCGCCATCGTTGAACCACCATTGCCGGCCGACGTTCTGCAGGCTGGGGTGTATCACACGCAAGAACTCCCTCTCATTGGATTGCAAACCTTTCCGGGTGACGTGACCTATGCGGGACCGGCGCCCTTCGAGGTGGCCGGGGCCAGTCAGATCAACTTTGTGGTGGAAAGCAATTGGCTCTGGCTTGCGGTGGGACCTTTTCCGGCAACCGAAATCGTATCCGAGCCCTATGCGAGCAGGGGCTTCCAGGTGCATATGGCGCCGCAATAGTAGCGCCTTGCAGTGTGGGGCAGGCTCTCAGGGGTGCCCTCTGGGCCCGGCGGCCTCTCAGGCCGCCCTAGCGCCATTCCAACCCAGTACGGGTCCGAATGACACAGACTCCCCACCGCAAAAGCCATGGTTTCTGGAAGATGCCACGGCCCCGCAAGTGCTCGGTCTCGCTCTATGATGCGAAAGCTATCTATCTGGCTGGTTCTGCTCATCGCGACCGCCGCAGTCGCTTCGCCCCAGACCCTGCTCGGCGTGGATTATTCCGAGCCGGTCCCCTTTCCCGTAGTCTCGGAGTATGGGCCACCAGCTTTGGCGGCGGGCACAGACGCGCAAGGGTCCCTTTACCTGCTCGCAAATGGCTTTGCCGGTCAACAGGCGACCACCGCGACGAACTACATCATGAAGCTGACCCCCGCAGGGGATCGGATCGTTTACCAAGACGCGCTCCCATTTCAGGCCACCGGCATGGCGGTCGACCCGGCGGGAAACGTGTACCTGGCCGGGAGCAATTCCGTCGAGAAATTGGCCACGGACGGAAAAACCGTGATTTACACCACAACGATTGCGCCCGACGCAGTGGTGGCCGGCATAGCGGCCGACGCCAACGGCCGCGCGTATGTCACCGGCTGGACGGCTACCGGCGATCTGCCTGCCACACCCGGCGCACTCCAGCAAACGCCTCCCACCGGGAACTACCACTTGGATCCCTTTGTAGCGCGCCTGAAGGCGGAGGGCGCCATCGACTATGCCACTTACCTGGGCGGCGCCAGCCAAGGCGTTGCCGTGGCGATTGCGGTGGATGCCGCAGGCTCCGCATTCGTTACCGGAACCGCCTATTCGGCGGGATTTCCCACCACGCCCGGATCCTACCTGCAGGCTTCCGGAATCCCTAACTTCAACGGCGCCTCGTTCCTCGTGCGCCTGTCGCCGGACGGCTCGTCTCTGGTCTACTCCACACTCACAGACCCGCAAAACGGCGAGTCGAGCAGCGTCGCGGTGGATTCCGCGGACAATGCGGCGGTGTCCTTCACGGCTGGCTCGTCGACGGTTGTGATGCGCTTCAATCCCCAAGGGACTGCGCTTGTGTTCTCGAAGCGGCTGCCGGCTGCGTCCCCCGTCGCGCTGGCCGTGGATGCGGCGGGCAATAGCTACGTCCTGTTATCGGCTCAGGCCAACTTCCCGGTGAAGAATAACCTGGCGACATGCGGGGCCAATGCTACGGCGGTTCTGGCCGTGCTCGACGCCGGCGGAGACCTCCAGCAGGCGACTTACGTTGCGGGGTCTCAAGGTCAAGCGGCGTTGGCGCTTGCCTCTGGACCTGTTGCTTACGTGTTTGGCCTGCCCGACGCCACTTACACGCCGACGCGCCAGTTTGCAGGCTCGTCCACCGGCTTGTTGTTCCTGGCCCGCTATTCGGCCAACGCCAAACCGCAGCCGGTCGAACTCGCCTGCATCGGGAATGCTGGCAGCTACGACAGCACGGGCATCGCGGGCGGCGAGATTGTCAGCCTGTTCGGCGAGGGAATTGGGCCGGCTGCCGGCGCCCAGCCCCAAGTGGATCTGCAGACCGGATTCCCCAAGCAACTGGCCAACGTCACGGTGACCTTCAACGGCACGCCCGGACCGCTTCTGTACGTGCAGGACAACCAGATCAATGCCATTGCGCCGTGGTCGCTCCCCAGCGGCCAGACCGTGCAGATTTGTGTCGTCTACAATGGCAACACCACCAATTGCCTCACTCGGCCGATACTTGTTGCTCACCCTGGAGTCTTCACGGTGGACGGCTCATACGCGGCGGCCCTGAACCAGGATGGAACCCTCAACACAGCGGCCAATCCCGCGCCGGTTGGTTCCACGGTTTCGGTTTTTGCCACGGGGCTCGGCGCCATCACGCCGCCCGAAGCCGACGGCGCCATCATTGGCTCACCGTTACCGGCTGACGTTCTGCCGGCTGAGGTGTATTGGCAATCCGGCTCTCTTATTGGATTGGTCTCCTTCCCCCTTGACGTGACCTATGCGGGACCGGCACCTTTCGAGGTGGCTGGGGTCACTCAGGTCAACTTTGTGGTCGGCGGCAATGTACTCTATCTCGGGGTGGGTACGCCGATCCCCGCAATGCTGAACGCGCCCTATTACAGCAGGGGCTTCCAGGTGTACGTGGCGCAACAGTAGCGCCCGTCATCCGCAACCGGGCGTCCTCTTTCCGGCGCGGTTCCATTCCTCAGCCATTATCACGCTACTGAAAATAAAAGGTTTAGCACACTCACCCCCACCATCCTCAAGAAACCTCGTGCTACCCTGATATCGGGTGAACAGGTATCCGGGCAGGTGTTCGGGTGGGCCTGGTTCTAAACGTCAAGCGATACTTGATATAAAACATGTAAAAAATTGTAAATAAATAGATTGCTATTTTATTTTTGCCAAATGGTTTCGTCCGGCACCTTTTAATCTGGGGGGTGGGCTTGAGCCCGCGCGCGACTTGAGTCGCGCTCTTTGGCAGGCGAAGCTCACTGCCGGGCCCATATGCGCTAGAATCACAATATCCGGCCCTGCCGCGCCACTCGATAGCAGGTCCGAATATCCCCATGCCGACCGCCTCCACAACCCGCGCCGAAGAGTTTCGAGAGCAGCTCGCGCGCCGCGCCATGGTGGCCGACGGCGCCATGGGCACCATGCTCTATTCGCGCGGCGTTTTCATCAACCGCTGCTTCGATGAGCTGAACCTCTCCGCGCCCGACATGGTGCGGCAGATTCACCAGGAGTACGTGAAGGCCGGCGCCGAGATTCTGGAAACCAACACGTTCGGCGCCAACCGCATGCGTCTGGCGGCGTTTGGCCTCGCCGAGAAGCTGCGCGCCATCAACCAGGCGGGCGTGCGGCTGGCGCGCGAGGCGGCGCGCGAGAATGCCTTCGTGGCAGGCGCCATCGGTCCGCTGGGCGCGCACATCGAGCCGCTGGGACCTACTTCGTTCGCCGAAGCGCGGGCCATCTTCCGCGAGCAGGTGGAAGTGCTGCTGGAGGCCGGTGTGGACCTGCTGGTGCTGGAGACCTTCGGCAATCTGGACGAAATGCGCGAAGCGGTCTTCGCCGCGCGCGAAGCGGCCGGGCCGGACATGACCATCGTGGCGCAGGTCACCATCGACGATAACGGCAATCTTCCCGAAGGCACCGAAACCGAAGTATTCACGCGGCGTCTCGACGAGTGGCCGGCCGACGTGATCGGCGTCAATTGCTCGGTGGGCCCCAAGACCACGCTCGAAACCTTGGAGCGCATGATGCAATACACCTCCAAGCCGGTCAGCGCCATGCCCAACGCGGGCGTGCCCGTGCGGGTGGAGGGCCGCAATCTTTATCTGTGCTCGCCGGAATACATGGCGCAATACGCGCGGCGGATGCTATGGGCCGGCGTGCGCATCGTGGGCGGATGCTGCGGCACCACGCCCGAGCACATCAAGCTCATCCACGCCGAGGCGCGCTCCTTGCAGCCCATACAAAAGAAGCTGGGCGTGACGGTGGAGGAGCCCAAGGCCAAAGCGCAGGCCATGCCAAAGGTGGCCGTGGCCGACAAATCGCAGCTTGGCGCAAAGCTGGCCGCCGGGAAATTCGTGGCGTTCGTGGAGATTCTGCCGCCGCGCGGCGTGGATGCCTCCAAGGAAATCGCGGGCGCCAAGCTTTGCGCCGCCCAGGGCATCGATTGCATCAACGTGCCGGACGGGCCGCGGGCCAGCGCGCGCATGAGCTCCCAGGTCACCTGTCAGCTTATTCAGCGGGAGGCGGCGATCGAGGCGGTGAACCATTTCTGCTGCCGCGACCGCAACATTTTGAGTATCCAGTCCGAGCTGTTGGGCGCGCACTGCGCGGGCGTCCGCAACTTGATCTGCATCACCGGCGATCCGCCGCGCATGGGCAGCTATCCGGATGCCACGGCGGTATTCGACGTGGACGCCATCGGCCTGGTGAACATCGCCAACAATCTGAACCATGGCCTGGATATTGGCGGCAATGCCATGGGATCGCAGACGGCGCTGCTCATCGGCGTGGGCGTGAATCCGGGGGCGCCGAACATGGAGGAAGAGATCCGGCGCTTCGAGTGGAAGGTGCAGGCGGGTGCGGAGTACGTGGTCACGCAGCCGGTCTTCGATCTGGCTTTGCTCGAACAGTTTCTGAAGCGCATCGAACACGTGAAGATCCCGGTGATCTGCGGCATCTGGCCGCTGACCAGCTTTCGCAACGCCGAATTCATGGTGAACGAGCTGCGCGTACCGGTGCCGGAGAATTACATGGAGCGCATGCGGCAGGTGGACAATGCCGAAAAGTCGCGCGAGGAAGGCGTGGCCATCGCGCGCGAGATGGTGGAGCGGGTCCGCGGCATGGTGCAAGGCGTGCAGTTGAGCGCTCCTTTCGGGCGTTACCAGATGGCTATCGATGTGGCGGAAGCGATTGGGCCGCGCTAGGGGTCGCGGGGCGTATGGCAACTGATCTTGTGGAAGTGGACGCGGAAGAGCCGCAGCCGGAAGCGATCGAACGCGCCGCCGCCGCCATTCGCCGCGGCAAGGTGGTGGCTATCCCCACCGACGCGCTGTATACGCTGGTGGCCGATCCGTTCAACTTGCGCGCGGTGGCCGGAGTCTTCCGGGCCAAAGGGCGCGAAATTCACCGCTCGCTGCCGCTGCTGGTGGCGGACGTGATCGCGGCCGAGGATCTGGCTTCGGAGTTGAACAACCGGTTCTTCATCCTGGCACGGCGCTTCTGGCCGGGACCGCTGACCATCATCGTGCCGGCGTCGGCCCGCGTACCGCTGAAAGTGACGGGGAACACCGGACGCCTGGCGGTGCGGCAACCGCGCGCGAAGATCGCCAACGCCCTGATCGCGGCCTTGAACCAGCCGCTGATCTCGACCAGCGCGAACATCTCCGGATCGCCGACCTGTCGCAGCGGCATTGACGTTTTCGGCACCATGGACGGCCGCGTGGATCTGGTGCTGGACGGCGGAATGTGCTCTGGCGCGGGCGCCACCACGGTGGATATCACGGAGCCGTACTGGAAGGTCATCCGCGAAGGCGCCATCGAAGAGAAAGAAATCGCCGAGGCCCTGCAGGCCACGTAGGGTGACACCGCACCGCGGATGGGCCACATCGCCCGCCACGGAGTCACCCCGGAGGAATGTGAGGAGGCCTATCGGAACGGGCCGATGGTCATCGAGCGCCAAAGGCGACGACACGAGCGCCGCAGACGTGTTTAGGCGAAACGAACAGGGGAGGCTGCACATCTTATGCATCCGACGCAGCGCGAGATCTATCGAGGAGAAAAGCATGACCGCCAAGACCAGGATTCCCAACTTTAGGTCGGAAAAAGAGGAGGCCCATTGGTGGGATGCCCATCCGGAGGTCATCACGGGACTCTTCATGCAGGCGAAGAAGGAAGGGAAGATCAAGCGGCTGCCCGTGGTTCGTGCCGCGACTAAGCCCGTGACCATCCGAATGCCCGTTGTCGACATCGAGTCCGCCCAGAGACTCGCTGAACAGCGGGGATTGCCTTATCAGACTTTCATCAAAGGGCTTCTGCGCCGGGCGCTCGAACGTGAGCGGCAGGCAGGCTAACGATAGACGGCCGCGTGGACCTGTTGCTGGACGGCTGGACGTGCGCTGGCGCGGGCACAGCCATGCAGGCGGACCTTTCCAGAGCTGCTTAAGTCCCAAAAAGCTGCATGTTGGCGTCATTAAACCCCAAAAACTTGCTATAACGGTATCTGGAAGTGCGCTAATGCCCGATTTCTCCGCGATGCCCGAAGTGTTCGTGTCGGATGCCGACCTCGCGGCGGCGGTGTCCCGCGAGGTCAAGCGTGGGGCTTTGCGCAAATTGGCGTCCCGCCTTTATACTCGCAACCTCGAAGATCCACCCGAGCAGATCGTGCGGCGGAATCTGTGGCCGCTGGTGGCGTCCTACCTGCCTGGCGCGCTGATCGCCGACCGCACCGCTCTGGAAAACCGGCCGGCCCCGGATGGCTCCGTGTTTCTCGTCGCCGCTCATAAACGCGCAATCGAATTGCCTGGAGCGGTTTTACGTCCCCGCCGGGGCCATCCGCCGTTGGAGAGCGACCGGCCCTTCATCGGCGGACTCCGGCTGGCTTCGCCCGCGAGGGCATTTCTGGAAAACATGAGGCAGTCGCGCGCCCGCGGCGGCGTTGCGCGTACTCTGCCGAAACGGGACATTGAGGAACGCCTCGAGGAGATGCTGCGCCGGAGCGGCGAGGCGGCGCTGCAACGCCTTCGCGACGATGCCCGCAAAGTCGCTCGGCCGCTCGGCCTGCCCGGTGAGTTCCGGCGTCTGGATGCTGTGATCGGCGCCCTCCTCGGCAGCCGCGACGCGCGCCTCAGTTCGCCTTCCGCAGTCGCCCGCGCCGCGGGACTGCCCTACGATCCGCAGCGGCTCGATCTGTTTCAGCGCTTGCATGCCGCATTGGCCGGCATGGCGCCTGCGGTCCGCCTGCAGCGTTCCACGGACGGCCCTGCCCTGCCTTTCTTCGAAGCTTATTTCTCCAATTTCATCGAAGGCACTGAGTTCGCCGTCGATGAAGCCGCCGATATCGTTTTCAAAGGGCACATACCGCGCGCGCGGCCGGCAGACGCACACGACGTGCTGGGCACGTGGAAGGTAGTCTCCGACCAACGCGAGATGTCGCGTCTGCCCCGCAGCATCGAGGAACTGACGGCGATTCTGAATAGTCGGCACGCGCAGGTCATGGAAGGGCGGCCGGAGGTGGGCCCCGGCCGCTTCAAGACCGAGGCCAATCGCGCGGGTTCCACGTTCTTTGTCGCGCCCGACTTGGTGCCAGGCACACTTGCCAAAGGCTTCGAAATCTACCGTGGCCTCACAGCCCCGCTCGATCGCGCCATCTTCATGATGTTCCTCATCTCCGAGGTTCATCCGTTCACGGATGGAAACGGCCGCCTGGCCCGCATCATGATGAATGCGGAACTGGTGGCCGCGGGCGAGAGCCGCATCGTCGTGCCAACCGTTTATCGCAACAACTATCTGATGGCGTTGAAGGCGCTCTCGCAGAATGCCAACACCGGAGCGATGGTGAGGACGCTGGACTTCGCGCAACGTTATACCGCGGCGGTCGACTTCGCGGAGTTAAACCGGGCACGCTTCATCCTGGATCGAACACACGCCTTCGCCGATCCCAACGAGGCTGAGGCGCGCGGCATTTCACTTGTAATGCCTACTCCCGATATCGTCGCGGACGCGGCGCTGCCGTGACGCGAGCCGAAAAGTGATAGCGTAGACCTCGGGAGTCCCCCATGGTCATTGCATCGCAATTGCGCGCCGGAATGGCGGTTCGTTTCGAGGGCCAGCCGTATAAAGTGGTGGCCTGCGAGTATCGTCCAGGTCAGGGCAGGATGGGTGGCGCGGCGCATGCGCGCCTGAAAAACCTGACGACCGGAACCTACTGGGAGCACAGCTTCCGCGCCGAGCTGAAGCTGGAAACTCTTCCCGTAGAAAAACATTCTTTGGAGTTCCTGTATTCCGATGCCGATCACTGCTACTTCATGGACCCCGATACCTATGAGCAACTCGCCATTCCAATGGCCGTGGCGGGCCAGCAAGCCAAGTTTCTGGAACCCCAGATGAAACTGCCTGTGGAATTTGTCGAGGAGCGGCCGGTCAGCGTGCTGTTTCCCGACATTCTCGAGGTGCGCATTGCCGACACCGCGCCTCCGGCTCATGCGCAGGCGGACAGCGCGTGGAAGACGGCGCGGCTGGAGAACGGCGTCGAAATCATGGCGCCGCAGTTCATCAAGTCAGGCGATCTGATCCGGCTGGACGTGGAGAATCTGAAGTATGTCGATCGCGCCAAAGGCACAGGCCACTGATCGACGGCAGTTAGGATAAGGACCCGGCCGTCAGCAGGCCCGACCGCTCCAGCAGCGCATTCGGGTCCGGGTCGCGCCCCATAAACTTCCGGTACAGCTCGGCGGGATCTTCGCTGTCGCCGCGCGCCAGGATCGCGTCGCGGAACTCCGCGCCGGCCTCCGGGCTGAAGATCCCTTGCGCGCGGAAACGGGTGAAGGCGTCCGCATCCAGCACCTCGGCCCACTTATAAGAGTAGTAGCCGGCGCCGTAGCCCACCGGGCTGGCGAACAGGTGCGTGAACGCCGCCACCATGGCGTGGTCCGGCGGCAGCGGCGCGGGCGAGTATTGCTGCAGGATGCCGCGCGCGTACTCGATCGCGCCGCCATCGCGCGCGGGATCGTAATCGATGTGCAAGGCCAAGTCCATGAAGCCGAAGCCGAGCTGCCGCATCTGGGCATTGGCGCTGCGGAAATTGCGGGCGCGGACCATCTTTTCGAACAGGCCGCTGGGGATCGGCTCGCCGGTCTGGTAGTGACGCGCGAACAGGTCCAGCGGCTCGCGCTCCCAGGTCCAGTTTTCCATGATTTGCGAGGGCAGCTCCACGAAATCCCAGGCCACGCTGGCGCCCGCCAGGCTGCGGATTTCCACGCGGCTCAACAGGTGATGCAGCAGGTGGCCGAACTCGTGGAAGATGGTGGTGACTTCCTGGTGTGTCAGCAGCGCGGGCCGGTCCGCGAGCGGCGGCGTCAGGTTGCCGCAGATCAGGCCGAGGTGGGGCTTGAAGCCGTCGCCCGCCGGGTAGCCGGTGATCAGCGCATCCATCCACGCGCCGCCGCGCTTGTTCTCGCGCGGATACCAGTCCGCGTAAAACCCGCCGATGAAGCCGCCGTCGCGATCGTGCACGGCGTAATAGCGCACCTGCGGGTCCCACACCGGAACGCCGGGTTCCTCGCTCACCCGAATGCCGTAGAGGCGATGCACGGTCTCGAAGAGTCCCGCCACCACGCGCTCCAGCGGGAAATACGGACGCAGTTCCTCTTCGTCGAAATCGTAGAGCGCGGCGCGCTGCTTTTCGGCGTAATATGCGACGTCCCAGGGCTGTAGCTCCGGCGCGTCCGGACCCTCCAGGCTGCGCCGGAATTGCAGCAGATCGCGGTTCTCGCGCGCGAATTGCGCCTCGGTCTTGCGCTTCAGATCTTTCAGGAATTCTTCGGCGCGGTCGCCGGTGTGGGCCATGCGATCGTGCAGCACCAGGTCCGCGAAATTGCGGAAGCCCAGCAATTCGGCTTTCGCTCGCCGCAACTCCAGGATGCGGCTCAGCAGGTGACGGTTGTCGTGCTCGCCCTGGCTGGCCCGGATGGCATAAGCGCGATACATCTTCTGCCGAATCGCCGCGTCATCCAGGTACATCATGACGGGCATGTAGCTGGGCGCTTGCAAGGTGAATCGCCAGCCCGCCAGACCCTTTTGTTCGGCGCTGGCGCGGGCGGCGGCCACAGCCGATGGGGGCAGTCCGGCCAGCCCGGCTTCATCCGCGATCAGCAGTTCGAAGGCGTTGGTAGAGTCCAGCACGTTCTGCGAGAACTTGGTGGTGACGGTGGCCAGCTCGATATCGATGGCTTCCAGGCGGGCCTTGCCGTCCGGATCGAGGTCCGCGCCGTGCCGCCTGAAACTGTCGATGGTCTTGGTGAGAAAGCGGCGCCGAGTGCCCGCCAGCGCACGCGCCTCGCCGGTCGCCGCGAACGATCGGATTGCCTGCCACAGACCGGCATGGAGCGGAATCCCGGAATAGAACGCGCTGACCTCCGGCTGCACGGCGTTGTACACTTCGCGCAATTCCGGGTAGGTGGCCACCGATTCCAGGTGCCGCACCACCGACATGGCCTCATCCAGCGGCTCTGTGGCGGCGTCGAGCGCCATCAAGGTGTTATCGAAAGTGCGCGGTCCGGGATCGGCCGCCAGCCGGTCGATGCGTTGGCGCGCGTCGCGGAGCAGCCCGGCCACGGCCGGCTGGACATGTTCAGCGCGGATCTGGTCGAAGGGGATTCTAAAGGACAGGTTCAGCAGCGGATTGGCAGCGGCGGTATCGGACATTTTCAACTATGAGGTTAACAGGAGTCGGCTCGTCGCTGGGTGCGCGATGTGGCATAATCGACAGTGCGGCCCGCAAAAGATGCATTCAGAACCCGATAGTGCGCATCCGTTGAGCCTCTACGCGCTCGTGATCTACCTTCCGGAACCGCTGGGCGGCTTTCTGGACGATTTGCGGCTGGAGTTGGTGCCCGGCTGCAATCCGCACGCGCATATCAGCGTGCTTCCGCCGCGGCCGCTGCCAATGGCTCCGGAGGCCGTCATTGAAGAGGCCCGCGGGATCGTGGGCGGTTTCGCTCCGTTCGACATCGAGTTGGGCCGGATTGAGAAATTCGACGTCACGGATGTCATCTACATCAGCGTGGAGGGCGGTACAGAGCAGTTGCGCCAGATGCACCAAAGCTTGAATCGGGGCGCGCTGGCTTTGGACGAACCCTTCCCGTTTCACCCCCATGTGACTCTGGCGCAGGAGTGCGACGTGGGCCAGGTGGAAGCGGTGCTGGCTCGGGCCTCCCGCCGTTGGAGCGAATTTCCAGGACCGCGCCGATTTCGCGTCGAGAAGGCCATATTCGTGCGCAACACGCGCGGAAACGAGTGGATCGACTTGGCCAGCGGGCTGTTGGGCGCGGCGCCGGCCGGCCCTGTGGATTAGGTCCGCATGCCTCCAACCGAAGATCCGCGCGTCTACCTGGCCGCCGAGCGCACCTTTCTGGCGTGGATCCGAACCGGCCTCGCTCTGATGGGCTTCGGTTTCGTGGTGGCGCGCTTTGGCTTGTTCCTGCGCGAAGTTGAATTCAGCCAGCAACAGGTCGATCTGCATTCGGGGAGATTCACGCTGTGGGTTGGCACCGCCCTGATCCTGGTCGGTGTGATCGTGAACGTGTTCTCTGCGCTGCACCATGTCCGCTTCGTGCGCGCGGTGAAGAGCGGCGTGGAAGTGGTGGACCGGCCCGTGACCATGGCCGTAGTGATTGCGCTGATACTGGCGGTTACCGGCGTGGCGATGACGGTTTACCTGGTATTCGTGCGATGACCCGGCGCGGCGCGCTGGCTGCGCTGCTGCTTAGCCAGTTGCGCGCGTCCCACAAACGCATCGTGCTGGTGAGCGGAGACGACGAGTACCGCTCCGAAGAAGGCTTGCCGCAGTTGGCGAAAATCCTGTCCACGCGGCATGGATTCGATTGTACCGTGCTCTATGCCATCGATCCGGCCGATGGCACCATCAAGCCGGACCTGCACACCAACATTCCCGGCCTGGAAGCGCTGGATTCCGCCGACCTGATGGTGATGCTGCTGCGCTTCCGCGATCTGCCCGACCGGCAGATGAAACACATTGTGGATTATGTGGAGTCCGGCCGCCCTATTGTCGGCCTGCGCACAGCCACGCACGCTTTCGATCTGAAGAGCAGCCCGACCTACGCGCGGTACAGTTGGAACAACAAGGCATGGGACGGCGGCTTCGGACGCCAGGTGCTCGGCGAGACCTGGATCGATCACCACGGGCAGCATGGCATCCAGAGCACGCGCGGCATACTGGCGAAGGGTGCGCAAGATCATCCCATCTTGCGCGGCATTCGGGACGGCGATATCTGGGGTCCCAGCGATGTGTATGAAGTGCGCCTGCCGCTCGGCGGCGACAGCCGTCCGCTGGTGCTTGGCCAGGTGCTGGAGGGCATGCACGCGGACGATCCTCCCGCGCGGGGGAAGCCGAACGATCCCATGTTGCCGATCGCCTGGGTGAAGACGTATACCGGCGCGCAGGGGAAGACCGCACGCGTCTTCACCACCACCATGGGCGCCTCGCAGGATCTGCTGAACGAGGGCGTGCGGCGCATGATCGTGAATGCCTGCTACTGGGCGCTGGGAATGGAGGCGCGCATTCCGGCGAAGACCAATGTGGACCTTGTGGGCGAGTATCATCCGCTGCCGTTCGGTTTTGGCGGATATCGGAAGGGCGTGAAGCCTCCGGCGGCACAGTGAGATACACTTGGGCCAGAGGTGCATCATGTACTGTCCTCAATGCGGGGTCGAGTACCGCGACGGCTTCACCGAATGCTCCGACTGTCACGTTGCGCTGGTAGCCGGAACGCCTCCGCCGGAGCCGGCCAGCCAGTTCGACCCTGCGATCGGCCTGGTGGTGGTGCTGGAGACCAATGACGGCATCCACCTTGCCATGGCGAAGGGCTTGTTGGAGGACGCTGGAATTCCTTTCTTCGTGCTGGGCCAAATCACCACGCTGGTCACGGACGTGGATGGGTTTCTGCATAAGTGGGTCCGGGTGCAGGTGCCGCGCGACCGGGAGGCGGAGGCGCGGGAATTACTGGAGGAGCTGGAGCAACCGGATACCAGCGTTCAGGAGGCGGGCGAGGAGGGCGCAGGCGCGGCCGGCGAGAACGCGTGAAACGGGGCCCGGGCGTCGAGTTATTCACGCGGAGTCCGGGGGGGCGAGCCGTGCATCGTCCGCACCCGCATCCCCCGTCTGGACACTGGAGCAGGCGCAACCGTTGGGAGTCAGTGAAGAGGATCTGCTGCGCTCATACCCAGATCTACGCGCCGAAGACCTTGCCAACGCGTGGGCTTATGTTCGTTCCCACCGCATGGAAATCGAAGAGCAGATCCACGATAACGAAGGCGCGTGGTGGCGCTGTAGCAGGTTCCGAGGCAAGGCAGACTTGGCGCCGATGAACGCGGATAAACGCAGATAGGACTGATCCCGAGTTCTCGGTATGCTACCCACGAATGCGAATCTTGCGTTCATCGACAACGACGAGCTTGCCGTCCAAATGCATGCCAGCAAGCCGTGAAATTGCGAAGCGAAGAGCCGCGGCGATTGCTTCTTCCGTAGGCGGGTGCAGACGCAGGCGTATGACGCCGGGCGTAGCCTCCGGCGGAAACCGGAGCAAGTTGGCGAAGTCGCCGTCGAGCGTGACGAGAATCCTGGGCCGCCCTCAATGGCCGCAAGCCGCACCGCGGAGTCGTCTGCGCCGGCAAGACCCGATTCCGCAACCGACACGGCATCGTGCCCAAGCTCGCGCACGGTTTCCGCCTGACGCGACGAGAGCTTCTCATCCAACAGGAATTTCACGCTTCTGCCAGGACGACCTCATCAGCCGCCAGCGCCGCTGCGTATTCCAAACACGCGCGCAAATCCTCGGCTGTTAGCTGCGGGTAGGCGGCCAGCAGTTGCTCAAAGGACTCGCCCGCAGCCATCTTCTCCAAGCAAAAGATACACTGGAATGCGGGTGCCCTTCACGCACGGCTTGCCCATCATCACGCTGGACTTGACATCAATCCGTGCTGGAAATTTCATACTGCAACTCTACCATGCTCAGTTCGTCGTGATGAGCGGCGCGTTGGAGAGGAAAGATCCCATCTGAATCTGGACAGGGTAAGTTCCAGGCCCGGGCGTGGGCGGGATTTGCATATCGGCCTGCGCGAGCCCGACCGAACCCGGCGTCATGCCGAGGAAGTAGATGTGGGCCGGCAATCCACAGACAGTCGCTTGCGCGGCGGTGGTCGCCAGGATCATGGCCTGCATGCGGGTCGCTACCTCATAGGGCAGGTTATACTGATAGCGGAGAATCCAAATGAGCGCGTTGCGCCAGGTGGAAGACCTGTTGCCGTCCCTTACCGGGGCGGGAAAAGCTCAGTTGCTGCGCGTTGTGGTGCAGGATCTGGACGACGCTTTCCCCGGCGTCGAGTCGGCACCTGGAGTGTGGGGGCGAGCCGTGTATCGTGCGCACCCGCATCCCGGTTTGGGCACTTGAGCAAGCACGGCGTTTGGGAGTGAGTGAAGAGGATCGGCTGCGCGCATACCCCGCTTTACACGCAGAGGACCTAGCCAACGCGTGGGCTTATGTTCGTTCCCACCGCGTGGAAATCGAGGACCAGATCCGCGATAACGAAAGCGCGTGATGGCCCGCCTGGATGAGAATCTACCTGGATGCTTGCTGCCTGAGCCGGCTTACCGATGACCAGAGCCAGCCTCGTATCCGCGAGGAGGCGGAAGCCGTCGAGGGCATCCTCGGTTTGGTTCGTGAAGGCCGGGCAACCTGGGTGAGTAGCGCAGTGATGGCAATCGAAATCGGCCGCAACCCGGACCCGGACCGCCGGCGCGACGTGGCCGAAGTACATTCGCACGCCGGCGAGACCATCACGCAGGACCGCCAGGATGCGACCCGCGCCGAGTTTCTGCAAGACTCTAGGGTTCGGCGCCTTCGACGCGCTCCACCTGGCCTGCGCTGAGCGGGGCGGCGCCCAACTTCTCCTCACGGCCGACGATGGCCTTCTGCGCCGGGCAAGGCGGCACGCCGGGGAGTTGCGCATCAGGGTGGAGAACCCACTATTCTGGTATCGAGAGGTCCGTACGTGATCGAGGCCGCTAACATGACTGACGAGGAATTCGAACGGCACGCGCTGTCGATTCTCGGCCGTGAGTTGGGTGCGGATGGAGTGGCGCGCTTCCTGCGCATATACCGGGCAGGCAGCGGCGATTACACGCGCGACCGTCATCTGTGGCTGGAGAAATCGACCATTCAGGACATCATGACCGAGGCCCAACAGGGCGGATGGCAAAAGCCTGGCCGTTACTAGGGTGAAGACCATCGCGGGCGAGCGGATCGCGATTTCTTCCAAGAGCCTCGGGCTATTGAGATTGGCCTAAGACGGTGACAGTTTCGTGTCACAGGTAAGTAATGTGGGGCGGGTCCCCGACCCGCGCCGAGCCCCCTGGCTCAGCCGTCGGACCGGGGGCCGACGCGGGCGAGGGCGCCCGCCCCACCCGCTGTTGTCACCGTATTGTGCGAGCCTCAATAGGCATTCGCTACGCGGTGGACGGCACGGTCTTCGGCCTGGGCTGGGCGTTTACGGGAGCTTGCCCCGGGGCCGCTGGCTGGAACGTGGCTGTACGGACTACTTAGGGCCGCGACTCCCGCATCAACACCCAGACCGGCGAACTCCAGGCCATGTTGCCATCCTCCTGCTCGACGCGAACGTAGTAGCGGTTTTCACCCGGCGCCGGGTGGGAGTCCACGTAAGTGAAACTGGCCGTGCGCTGTCCGGGGGGCGTGGTCTCATAGGCATAGGTCTCGTTGTGGATCACGTCGATTCGCCGGATCGAGCCGGTGCCGATGACGTTCACCTTCAGCGCGTAATCCTGCGCCGCGGGAATCTCGTCGCCCGCCAGATACTCGCGTCCGCCGCTCTCGACACGAAAATCGAGAACGATATTGTCGGTCGCGCCGTAGGAGTGACGTTTGCGCATGGCGTCCACCAGATCGTCGCGGCCGGTGCCTGTAGTGAGGATGCAAGAGTACGAGATGTGCGTCGAGCAGTGATCGGAGGCCGCCTCGATGCCCATCCGGTAGCCTTTGGCCAGGGCGTTCCAGATGAAACCCGCGGGCCGGTACCCGCTGCGTTGGGCGTACAACTTCTCGGCCGTTGCGCCTTTGGGCCCGCCCTCGTGTTCGTAAGCCACGCGGTGTCCCTGATAGACTTCCACCAGCGGCTCGAGCGCGCCATCGTGATCCTGCCAGTCGGTACCTTGATTGGTCGCTGTGGTGTGACGGAAAGCGATGCCGTTGTACTGGCGCAGATAGGGCAGCACGGCGTCGGCCGATCGTATGGTTCCAGGCGCATCCGGGCCGGTCTGCTCCGCCGGATCGATCGGCAGGATCGGCACGCCGCGCTGGGTGAAGACGATATTGCGATGCCCGTTGGGATACACCACGCTGCGCTCGTAAGCGTACAGCGTGGTCAGCCGCCCGGGGTTAAGGAACAGGTCGGTCGATTTCTGCGTCTTCCACCAGTTGTACGAAGTGCCGCCGCCCTGGTGATCGGTGACCGTGGAAAAGTCCAGAGAAGCCGCGTCCAGCGCATAGCGGTAGAAGTCCCACAGGGAGCCATCGCCCACGCCGTCGGTGGAAAGCGAAGTATGCCGGTGAAGGTCGCCGCGCAGGATGCGGTACTCCGCACCCTGCGAACGTATGCGGTAGCTCCGAATGGCGCGCAGGTCCCCGGCTTCATTGGGATGCGTCGCGGAGGATAGTTCCGGCCGCTCCACAAAGGGCTTCAAGTGGATTTCTCCCGCGCTGCGCTCTTGCGGAACGACGGCCGCAAACACATTCTGACGGAGCGGCCGCGCCGCCTGGTAGTCTCGCGTGTCGGCAGCCCAAACGGCCCATAATCCCGCCGGACCGGCCGCCACTGCGGCGCGCGAGTCGTTGGCCCCAGCCGATTGCGGTAGCGTCTGGCTGCGATGCCACCCGCTGCCATCCAGGGTGAACAACACATTCTCCCAAATGCCGTTGGCACCCCACACTTCGATGACGCTGTTCGACTTGGTCAACTGCAACGCAGCTACCGCCAGCTTGCCGTCGGCCGTGACGGCGATTTGGGGATTCTGCAGGAATCGCGGCAGGTACAGCGGGAAGGCCGCCTCCAGCGGCGCCTCGGGTTCTTCGAGCAGATCGCCCGAAAGCCTGACAAACCGGAGTTTCCGCGACTGGTACAGCGGATTGCCGGACGTCTTTACCAGGTACCCGTAATCCTTGCCCCAGTTGGCTTCCGCCTCGTCGAACGCGATCCACAGCCGGCTCTGTTTGTCGCAGGCCAGCGAAGCGTGCGCCTCAAACCGCGGCGACCGCGTGATAGCCCTCACCGGACCAGCCTCGCCGTTGGTGTATGAGCGCACCAGCACGTCATAGTTGCCGCGATCGTAGGTGTCCCAGCCAACCCAAACGGTTCCATTCTCCGCGGCGGCCAGAGATGGCTCCCAGTCGTTGGCCGGCGATTCGCTGACCTTGGTTTCCGCGCCCCAGGCTCCGTCGCGCCACGTCTTCAAGAAAATGTCGGATTGCCCGTTGCGGAAGCCCTGCCACGCCAGCCAGAGATTGCCCTGCCGGTCGGCCACCACGCGTGGGTTGAAGTCGGAACCCTCCGCCACCGTCAGCCGCTCAATAGCGCTCCAGGACTCGCCGTTTTTGCGGCGCTCGTAAAGGTCCCAATTCCCGTCCACCTGCGCGGACCAAATGACATGCAGTTGCCCTTGGCCGTCGTACGCAGCGGATGGACGCAAGATATCGGCGGTTTCGCGCGTCTCGACCGCTTCCGGCGCCGCCCACTTGGCGCCCTGCAATTCGCGCGTCAGCAACCGGTCGCGGCCGTCCCGGAATTCCTGCCAGACGACCGCCGCGCGGCCGCCGGCATCCGCCGCAACCGCGGGATAATCGGCCTCGCCGGGGGCTGCCCCTGCGCTATTGCTCAGGGCGAAGGGACGCGCCACTTCTTCCACTTCGATGTTGCCGCTGTCGAACGACAGATGGCGGCGGGCCTCCAGATCGGCGAGCGGGAAGGTGAAGTCGCCCGCTCCGAAGACGTGGAAGCGCGCGCCCGCGCTGCCGCTCACACTGGCGTAGATGCCGTTGGGGAAGACCGCGCGCGGCCCAGGAAGAACCGGGCTAAGGTCCACCTGCTGGACGTTCGGAGTCCACGCGCGCGTGGTGAATGAGAATTCGGACGCGCCGCTATCCGACGTCGTAACCTGGTCCTCGTTTGAAAAATGATAGCCGCTCAGTCCCAGCACGCGAGCGTCGCCCGAAGCCGGTTCGATCCACCCTCTCCAGTTGCGGCCGGCTGTGTCGGTGATGCCGTACCGGACCAGCACTTGACGCGCTGAGGCGTTCCAGGTCTCCGCCGGCGCCGCGGACGGAGACTGTGCCGACAGGAGCAGGAACGACCGCGTTGCCAGAAGAGCGATCGAAAGCAAAATAACGAGCGAAGCTATAGCGGTTCTGCGCATATCGTCACCTTTCAACGCGTCGAGCGGATATCCTCGGCGAGCAACCCTTCGATGGATCGAGTAAACTCGCGCTCGGCCTCCGCGCGCAGTTCGCCGCTGGCGTGGCCAGGGAAACCGGCGTGCACATGGCGAACGCGGCCATCCCTGCCCAGGATGAACGTGGTCGGCCAGCAGTCGAGATTCGCCGCCTGCGGCAGCTTGGCATTCAACTCGCCGGGCTCACCGGCCAGCAGCACAGTGTACTCGATCCCATACTGGCTGATAAAGGCTCGCAGCCGCGTGGGATTCTTCAACTCTTCCGCCTCTTCAAAGGACAGCGCTACGATCTCGAAACCTTGGCCCCGATACTTACGGTAAAGTGCCGCCAGGAAGGGCGCTTCGTCGTGGCAGTTCGGACACCAGCTTCCCGTGATGCTTACAATCACGACTTTCCCCTCGAAGCGCGGATCGGTGTTCGAGACCACGTGTCCATCCAAGTCCGGAAAGCTGAAGTGGAATGGCTCTGCCGGATCCTTGACGCTGGTATGCCGCGATGGGTCCGTGGGTTCGGGGAGACCCTCGGCGCGCGCCGCAGCGGAACGTCTCGCAACGAGTTCGCTTTTTCCTCTGCCGTCGGCCAGAATCACAGCCAGAGTCCCATCGCTCGCGGCCGTCAACTCCAATAACGCCGGCCGCGCGCCGGAGAAATGACTCAGCACGAATTTGCCATCGTGGTAGCTGCCCGTGAGCGCTCCCGTATCGCCGTCCACCCGCAGGATGGCCGCCGACACCTCCGCGCCGGATTGCCGCACGATCAAACGCCAGGCCAATTCGCCTTTGGCGCTGTGCGTCGCGATCTCCCAAATGCCGGCAATCGAAGGCACGGCGGCTGACGGCGGGGGCGGCGCCACGAAAGGCCTGGCTTTGAACGCGTATGACCTCCGCGCAGCCGCATACTCGCCTTCCAGCACGCCTTCTTTCAGGGTGGCGCGCAGTTCGGTCGCATAGTGGGCGAACTCCAGAACCAGAGCCCCGTGGTCAAAGCGGCCGCTGGTCGAAGGGACCTTGTCGTCGCCATTGAAGAAATAACCGGTGACACTCGACCCTTCGCCGGAAAACTCCATCCGAAACGGGATGTTGACGCCTTTCACCGTGACGGTTGCGCTCCACAGGCCTGCCAGCGACTGGGCCGCGGCGGCCTGCGCAAATACGAAAACTGCAAGAACGGGAAACCTGGTTGTCATAGGCTGCGGATCTCCTGCTTCACCATCGGACCACCGCGAGCCAATTCGCTGCCCTCTACCTTGGACTTGAATATGGGCCACAGAAGCTGCGCATACCACTCATCGCCCTCGTAGTGCGATATTCCATAGGATTTCGGATATCGCCGCGAGATGTGTGCGGTGCCGAAGATCACGTCCCACAGGAAGAACATATTTCCGAAGTTGCCCTTGTAGTAGCCCACGCCATCATCGGTGGTGTCGGCATGGTGGGCCTGGTGGGTTGCCGGTGTGGAGATGAGCCGCTCCAGCACCCAGGCCAGCGGATGGAGAAACCTGTTTTGGTAAAGAGGGCGGTCCCATGGGATGCTGGAATGCGCCATAGCCGTGATCACGCTCTTGAGGGCCAGCACAAAGACGGCCGGCGCCCCCAGGCCGAGGTAGGTCAGCGCCGAGGTCAGATAGATCTGCGAGAAGAAGATGGTATAGATCAGGTTCTGTCTGTTCGACATGGCCATGCCCATGTACGGGGCCGAATGGTGCGTGCGATGGAATCGCCATAGCCACGGGATCTCGTGGTGCAAGCGGTGGTACCAATACTGAGTCAAATCGTCGGCGACGCAAATAATCGCGAAGCCCCACAGAAACGGCACCCAGTCGAATACGTTCCGCATCCCCGGCAGGACCAGCGGAAGAATCTTCAGACCGAAGTAGGCAGTCACCGGCTTTACGATCAGGAGCGGCAGAGCGAACGACGCCATGTCGAGCCATCTTTCGTTCCGCGTCCAGTGGTTCTCGTACAGGCCCAGCGAGAATTCCACCGCGCCCAATAGAAACACGCACACGCTGAGTCCCCACGC
>JBEKPZ010000086.1:0-26098 GCA_049520215.1 Bryobacteraceae bacterium | reverse complement strand
GTCGTTCGTGACGAGCACGGCTCCCAGCGCCAAGGCGTGCGCGCCAATCATCATGTCGGGGTTCCCGATCCGGCGGCCTTTGCGTTTCCAGCGCCGCCCGCAGCGTCCCATAATGCCGGGCAACGTTTGAATCCCAGGGCTGGACGGAGACCCTGAGCAGAAACTCATTCACGCTGGCGTGCAAGAGCGTGGCCTCGGGGCGCCGTGCAACTCCGTAGAGCAACTCCCGTTCGGTCACTGCGGAGATGGCGAACTGCGCCATTTGCACTCCTTCGATGTGGCGCTGAACCGCCGGCGAACTACCCTTGATCGCACATCTGGCGATATTGGTATCGGGCAGGTACAACTTCGTCATCGGAACAAGTCGCGTTCCTGGGGCGGGCGATCGTCCCCTATCGGACATGAAATCGTCCGGTATGCCTGCCTCGGCGACAAGTTTGAAAAAACTCTCCAACGATTCCGGCCGCCGCGATAGGATGACGTCTCCGGTCGCTGGATCTTGACGGATGTAGACCGCCGTGCCTTCGAATCGAAACTCGGCCGGCAAGCGGATTACATCTACTCCAGCCCAGCGGCGGCGTCTTCGATCAGCGCGGCCTCCTTCTCCAGCACTTTGCCCACGCGCACGATCTGCTCGTCGGCTTCCTTCCAGCGCTTCTGCTCGATGGCTTCGCGCACGCCCGGCAGAGTCTTGACGCCATAGCCGGTATAGAAGCCGGGCGCGTAGATCTGGTGCTCGAACCAGGGGCGCCCCGGCAGTCCGTCGGGCAGCGTCAATCCGCGCTCGACCCGGATGAGCTTCTCGTTTACGGCCGCCAGGCCCGGATTGTCGAGCTTGGCCTTCTGCGCGGCCTTGTCGTAGCGTTCGGCCGCGCGGGTGAGCGCTGCCATCCCGTTTTCGAGCGGCGCGAAATTCAAGAAGGGCGGCTGGGTCTCGGCGGGCGGCGGCACGGACGTCTTGCGGGGGTCGACGGTGGCGCTGAAGACGCCTTCCTCGATCTCCTTGTTGCGCTCGCGGATTTCGTCGCTCTCGGTCTTCCAGAGCTTCTGCACTTCATCCCCGTAGCGGCGGACGGTTTCGGCGAAGTTGGTGAAATCGTACGGCAGCAGGTCGGCGTCGGCAAAGCGCATCATAGCGGTGCCGGCGGTCTGCGCCAGCGCCCGGCCATAGATGAAGTCGCCGTCCGAGAAATGCGTGTACCAGTAGAAATCGTCGTACACGGAATGATAGATGCCGCCGCCGTCCTCGCCGCCGAAGCCCAGGTTCAGCGAGGCGACGCCCAGGTGGTCGATGAAAGCCGTGAAGTCGGAACCGGAGCCCAGCGCGCCGATGCGCAGTTCGGACCGCTTGCGCACTTCGTCGCGCTCGGCGTCCGGCGCGCGGGAGATGCGTGCGAGCTGATCGCGCTTCCACACCGGCATTTTCTTTTCGGGATCCTCGATATCGCGCGCCACGCCGTTGATGAATTTCTCGAGCGAGTGGGAGCCGGCCATGCCCAGGAAGCCGCGGCCGTTGGCATCCGAATTGATGTACATGGCCGCGTGACGCCGCAATTCCTGGTCGTGCTCCTCGGCCCACTCGGTGGATCCCAGCAGGCCTTCCTCCTCGCCATCCCACACGCAGTAAATGAGGGTGCGCTTGGGTTTCCAGCCCTGCTTCTGCAACTCGGCGAAAGCGCGAGCTTCCTCCATTAGAGCTACCGTGCCGGAAACAGGATCTTCGGCGCCGTTCACCCAGGCATCGTGATGGTTGCCGCGCACGATCCACTCATCGGGATACGGCGCGCCGGGGATGCGTGCCACCACGTCGTAGATCTTCCTTATGTCCCAGTTGAATTCGAGCTTCAGATGCACGCGCGAATCGCCGGGCCCCACGCGATAGGTGATGGGCAGCGCGCCGCGCCAGGACTCGGGGGCGACCGGCCCGGTGAGCGCGGCCAGCAGCGGCTGCGCGTCGCCGTACGAAATGGGCAGCACGGGGATCTTGGTCAGCGTCTGCGCGTCCTTGATGGCCAGGCGCTTGGCATTGGCCGTCGCGCCGATGCCGGGCGTCAAGGGGTCGCCCGGGTAAACAGGCATATCCATGACGCTGCCGCGCTGCACGCCGTCCTGCGGCCGGTAGGGGCCTTGCGGGAAGACTTCGCCCGCATAGTAGCCGTCTTCCTTGGGGTCTGAATAAATGATGCAGCCGATGGCGCCGTGCTCGGCCGCGACCTTGGGCTTGATGCCGCGCCACGAACCGCCGTAACGCGTAATGACGATGGCGCCCTTGACGGAGACTCCCAGGCGGTCGAGTTGCTCGTAGTCTTCGGGCACGCCGTAGTTGACATAGACCAGTGGGGCGGTGACATCGCCGTCGATGGAGTAGGCATTGTAGGTGGGCAGTTGCTCGTCGTGCTGGCCGGACGTGGGATTGGCGGTGAAGCGCTCCGGCGCGACCAGTTCGAGCGCGCGGCTCTTGGGCGTGGGGAAGAGCACCTCGAAGGTTTCGATGTGGGCGTCCAGGCCCCATTCTTTGAACTTCGCCAGGATCCACTCGGCGTTATCCTTATCGTAGGGCGAGCCGACGTGATGCGGGCGGGCCGACAGCCGCTGCATGTAGTCGTGCAGGTTCTGGGCGCTGGGAGTGGCGCGGAACATTACCTCCCAGTCGTGTTCGGCGTGCGCCGATTCCGGCGAGTAGCCGCGCAGGACGGGGGCGTCGGCGGCGGGCGCCAGCGCTACGCCGAAGAGCAGGGCCAGACTGGCCAGGTGCGGTGTCATCTTCATGAAGGAAAGGATAACAGAGGTGAGTTGCACTCGACGCGGCTGGTGGATGTGCGTTTTCCGTGGCACACTGAAAGTGTGAAAGCGCGCAAACGCAAGAACGTCACGCCAGGCCTTCCAGCGGCTCTGCTCAGGCGACTACGCGCGACGCGGCGTTTCCTGGAACGGATAGAGAACGCTCCTGATCGATGCACCGGCGGGGTTATCCGATGGACACGCGACGAACTGCATGAGCGTTGAGTAACCGCCCCATGCCCGGCTCCGCAATCCTTCTGATCCACTGTCCCGACCGGCGAGGAATCGTGGCCGGAATCTCCAGCTTCCTCTACACGCAAGGCGCCAACATCCTGCACGCCGATCAGCACCAGGACAACGATCTGGGACTGTTCTTCATGCGCATCGAGTGGGACCTGGACGGCTTTGCGCTAAGTAACGCCGCCTTCCACCAGGAGTTCCAACCGCTGGCGGAAAGCTTCGACATGCGCTGGAAGCTGGCTTATTCGGCCGTGCGTCCCGCAGTAGCCATCTTTGTCTCGCAAGCGCAACATTGCCTGCTGGACCTGCTCTACCGGCATGAAATCGGCGAACTCGCTTGCGACATTCCGCTGATCGTCAGCAACCATGCGGATGCCCAAGGGCTGGCCGGATTTTACGGCATTCCGTTCCATCACATCCCGGCGGACGCGGGCAACCGGGCCGAAGCCGAGGCCCGGCAGATCGCGCTACTCGCGCAGCATGGGGTGGAGTTGATCGTGCTGGCGCGCTACATGCAGGTGCTCTCGCCCGCATTCGTCGCGCGCTACCCTCAGCGCATCGTCAACGTGCATCACTCGTTTCTGCCGGCCTTCAGCGGTGCGCGGCCTTACCACGCGGCGTATCAGCGGGGCGTCAAGCTGATCGGGGCCACCAGCCATTTTGTGACCGAGGTGCTGGATGACGGTCCCATCATCGAGCAGGATGTGGTGCGCATTTCGCATCGCGACCAGGTGCGGGACCTGGTACAGAAGGGGCGCGACCTGGAGCGCGTGGTTTTGTCGCGGGCCGTGCGGTGGTACCTGGAGCACCGCATTCTGCACTACGCGGGCAAGACAGTCATTTTCGACTGATCCGTCTCACTGCGGACTCGGCTTCACGTCGAAAGGAGGTTGCGTCCCTCGATGCACACCCTGCAGCCGCCGGTGAGTGGTCCTCATCGCCTCGATCAGTTCCCGGTACGGCCGGTCCGTGACGTCCACCAGACCGATGTTGTAGTTCTCGCCATCCATCCGCCCCGTCGAGGGCTGGTCCACCCATTGAAACCAACTCGCTCCGATGAACGCCGGGAACGCCGCTGCCTGCTCTACATAGTACCGGTAGGCCGTTCCGCGCTCCGCCTGATCCCGCACCTGCACCAGACCCGCCGCCAGGCCCCGGCCGGGCACGCCGAAATGGAACTCACCCACGATGATGGGCCGCCCTGTCACCCGATAGATCTCCTCCATCACCTTGGCGTTCACCGACGTCGCGTAGACGTTCATGCTGTATACGTCGAAGGCCTGCGACGCGCGCAGCATCTCCGCCGGCGGAACGCCGCCACCGAACCGCAGCCCCAGGTTCAGATGATTCGGGTCATACCGCCGGATGGCCGCGTCGATTACTTCGAGGTATCTGTCGAACGCGCGATAGACGAACTGCTTGCGGCGCTCCGGCGTGTCGCCGCCCGCCAGGAAAGCCTTGGCTTCGCGCTGGATCGCACCCGGCGGCCGCTCCAGGATAGTGTCCACCACGAGCGACTCTCTGCCCGGCCACGGCGGCTCGTTGGCGATGAAATACCCTAGCAGGTACGGGTCGTCTTTGCGCGGCCCGCACTGCTCGGCCGCGGCCTTGTCGGCAATCTTCGGAAACTCGTCGGAGAAGACGTCCGGCATCCCCATGTAGCCGGTTTCCATCCCCCACCCCCTCAGGTTCACCACGTACGCCTTCCGGTGTGTGTCCCGCAGCCGCGGATCGCTCCAATTGCCGATGGTGTTCAGTCCCCACGACTCCAGCCGCAGGATCGCCAGGTCGATCCACTTCGTCTTCGCGTCGGCGCCGTGCCGGCGCGCCAGGTTCCACCCGTAGAAGCCCATCTGCGGGACGCGGCCGGACACCGGCGCCGCATCCACTGGCGGCATTGCCGTGAAAAAATCCTCCCGGCCCCGCATCCTTGCGTCCCCGCCGCCGCTGCCCATTCCTGTGGAACCCGTCGAAAAGAACAGGTGCCCATCGGGATCCACGAACCACCATCGCCCGTCCACCTGCTCCACCCGGAAAAAGCCGGTCGCCATGGCCTTGGTGTTCAGATACCCGCCGTACTTGCAGTAACCGAACCCGCCCTCACCCAGGCCCGCTTCCTCAGCCGCCCACTCCTTCTCAAGCTGATCCAGGCTCTTCACCTTCCCGGGCCAGTCCGCCGGAATCCACTGGCCGAATTCGTCCACCACAGGTTTTTTGTCCAGGATGTCGGAGCCCGGATCCTCCTTCGAAAGTTGTACTGACCGGATGTCGAGCGTCGGCTTTCCCAACGGAGCTTGCATCGTGACTCCGATCGCCTCCACCGCGTTCAGCGGCCCGTAGACGCCCCCAGTGCCGATCCAGAACGAATTTCGCGCAACCTTGCCCACCGACGCTAGGTCGAACCCCGTGCGGTTCGGTTGCCGGTAGAATTGCAGGGGTACAGCCGCGCGGATCCACACGTTCGCCAGTGGATGCATCTGCCGCTGCTGCACGCGGTCGCTGCTGTAGAAAGTCAGGAAGAACCGCTGCTGCGAGGAAGCCTTCATCTCCAGCACCAGGAAGTCATATCCGGTCCAATCCGACGGAAGGTTCGGGGCCAGGTCTTTCAACGCCCACTTGTGCTCGGATTCGGCGCCTTCGAAGACCGCTCGCAACGGCGCGGCAGAGGCGACACCAGCGGAAGGAAGGAGTAGCACGGCCGCTGCAGCCAGATATCGAACCATGACCTTTCTCCAACTTCGTACTACAACTGCTCAGAATCTTCGTGGGGCAGGCTCTCAGCCTGCGGCGTCCTCTCAGGCCGCCTCTTTTGGTTGCGGCTATGCTGCTCTGTGGGGCAGCTTGGTAAGCTGCGGCCGATTGTCAATCGGCCAACTGCCGCGCTCCCACCAGACAGCGGCGGTAATCAACCGCCGCGCAGGCTGCCAGCCTGCCCCACATTGCGGCAGCTAGCCCGCTCAGAGCGCCAGTTCTTCCCCCGAAAAACGGACGCGCGTAAAACATTCCGGCCGGTGCGTGTCGTAAACTCCGTGCGCGTTCCAGGCCCACGCCGGGTGCGGCGAGATTTCCTGGCCCCCCGCACGCAGCGCCTCGAACCGTCCGAAGAATACCCGCCACTCGTCGCCATCTTTCGGCGGCAGAGACCTTCCGTTCGCCAGCCACTTCATTCCGGACCAGGGAAATGCGATCTCCACCGTCCAGCCCTTATCCACCACCGAATCGTCGTTGATGATGCCGTCGACGTGCGTGGCCCACCGCAGTCCCGGCATGTCGTAATCGAGGAACGCCCACCGCAGCCCCCGCGGATGCGTGCCTCGCCAGAACGATGCCGGCTGCCTGTCGTAGTCGCCTCCAAAAGTCAGCGCGTTTCGCCGCAGCACGTCCCACTCCACCGCGTCGAATCGGGCCAATGCGTCCTTCCAAATGAAGAACACCTCGTAAATGGTCCCCAGCGCGTTGATTTCGAACTCGTAGTAGCAATCGCCGCCGTCGATGAATACCTCGACGTCGCTCTCCTGAAAAATAAGCGCGTCGCGCTCGGTCAATCTGGCGCGCACGAACGGCTCTTCGATCCAGAAGCCAACGTACAAATACTCGTCGTCCCACAGCGCCGCGGCCTCGGTGCCGAAGAACCCAGGTTCGCCCGTGACCATGTCCACGAATCGCGGCGACCGTTCGGCCCGCTGCCACGCCGGCGAGTCCAGCCGGCCATTCATCGACGGCGGCTGCGTCGTCCGGCGGCACATGTAAGTCTCGCTCACAGCCTGATTCTCCTCGTCTATTGCGGCGGCGCTCCGGCGATGCCCTCGCGAACCTGCTGCTTGGTCTGCTGCAACTTTTCAGTAGCCTGCTTCTGTAAATTGAACTCCCGGGCTGCTTCTTCCTTGCGTCCGTTGCGGGCATAAGCAGTCGCCAGATTGAAGTGCGTGGCGGGGTTGGCCGGATCGAGCTTGACGGCTGTCTCGAGCGGTTGAACGGCATCGGCGGCGCGGTCGCCCGCGAGAAGCGTGGCGCCCAGTCCGATGAAAGCGTCCACGAATCCGGCATCCAGTTTGGTGGCGCGGCCGAAATGATCGATGGCCGCCTGGTCCTTCCCATCCTGGCGAGACAACTCGCCGAGCACATATTCGGCGCCTGCGTTGTTAGGCTCGATCTTCAACTCCTCTTCCAATTCGCGGCTGGCATCGGCCTTGGTGGTGGCTGCCGGCGGGGCGGAAAGCAGCAGCCGCGCGATGCGATAGTGGATGCCCGGCAACTGTGGGTCCTTCTTGAGCACTTCGCGGTATTCCGCCTCGGCTTCGCTCCATTTGCCCTGGGTCTCCAGAGCCTCCGCATTCAACTCGTGCACCTGGTAGGACGAGGGGGCCGAAACCATGAGCTTCTGCGAGGCGCGTATGGATAGGTCGGAGAAAACGTGCACCGAGAGAAACAGCACCTCGGCATCGCCTGGAAAGCGCTTGTTCAATCCGCGGAGAAAGTCGAGCGCCGCGTCCATGTTGTTCAGCGTCATGCCGCAGCGGACGCCGTCTACGCCCAGGCGCTTTTGCACATCCGCAGCGGTGGCTTTGGCGAGGTCGGCTTTCAACAACGGCAGGGCTTCCCGGCAATGACCGGATTCGGCAAGATGCTGGGAGGACTGGCCGGCCGCGATTGCCGCGGCCAGCGCGCCCACAAGAAGAAGTTTCACTAAACTCATTGTACGCTGCAATAAAAAAAGGGGAGCCGCCGTATCGGCTCCCCAAGAGGCTTCGGTCAAATCTGAAAGAGTTCGCCGCTAATAATGGAACTTCAACGCGAACTGGACTTGCCTGCCGAATGAACCGTTGGCGCCTCCAGCGCCTTGAAGCAGGCCGAGCGTACTGCCCAGTCCCGTATTCGGCGCATTCAGAATAGGTGTGTTGGTGAAGTTGATAGCCTCGGCCCTGAACTCCAGCTTGAAGCGTTCATTGACGTTAAAGAATTTCGCCAGGCTGGCGTCCAGCGTGTGCAGCCCGGGACCGCGAACCGTAGCCACCCCACAAGTCCCAAAGGTACCCGGATCCTCCGGGCCAAAGTCGGCCGGATTAAACCACTGATAGCCGCCCAGAGGTGAATTCTGTTCGCCGTAAATCTGCACCGGCGCGAGACAGTTGGCGCGCGAGCCGCGAGAGTTCGTGCCGGAGGCGTCGCCCGCTGAAACGGTCGACGGGAATCCCCCATGCAAGCTGAAGATGCCGTTGACCTGCCAGTCGCCCAATATGGCGTTGACAGCCGGGTTCATGTCTTTGCCAAACTTACGGTCCTTGCCGAAAGGAATGTCATAGGTCGCGTAGCTGGTGAGCACCTGTTTGACGTCATAGTAGCAGGGCCCCCACTCCGCCTTCATGTCGTACAAGTTCTGGAAATACGGCGACGTCGGAACAGTCGCACCGCCCCACGAGCCGTAGTATCCACTGGAATTCGTCATGCATTTCGAATAGGTGTAGGCCACCTGGTATTCCAGGCCGCCGCCCAATCGCTTTTGCAAGACCACCTGCAGTGCGTTGTAGCTCTGATCGCCGTTCGACGCCGTGCCGGAGATCTGACTGATGGCGTCATAGACGTACGGGTTGCCGGACAGGTAAGGACTCCCCACCACCGTTCCGTTGGGCAGGAGTTCCTTCTGGAAGTAGGGCATGGGAACCATCAAGTGTGTGGTGCGCTGGCCCACATAGCCGGCCTGCAGAGTCGTGGAGTTATTGATCTGATGTTGGATGGTGAAGTTCCACTGGTTAGAGACCGCCGGACGGATGTTCGGATCCCACAGGCGGATCAGGGCGCCCTGGAACGGATTGGAGGTGGCGGCCAGAGGCGTGAGCCCTTGACTCAAGGTAGTGGTCGGGAGAGATTGCGAGGTGTAGTTGGCGTCCGTTTCATGCGCGAAAGGAGGATTGATCGGCAGGCGAAGGTTAGTGCCGGTTCCTTCCAGATAATTGGACAGAGTATACGCCGCGCGAATCACGGTGTTCTTCTGGACATTCCAGGCAATTCCCACGCGAGGCTGGTAATTCGTGATGCCGTTGTATTCGTTATACAGCGCGCAGTTATTACCATTCTGGTTGGGGTATTCGACGGTACCGGAGATCAACCCAAAGTTGACCTGCCGGCCATCCACTTCGCACCAAGGGGTGTGCAGTTCCCACCGCAAGCCGAGGTTCACGGTGAGGTTCGGCAATACATGCCAGTCATCCTGGAAGAAGGCGGCCATAACGTTGGAGCGCTGGCCCCAGGTTCCGCCATTGACGCCGCCGCCGATCTGGGAAGCTAGGCCCAGCATGAAGTCCGCCTCGCCCGCTCCGCTACCCGAACCGGCAGTTGCCAGTGGATTCGGGCCAGCGGTATAGCGGCCATCGAAGGTGAACGTTCCGGCCTCGCCGTTGTTGCCGGAGTAAAAGGTGTCGATGCGATCCCGCCAGTATTCGAAACCAAGATGGAAGGTGTGCTTTCCACGGGTGATCGCCATCGTATCCTCAAGTTGAATTACGGTATCGGCAAAGAGTTGGACATTGTCGGAATTGCCGATACTGGAGGCATAACCGCCTGAGAGGCTCATGGCTGGAAGGATGCTCGATGGAACGCCGGGGAGACCTACGGTGGTGTTCAAGTCGCTGAGCCCGTTCGCAGCCGCGCCGTTATTGATGAACACGTAATTCACGCCGGCTCTGGCGTCATTCACAATCGTAGGCGACACCGTGTGGACCCAATCCACAACGCCGCCGTGGACGGGATAGTTGGCGAAGGAGTTATAGAAGATCGGCACGTTATTGGTGGACGGATTGGCGATCATGCTTTGCGAATAACGGCCGAATACGCGGTCCTTGTCGGAGGCGCTCCAGTCGACGCGCACATCGCCTTGGTCTCCGTTAATGTCTGTGTGATTTGCGTAGAGGTAATTGTTCACGAGCCCAGTGCCGGTCGGCGCCGGGTAAGCGCTGGTGTCGGCGACGATTTTCTGCGCCACGGGGTCGATGAGGTTGGCTGGAATGATGTTGCCCTGGAAGGGCAGCCGCGATCCAGTGGAGAATGGGTTGTAAAGCTGGATGGGATTAGGGCCTTGCAGCATCGCCGAGAAGTTGCCGCCCCGCTCCGCCGGCGTGAGCACGCTGATAGCGCCGATGCTGGTAGGCGTATCGAAGCGCTGGCCCTGGTAGTCGACGAAGAAGAATAGCTTATCGCGCTTGATAGGGCCGCCCAACGTGCCGCCGAACTCGTTCCACCGCAGCTTGGCTCTCGACGCATCCGTAAAGTTGTTCCCCCACGAATTGGCGTTCAAAACGTCATTGCGGAGGAACTCGAAAACATCGCCGTGGAATTGATTGGTACCCGACTTGATCGAAGTGCTGATGATACCGCCCATGAAGTTGCCGAACTCGGCCGGCCCATTCTGGGTAATCTCGTTGAATTCCTGGATGGCATCAATGCTCGGCGCGTAGCCAACTAGGTTATCGGACACCTGGTTATTGTCCATGCCGTCCAGCATGAAATTATTGGCCTGCTCGCGGTTGCCATTTACATAAGGGCGTCCGCTGCTGGAAGTCGTCTGGCCGCTCTGAAATGTAGAGGGGTCGGGGTGTACCGTCCCGGCCGCGAGCATCGTCAATTGCACGTAGTTGCGCGTGGCCAGGGGCAGCGTAGTATCCGTACGCGAGTCGATCACCTGGCCGAGCTGGGTTTCCTCGGTCTGCAGCACAGGCGCCGCCGAGGTCACCTCGACCAGCGTCTGGACATTGCCTACCTGAAGCTGGAAATCCATCTTGGCAACCTGGTTCATTTGCAGCGTAATGTTCGACTGCGTAGCTGTCTGGAAACCTGCGTTCTCAACTTTTACGTTATAATCGCCAACCAGAAGGTTCGGCAGATTGTAGTAGCCCTCCCCGTTGGTCGTGGCTGGATATGTAATGCCACGTTCCACGGATGTGGCCGACACCTTGGCGCCCGAGACTGCGGCGCCCGATGGGTCGGTGACCCTTCCTGAAATGGTCGCGGTCACCTGCTGGCCCCAGAGCGAAGCTCCCAGGGCACAAGCCGCTATCCAAGCAAACAGCAGCGTGCGTAGTTTCACGAATTCTTCCTCCCACGTGTTGAGGAGAAGCGCGAGCCTCTCCGGCCTCTCATTGCAGCGGGCATAGTGCTATATCGCACATTGCGTGCCCGCCAAGAACCCTGGCAAATAGCTATATAGCAGAAATCTGCTATGAGGGGAGTATAAATCCGGTTGTAATGGTACGTCAAGAGAAAAATTGCTAAATGTCTGGAATTCGGCGCGAGTTCGGGGTAGAATACCATCGTTGATGCTCTATAGCACGTCTTCGTCGGCGCACTATAGCACGTCATGCCGCCTGCAAGTTCCTGGTAGCCTTGCCCGAGGCGGTACCGAAACGGAATACTGATGCTGCAGAATACCGAACCGGTTGCGCCCGCGTACCGGCGCATCCAATACGCGCTACGCAAGCGCATCGAGGCCGGCGAGTTGCAACCTGGGGACGCTGTGCCGTCTGAGAGAGAGCTCGCGCGCAACAACGAAGTGAGCTTGATGACCGCCCGGCATGCCTTGGCGGAATTGGAGCACGAAGGGCTGGTGGACCGGCGGCGCGGCGCCGGAACGTTCGTCGCGCTGCCCAAGATCCACTTCAACCGCCTGGCTAGCTTCACGGAGCAAATGGCCAGCCGGGGTTTGCCGGCGCGCTCGCGGATCTTGTGCCTGAGCATTATTGACGGAGAACAGGAAGCTGTCGCGCGGCTGGCGCTTCCGCCGCACAGCCGGCTGGTAAAGCTGGAACGGCTGCGGCAATCCGGCGAGCAACCTTTCGCGGTGGAGAGTTGCTACCTTCCCGCGGAGGAGTTCGCAGGCTTGCTCCGCCTGCCATTGGAACGCCGCTCCCTGTTCGCCACGCTGGAGCGCGAGTACGGCATTGAGCTGCAGTATGCCGACGAAGAAGTAGACGCCACACCCGCCAGCGCGCGTATCGCCGAGTTGCTTGGGATTCACGCTGGCGCGCCGGTGCTGCGCATTCGACAGGCGCTCTACTCGACCGGGGGCAGAGCCACCGTATACGTGATCGGTTTCTACCGCTCCGACCGCCACACGCTGCAGATCCGCCGCTTCCGGAAGTAGGTTGGGGGGCGGGATTTATCCCGCGCGGGGCTTCAGCCCCGCACTTGTCACTCCTGAGACAATACCAACATGTCAAAGTTGACCAGAACCCTCGCGCTGGCGTGCTGCGCCGCCGCTCTGCGCGCCGAGGTGCATACCATGAGCCTGCGCCAGGCGGTTGAGCGCGCCCTGCAGCAAAACCCCGAGATTGCCATGGCGCGCCTCGATGAACTGAAAGCGCAGCAAGCCGTGCGCGTCCGGAAGGACCCGTTCACTCCGCACGTCTATCTCGGCAGCGGACTCGCATACACCAACGGATTTCCGATGAGCATCGACGGCGCGGCGCCGTCCGTGGTGCAAGGGCGCGTCGCGGAGTCTTTGTTCAACCGCCAGCAGAGCTACGCGGTGGCCGAGAGCAAGGAGGAGGCTCGCGGGGCCGGCATCGTGGCGTCCGCCAAGAAGGATGACGTGGCCTTCCGCACGGCGGTGCTTTTCGTCGATGCCGAACGCGCCACGCGCGCCGGCCAGATGGCGCGCCAGGAAGTGGAGAGCTCCCAAAAGGTGCTGGCCGCCGTCGAGAACCGCGTGCAGGAAGGGCGCGAATTGCCGCTCGAATCCAAGCGGGCCGCGCTCAGCCTGGCGCGCGCCCGCCAGATCGCCGATTCTTTGGATGCGGATCGCGACACCGCCGAAACTTCGCTGGCCATCGTGCTGGGCTACGGCGCCGACGACCGCGTGCAGCCGGCCGCCGAAGAGCGCGCCATTCCGCCCCTGCCGCCTTCCGAGGAGGCCGCCGTGGGAAACGCGCTACAGTCGAGCGGAGAGTTGCGCCGTTTGGAATCCCAGATTGCGGCCAAGGGCCTGGAGGGCCGGGCGGCCAAAGCCGCGCGCCTGCCGCGCGTCGAACTGGTGGCGCAGTATGGTCTGTTCGCCACCTTCAACCACTACCAGGACTACTTCCTCAAATACCAGCGCAACAATGGTGAGATCGGCGTTTCGTTTGTGCTCCCGCTATTAGCCGGAACCGGCGTGCGCGCGCTGGCCGCCGAAGCCGATGCCGAAGCATCCAAGCTGCGTATCCAATTGGCCAATACGCGCAACCAGATTATCGCCGGCACTCACCAGGGCTACCGCGAAGTGCGCAAGGCGGAAGCGCAGCGGGATGTCGCGCAGCTCGATCTGGACCTCGCGCGCGAGCAGCTTTCCGTGAATCTGGCGCTGCTGCAGGAGGGCCGCATCCGGCTGAGCCAGGTCGAGGAATCGCGCATCGCCGAGAGCGGCAAGTGGATCGCGTTCTACGACGCACAGTACGCCGTCGAACGGGCCCGCTGGAACCTGGCTAGGCAGACCGGAGACCTCCTGCCGGCGTTCGAGTGAGGCCCGGCTGAAGTTTGGCCTTTTAGTGGTGCGGACCTCCAGGTCTGCGCGGGTCCTCCAGGACCCGCCTGCGGGCCTTAGCCTGTTGTAGCCGGCTCCAGGCCGGTTACCCGGCTATGGAAGCCGGCCGGTATCCGCCGCCCACAACACCATTGCCATTGCGGCCGCGGCTGGTGTCTTCGGAGCTAGTGGCAACGCCCATCTGGATGCGGTAGAACGCTAACAATTCGGCTTCGTCGAAGTCGATGGCCTTGGCGTATTGACGAATGTAGCTGGTATTATAAATGCCGCCGGGTAGTTTCTTAAAATCGCCGCCTTCGATAGCCTTCAGGCTGCGAATGTTGATTTTCGTGGCTTCCGCGATTTGCTCCAGCGAAATTCCTCGATTCCGCCTTATGGTAGCCAAGCCCAGGACGCTGCTATCTTCTTCGTGCATCGGCTGGTTCTCCTAGGAGTGCTGTACACCCATGTCCTTTATGAAAAAGTATTAAGAAACATACGTTACCATATTTCAGGCAGGATTGCTAAACTCTAACCCGATGGACATTTCCCGTAGACGGTTCGCCGCGGGCGCCCTGACCGGACTGGCCGGCTATCTGCCCGGCAGCCTGCAGGCGCTGCGCCCCCGGCCCAAGCTCCTCGTGTTTCTGATTGCCGAGCAGTTCCGGCAGCTTTACCTGGACAGGGCTGGGACTCTCCTGGTCCCCGGCGGCTTCCGCGAGCTGATGACCAAGGGCGTCTATTATCCGGACTGCCGCCTGGCGGCCAGCGGCTTTACCGCCACCGGCCTGGCCACACTCGCCACGGGCGCTTATCCCAACCTCCACGGCATCGTTGCCGACCAGTGGTACGACCGGCGGGCACGCGCGTTGACCAAGGCCCGCGCCGAGATGCTGGAAGCGGCCACTCTGGCCGACGAGGTAGAACGCGCCGGGTACCGCGAAGAGGCCGCGCGCGGCCCGCACAATCGTGTCTTCTGCCTTGGCCTGAATGAAGGGACAACCTCGCTGCTGGCGGGCCATTCCAAGGGGCAAGTCTTCTGGATGGACGCGCAAGGCCAGTTCAACACGCGCGGCAACGCGCCGGAATGGCTGGCGGCGCATAATCTCGAACGGCCGCTCGAGAAACTGCACGACCAGAGATGGGCGGCCGTCGGGGCGGGCAGCGACTTGCGGCCCCTGCGCAGGCTCATCTACGATCCCCAGCACCCGGACGAATTCTTCGCCCTCTACCAATCGTCACCCTTCTGCCAGGATGCGCAATTCGAGTTGCTGCGCACGCTGGCCGCCGAGGAGAAACTGGGCCAGCGCGAAGGGTTGGATTTCGTTTTCGTCACACTGGGTTCGATGGCGTTGCTGGGCTACGAAACGGGTTCGGATTCTTCGCTGATGGGCCAGATGACGCTGCATCTCGACCAGCAGATCCAGCGCACTTTGGAAGTGCTGAACAAAGCGCCGGGAAAGAATAATTACAACCTGATCTTTGCCGCCGCGCATGGCGCGCCGCCGGATCCGGATCCCGCGCTGCGCTCGCAAAAAGCGATTTCCGGGGAAGCTATCGCGCGGGCCATCGGCAAGGCGCTGAGCGATCGGATCGATAAAGGCGCGGTGAAAAACGTGTACGTAGACAAGTACGTCTACCCGTTCCTCTATCTGAAACTGGAGGCGCTCCAAAAACAAAACGCTCCCCTGCGCGACGCGCGCAAACTGGCGGGCGAGGCAGCCCTGCGCCTGCCCGGCGTGGCCGGTTATTACACGGCGGATGGAGACTGCTCGCACACCGGCGACTGGCGCCGGCGTTTCGAAAACAGTTTTCACGATTTGCGCTCCGGCGATGTGATGCTCTCCTACGAGCCGGAATCCGTCGAGGATTTTGGCGCGGGCCGCGGCGTATCGTACGGCTCGCTGTATAACTACGATACCAGCGTGCCGCTGTTTCTGTATGGCCCGCAGTTTGGCAAGAAGTTGATCGAACGCTCCATCGAGTCGGTGGACCTGGCGCCCACGGTAGCGCGCGCCGCCGGGATCGCCGCGCCATCGTCCGCCATCGGAGAGGTGCTGGTGGAAGCCTACGCGGAAGGCGAAGAGGAGCGCGTGAAATGAGCTCGGACGATGCGCGTCTGGAGGTTTCGCTGTGCGGCATCGCGCTCCGTAATCCCGTGCTGGCGGCTTCCGGAACGTTCGGTTACGGAGTCGAATTCGAGCGGTTGGTGGATCTGAACGCACTGGGCGGGCTGGTGGTGAAGGGCTTGTCGCGCGAGCCGATGGAGGGCAATCCGCCGCCCCGCATCTGGGAAGCCCAAGCCGGCATGCTGAATTCGATCGGCCTGCAGAACATCGGCGTGCGCGCATTCGTGCGCGAGAAGCTCCCGCAATTGGCGCGCTTGCGGACGGCGGTTTTCGCCAACGTATTCGGCTACGCCGCCGAGGACTACGTGGAAGTGGTGCGCGTGCTGGAGTCGGCCGAGGGCCTCGCGGGCTACGAACTGAACGTTTCCTGCCCGAACACGAAACACGGCGGCATCTATTTTTCGAGCGATCCGGCGCTGCTGGCGGAGGTGGTCGGCGCCGTGAAGCGCGTGGCGCGGCGGCCCGTAATCGTGAAGCTGTCGCCGAACGTGGCCGCCATCGAGCCGCTGGCGCGTGCGGCGGCAGACAGCGGCGCGGATGCCATCTCGCTGGTAAATACGTTTGTGGCGCTGGCCATCGACGCGCGCGCGCGCCGCCCGCGCCTGGGAGCCGGCTTCGGTGGACTTTCCGGACCGGCCATCAAGCCCATCGCCCTGCGCCTGGTGTACCAGGCCGCGCAGGCGGTGAAGATCCCGGTGATCGGGCTGGGCGGCATCGCGACCGGTGAGGACGCCGCCGAATTCCTGGTGGCCGGCGCCAGCGCCGTTCAGGTGGGCACTGCAACGTTTTGGGATCCACGCTCGCCAGTGCGCGTCGCGCAAGAGTTGGGCCGCTTCTTGCGGGAGGAGGGCGTCGGGAATGTGCGGGAGATTGTGGGGACGCTGAAATGGCCATGACAGTCGACGAGTATCGCCAGTGGCCGGACCGTGAAGACGTCATTCAGGAACTCCACCGGGGAACGCTGGTCACCCTGCCACGACCCACGATGGGGCACGCGAAGCTGCAATCTCGTTTGGTGAGATTGTTACGACCGAAAGCGGAGCACCTGGGTGCTGTCGCAACCGAGGTCGCCTTCGGGGCGCTTCGCGAATACGATCTGCGCGGCGCACACGTGGCCTTTGTCTCGCGAGGGCGCTGGGACTCGACCTCCGATGACGACAATCTACACGGTTCACCGGAACTGGTGATCGAGGTGTTATCGCCTTCAGACACGCGCGCCGAAATCCGCGAAAAAGCCGTCCTATGCCTTTCGAGCGGAGCACAGGAGTTCTCGGTCGTGGACCCGAAACGAGAAACCGTCAGCGTCACAAAGCAAGCACCTGGGCTGTCGTTCCCGCCGTTCAGAAACGACACGAAGTGCCGCGGCATCGTACGCTTGTCGTGACTGACCAGAATCCGGCCTTCGGAGGCAGCCCGTCGCAATACCGTCACATCGTCAAGACGATCGAGTTGGGCGCTTTGCGCGGTCTTGAAGTCAATGCTCGGCTCCCTGCGAAACGTCGCGGCGACAATGAGCTGGTTAAGGTCGTTGTCGGCCTGATAGCGAATGCTCACCGACTGGCCATCTGTTCGCGCGCACGTTGGAGCCTGGCGTACGCCTGCGGCTTCCTGTGGCTTAGCGGCGGCACCAGGCGATGCACTTCCTCTTCACCCTCACGGATGTTGGCGTCAATCTCAGCTTGGCGCCCCAGGTAAAATGCGATTGCGCCGTAGACCTGTTCGAGCGTGAGCGACGGGAAATTCTGCTGAATCGTCTGGACTCTCGCCGCCTCGGAAAGCGTAGACGATCGAGTCCAGAGACACCCGCGCGCCCGCCACGTAATAGCCGCCATCTCTTTGTTCGACGTAGTCGCTGCTCATCCCAGCTTTGATTATACGGCCAAGAAGGGCGCTTTATTAATACGCCGACTGATAAATCTCCAGCGCCGCCGCGGCACCAAACGGGCGGGGATTGAACCGACCAGTCCACTGCGTAGCGGCGTCTTCAGCCAGCAACGGCAGCGCATCCTGCGGAACGCCAAGATCCCGCAAGCGGCAGGGTAGGTTTGCGGCGCCGGCCAGTTCCGCGAGCCGATCGGCGAGAGAGGCGCCAGCCAACTCGCAATATAGCGCCTCCGCCGCACTCCAGTTCCACCGCACCACGTGCGGCAGCAGCGCGGCGATGGCCACGCCGTGAGTCGTACCGTAATGCGCCGTTAGCGGATTAGCGCAGGCGTGGGTTGCGCCGAGCATGGAGTTCTCGATGGCGACGCCGGCGTAGTGCGCGCCGAGCAGCATGGCGCCGCGCGCGTCCAAATCGCACGGATCGCGGAGCACGCGATCGAAATTGGCCGCCAGCAGTTGCCAAGCTTCCCGCGCGAACACGATGGAGGCCGGCGTGCGCCGCGTTGTCACGAAGCTTTCAACCGCGTGCGAGATGGCATCGTACCCCGCCGTGGCGGTCACTTCGCGCGGCTGTGAGCGCGTCAGCAGCGGATCGAGAATCGCAGCACGAAAGGCGGCTTTGGGATCGCCGCAGGCCATCTTCACGTGCGTCGCGGCGTCGGAAATCAGAGCGTGGCTTTGCGCTTCGCTGCCGGTGCCCGCGGTGGTCGGAATCGCGATCATGGGCAGCATGGGCCGCGCGGCTTTGCCGAAGCCCCAATAGTCGCGCATGCTGCCGCCGTTGGTGAGAACGAAGTTGATGCCCTTCGCGCAGTCGAGCGAACTACCGCCGCCTAGCGCGACCACCGAGTCGATGCCGTGCGCCGCCGCAGCGATGCGGCCCGCTTCCACCATTGCGGTATCGGGATTCGGCGAGAAGTCGTGGAAGGCGTGCGCTACGATGCCGGCTGCAGAGAGCATCGCGATGGCTTGATCGGGGTAGCCAGTGGACTGCAGACCCGGGTCTGAAACCAGAAGGGTGCGGCTAAATCCCAAGTCCCGTGCCAGGGTAGCCAGCTCCTGAAAGCGGGATTCGCCGAATACGACCTGAGTTCGAATGTCGAGGGTGAATCCCATCTGGATCACGCAATTTGACCGTCGACTTCCCAAACTCACGAAAAGCTCGTGCTGGTCTTAAGTCGGGTAAGGCTCAGGGCACTCGCCACAAGGTGTACTGCCTTCTGACTTCTGCCTTCTGACTTCTGCCTTCTGCCTTCTGCCTTCGTCACTTCTCGCTCAACGCCCAAAGCTCATTCCGGTTCATGACGAACAGCGTGCCGTTGGCCGGCACCACTGTCGCATAAACCGAGCTGCCCATGTTGATCGTCGAGATCAGCTTCTTCTCCTTGGCCGCTTCCAGCACCAGGACGTCGCCGTCTTCATCGCCTATATACACCTTGCCGTTGATCACCATCGGCGATCCCCACACCGCCGACAACAGATCGTGCGTCCAGTAAGGCTTGCCCGTGTTCACGTCCAGGCAATGCAGGAAGCCGCTGAAATCGGAGTAAAACAGCAGCCCATTGTAAATCGCGCCCGTCGAAATCGAGCGGCGGATTTTGTCGTAATGCCAGAGCCGCCCGGTCTGGGTGATATCGCCGCGCTTGGTGGCGTCGATGCCATACAGATGCCCCACGCCCTCGCCGTGTTCGGGGTCCTGGCCGTTGGCGATGAACACCTTGTTTTCCCAAATCACCGGCGTGGCGATCACTTCGTTGCGCGTCTTGGGCCACACCGAGTCCTTAGGGTTCATATCGAACTCCCACAGCTTCTTCCCGGTCTCCGCTTCGTATCCGCGCACGTAGCCATCGCCCTCGCCCATCACCACCTGCACCACATCGCCGATCTTGCCCACCGCGGGCGACGACCACTGCCCATGCAGGATGCGTTCGCCCACGTTGTTCACTTCCCAAACCTTCTTGCCCGTGTTCTTATTCAGCGCGATCATCGACGGCGCGCGCGGCGAAGGAATATGCACGTGGCTTTCGTCCTGACCGTTGGCCGTGCCCGCGAACACCAGGTTCCCGTAGGAAACCGGCGACGAGTTCGCCATGTTGTGCGGAGAGGCGCCCACCTCTTCGATCATGTCGAACTTCCAGATCACCTTGGGCCCGCCGTTGCCGTCGCCGTGCGCATCCAGGCACACCACTTCGCAGCGGTTGGAAACGTAATACAGGCGCTCGCCTTCCACCAGCGGCGAGGAGCACACGCCCTGGAACGGCCAGTCCAGCGCGCGCCCGGCCGCCAGTTTCTCGTTGGCGTGCTGCCAAAGAAACTTGCCGTCCGATTCGCGGAAGCACATCAGCACGCCGCGGTCGCCGGGCTCTTTAGGATTGCGCACCAGTTCGTTGTTGGTGCCCGCGTAGACCTGGCCGCCCGCCACCACGGGGTTGCCGTAGCTCTGCGAGCCGAGTTGCGCCATCCACTTCACGTTCTTCTTGGTTTTGACATCCCAGGTGGTGGGAATGCCCTTCATGAACGACACCATGTTGCGGTCGGGCGTGCCGCCCCACATGGGCCAGTCGCCCGTGCCGGGATCGGACGCAAGCAACAGCCACAGCGAAATCGGGAGGCAGATTAGAGCGAGCAGGATGGCGCGTTTCATTGATTTGGGGTCACTTTAAAGTTATCGAAATACACTCCAAACTGGGCGTCGGCGAAGAGGCCGGGGCTGCCCTGTTTGTTGGGAATTGGGTCGGTGCGATCGATGAGCCAGACATCCGGCTCGGGATCGGCCACGGCCCAGGCTTTGCCGCGAATACGAGTCTTGCCGTCGGCGGTGTTTTCCACGCGCAGCTTCAGGCGATACCAGGTGTCCGGCTTCCACTCGAACGGCGCGGACACGGCGCGCGCCACTTCAGGCTGCCAGGAGTTCATCTCCAGGCGCTGGTTGTTGCCGAATGCCACCAGCGTATAGCGCTGCGCCACGATGCCGGCGTCGCCCATCTGGCGGCGTTTTTCGGGGATACGGATGTCGGCCTCCACCGTGTAGTTGGACCAGTTCGAAGGTCCCATGAAGACACGCATGCGTTTGAAGAGCGTGTCGGTGGGCTGCTTTTCGAGCACCTTCTGGCCATCGAGCAGGCTCACCTGAAAGCGCCCGGCCTGCGCGCTGACCCAGTGTGGCGGCAGCGTGCCGACCGCGTAGGAATCGAACGTCTCGTTCCAAGGCAGCGGCGGGACGACGCGGGCGCGCGCCTCTCCGGTGAGGCTGCCCACGGTAGCTTTAATCAATCCGGCTTGGCCCACGGGATCGGCCGCCACTGCGTACGTGCCATCCGTGACCGTTCCCTTCAGGTGATCGAGCGACCATGTGGCGGACTTCTCTTCGCGCAGGAAACGGCCCGCTGCGTCGAACAGGCGCGCGTGCAACTCAACCGACTGACCCGGCGTCAGCACCAACTCGGTGGGCTCCACTTGCACCCAAGCCGGATCGCCTTGCCCAGGCTCCATGGCCTGCACCACCGGCGTCCACGGGTGCCCCGCTGTCTTCTTCGGACCGACGGCATACAGTGTGTCGCTCGAAACGAAGTAAACGCGCCCGCGCGCCACCGCCGCCGCGGCCACCACCGGCTCGGGGATCTTCTGCGACACAAGGCCCGTATCGCTGAGCGGCAACTCGACATCGCTCAAGACGTCGCAGCGGTCGGCGTGCGGCCGCAGGATGAAGAACTTACCGCTCTCGCTGCCGATGTAAATCTTGCCGTCGGCAAACACTGTCGACGCTTTCTGCACGGTGCCCAGGTTCTGTTTCCAAAGCTGCCGTCCGGTCTCGACATCGAAAGCGAAAAGGTTCCCGCCGTTGTCGGCCTGGTAGATGCGGTCTCCATCGATGACCGGCGAGGAGAAGCCGCCCACGAATCCGGGCACCGACCACTTGATGGCATCCTTGCCGAGCTTGCCACGTCGCGTGGCGTCGAAGGCGAAGATCATGCCCATCTCGTTGCTGTCCAGGTTTTCGTCGCCGTGGGAGGCGATGGCGTATTTGCCGTTCAGCACGATTCCCGTGTTGAGCCCGCGCTTGGCGATCACCAGGTTGAAGACCGGCTCGCCGGTCTGCGGCTTCATGGCCAGCACCGCGCCGTCGGACCCGCCGGCCAACAGTAGCCGCGTTCCCTCGACGGTAGCGATGTTCATGGGGCCATAGCTGGTATCGTACGGCCGCCCGCCCGGCGTGCTGATCCACACAATATTGCCGGTACGTTTATCGAGCGCGATAAAGCGCTGCGCCCGGTTGGCCTGCGTGCCCCAGGTGGATGTGGGCGTCGAGACGATCACCAGGTTGCCGTCGATCATGGGCGAAACGGTGCGCCCGCCGTGCGTGGTGAAGGGCGAAAACTCTTCAGTGATAGAACGCTCCCACAGCTTCTGGCCGTCTTTGGTGAGCGCGGTTACCAGATTGTTGACGGCGAAGCTGTAGACGTTGCCGGTCTCCGGGTCGGCGACCGGCGAGGCCCAGCCCACGCGATGGGCAGGCACATCGCTTTGATACAGGGTGAACTTGTATTCCCAGAGCAGCTTACCGGTGTCGGCGTTGAAGCACATGAGGCGCTCCTGCTCGGTCTCGCGCGCGCCGGCCGTGTTCTCGAGGTACAGATGATCGCCCAGCACGACAGGAGTCGAGCGGCCGCCATAAGGCGCTTTCCAGGCCAGGCCCTGGCCGTCCAGCGACCACTTTTCGGGCAGGCCTTTTTCGCGCGAGATGCCGTCGCGATCGGGTCCGCGCCAGTCCGGCCAGTCGCCCACCGCGCCGGTCTGTTGGGCGAGGTTGACCGATGAAAATAGGAGGAAGAATGCACAGCGTCGCATCATGAGTGTTTCCTCTAAGGATACCCGGATTTGATCCCAAGGATATAATCGGCGGTGGCCGCGGGTCAAGCGGCGGGTAAGAGTAGACGGAGACCGTCAGGCTGGTTCTGGAACTTGCACCGACTTCCCCGTAGCGAGACTGTACAGGACATCCGGGCAGAAGTCGACTCCATTCGGCCAGACGATCGTCCCCGCCTCAGGATCCACTCGGACCTGTTTGAAAAACTCAATATCCTGCAGCGGACGGAAGGCCCCGCCGCGGCCGGCAATCCGTCCCCAGAAGTCCATCTCGCTTGTAGTACCGTCGGTGAAACTCAGTTGCAGGCGGTACTCTCCGACGTGCCGGACCCCCGTTACGCGCGGAAACATAATAACATCCTCGATGATCTCGACAGGCTCGACTCGCGATCTGCGCCTCATCCCCAGCGTAGATCGCGTGGAAGTGCGGTGGGTTGTGGTCGTCGAAATACATTCGAATCAAGATGCAAAAAAAAACGGCTGATCTCGGGCACTTGCCCACATCCTACCACGGCCACTTTCGGCGGTCCCACGGCGGCGAACAAATCGTGATGGTGGAATCGATGAACGGCCAAGAAGCGGACCCGCGGGGAATGCGGGCGTTATTGAGTTTCGCTTAATACAGTGACAATTGTGGCGACAAATGTGTCACTTTCCATTGGGGCTGATGTGGGGCGGCCAATCTTGGCCGCCGCCGCCTTTTTAGGCGGCTCAGGCCGGCTGAAAGCCGGCTGCGGGCAGAACGCCCGCCCCACAAGATCCAAGCTGGCTGTCACTTTATTACGCGAGCCTCAATAGCTCCTCTACAGCGACATCGGCGACAAAAGCCTAATCCGGTTACACCATCAGGCCCACGCGCAGGCCAGAAGGCTCTCAAAGAGGAAGCGAGTGCCACTTCGATCGCGTTTCCGGGGCGAAGAGGAACTCGAATCAAGGCAGACGCATTTGTCGGGCTTGCGATTAGTCGTTATCCATCGTCTTCAACCAGGAGCGCCCGGCGAATTGCGAGTCGGCGGTCACCAAGGTAAGCCGGAAGACCGAAGCGGTTGCGGCCAGGAACACATCCCCTGGATCGGACTCCGGCAACTCGATACCGGAAGCTTCGGCCGCCACGGCGAAATTGAACGGTGCTTCTTTGAGCGGCGCCCGCGCAAAGACCATGTCCAGCCAGTCGGAAAAGCCGGTCTTGATGCGCAACCGCTTGCGGCGTACGAGGTGACGAGCCTCCCAGATCGAGACCGGCGATAGAAATAGCTCGTTCTTTGGGTTTTCAAGCTGCCGCCGGACGGCGTGGCTGAGCTTCTCTGGAGAGTGAAGCGCCCAGATCCAGATGTGTGTATCGAGGAGCAATTGCATGGTCAGCGAACGGTCCACCGGTCGAACGCGCGGACCGGTTCGACGATGTCTCCCGAGATTTCGAGCGAATCCCTCATGCAACCCAACCATGACTCCTTCGGTGCGACGCCAGGCGGGATCACCTCGGCAACGGGTTTGCCAAAACGAGTGACCCGAACGGGCCTGCGGGTCCGCCGCACGTCCTCCAGTACCGCCAGGCAGGTGGCCTTGAATTGAGAGATAGCGATTTCACGCATATCTAATTTGTACCATGGACGATGACCATGGTCGTAATCTCAAACATTGGCCGGGACGCCTCATGCGACGGTCGCGGTCTGAAGTTCCGAAACGATCTCGTCGAGCCACGGTTGCTGCACGTTCCTCGCCTGGCGCGCCTCTTGAATCAGTTTCAGGTTATTGGCGGTCGTCGCCGGCTCCCACACCTCGCGCACCGCAACCAGGCAGTTTCGGAGCTGCTGGGCGGCTTCCTGCTCCTGGTTTCCGAGCACGGAGATCTCGAGCAGTGTCGCATAATCCCAATAATCGGGCTTGGTCGACTTGAGGCGTTGCCTGACCGCGAAGCGCACTACGGGCGCCAGTTCCTCTTTGCGCGCGAGGGATTCGGAGTCGCCGCGGATCTCCAGTAGTGTGATGGCGTTGATCCCAGGGTAAGCGTCGCGCCAGTCGGCCTCGAAACCGCGAGTGTATGAGTCGATCGCCTGATTGAGGTAGCCTTCGGCCTGAATACTCCGGCCTGCCTTTCGCGCTTCGGTCCAGAGGTCCTTGTACACCCGTCCGATCAAGCCGTTGGTCTCCGAACTCGGGCCGCTCTCTTTGACCACCGCCTCCAGCACATCCAGCGCTTCGGCCCGGTCTCCGGCGCGGTTCAACGCAAAGCCGTGCTGTTCACGGATAAGAGTCGTGTTCTTGAGGTACTGCGGAAGCCGTTCATACAGGGCGATCATCTGAGTCCATCCGTTCACGGCGCGATAGCTCAGCAACAAGTCGACCAGCACGCCGGCATCGACGCTATCGAATGGGCCAAGCGACTTTTCGATCTGCGCCACTTCGTTGACGTCGCCCGAGCGCCGCGCTTTCGCCAGTGAGCGCTGCATGTCGGCGGCATAGCGCACCAGGTCGCGAAACACGTCTGTCTTCATATGCGCGATGTCGGGAGGCTGGTAGCCGTCCAAGAGTTGGAACAGCGGGCTGTCGATTGCATTATCCTGATATGCAACGTCGCGCAGTTCGGAAAGCCGCTTGCTCAAGCTCAGCGCGAGATCAGAAAGCTTACCCGCGTCGTAGGGAAGGCAGCGAAGCAGGTTCAGGTCGAAGGGCGGCTTCTGGCGCTGGTCGAAAATGGCGACGGTGGTGTGCGGACGGACGGCATGCCGCACGCCCAGCTCATAGAACACGTTCGGGTTTCCCGTGGTCAGGTCCGCAATCGCAAAGTCGCACAGAATCAGACGCTCGTACATGGGCTTGTGGATGATGCCGCCGGTGCGTTCTTCGTCCGCGCGGATCGGCTCCATCTTGGCGCCTTCAATCGCCGGTCGGATGGCTTGCTCATAAACCGCGTCGAAGTCGATGTCCGGCCCGCCGCTCGGATCTTTCTTGGTTCCGAACGGCATGATTACGAAACAGATGGGACTGGCTGTCATGCTGGCTCCTCTCTTTTACCAAGACTACGATAACCCGCCGCCACTTCCCCGTGGTAACCTTTCCACATGCTGGGTCGCGGAATCGCTTCTCTTCTTTGCCTCTTCTTTGGCACTCTCGCCTGGGCCGCCGATTGGCCCCAATGGCGCGGCCCGAACCGCGATGGAATCTCCGCCGAAACCGGCTTGCTCGACGCATGGCCCAAGGGTGGACCGCCGCTGGTCTGGAAAATCCAGGGACTCGGCGAGGGCTACTCGTCCGCCGCAATCGCCGCCGGTCGCCTCTTCATTCAAGGCCAGCATGGCGACGAAGAGTATGTGCTGGCGTTCGACGCAGGCACGGGCAAGCAATTGTGGCGCGCTCACACGGGTATCCCGTTTAACGAATCGCGCGGACATGGGCCGCGCGGCACGCCCACTGTGGATGGCGATCGCCTGTACGCTCTGGCGGCCGACGGCATGCTGGTGTGTCTGGAGACAGCCACCGGCAAGACCCTCTGGGGCTTCAACATCGTGGATCGCTTCCACGGCCGCGTCCCGCACTGGGGGATCAGCGAGTCGCCGCTGGTGGATGGGGACCGCGTCATCGTGACGCCGGGCGGACCCGGCGCCGCCGTGGTGGCCCTCGACAAGATGAGCGGCAAGCTGCTGTGGCAGTCGCAAACCGGCTCGGCCGCCTATTCGTCGCCGATGGTGTACGATGCGGGAGGCTCCCG
>JBEKPZ010000085.1:0-23699 GCA_049520215.1 Bryobacteraceae bacterium | reverse complement strand
GCGCAGCAAGGGCGGCAATCTGGCGGCTGCCAAGACGGTCGGCAAACTGGTCGCCGAGCGGGCCAAGGAGAAAGGGATTCAGAAAGTGGTGTTCGATCGCGGCGGCTATATCTACCACGGCCGGGTGAAAGCCCTGGCGGATGCCGCACGGGAAGCGGGACTGGAGTTCTGATGGCGGTAATGACAAGAAAACGCATCGATCCGCAGACGCTCAATTTGAAAGAGCAGGTGGTATCGATCAATCGCGTGACCAAGGTGGTCAAGGGCGGCAAGAACCTGAGCTTTTCCGCGCTGGTGGTGATCGGAGACCCGTCCGCGAAGGTGGTGGGCTTCGGCGTGGGCAAAGCCAAGGAAGTGCCGTCGGCCATTCGCAAAGGCATCGAAGCGGCCAAGAAGAATTTGCGCAAGATCCACATGCTGGGGACCACCATTCCACACCAGTCGCTGGGCCGTTTCGGCAGCGGTCTGGTGCTGCTGAAACCGGCGCCTGAAGGCACTGGGGTGATCGCCGGCGGACCGGTGCGCGCCGTGATCACCGCGGTGGGCATTCCCAACGTGCTGACGAAATCCATCGGCACGCATAATCCCCACAACGTGGTGAAGGCCACCATCGTGGCGCTGGAGCAACTGCGCGACAAGAACGAAATAGCGGAAATGCGGGGCCTGGCGGTGGAGAAGCTTTGAAGCAAAGTGGCTGGTGGTTGGTGGCTGGTGGTTGGTGGATTAGTCAAAACCACCAGCCACCAGCCACTAACCACCAGCCACCGGAGACCCTTTATGGATGGCATGATTAAGATCAAGCTGTATCGCAGTCCGATCTGCACGCCCGAGAAGCACAAGCGCGTGGTGCGCGGGTTGGGGCTGCGCAAGGTCAATCAAGTCGTGGTGCGGCCGGATTCGCCCGTTTTCCGCGGCATGGTCAATAAATGCCCGCATCTGCTGAAGGTAGTGGAATAGGAGTCGAGCGTAATGAATCTTAGCGGATTGAAACCTCCTGCCGGACAGAAGCACGTCCGAAAACGGATTGGGCGCGGCATGGGATCGGGCCATGGCAAGACCGCCACGCGCGGCAGCAAGGGACAGCGCGCCGGCACCGGCTTCGGCCAGAAGCGCGGCTTCGAGGGCGGCCAGATGCCGCTGCACCGCCGCCTGCCCAAGCGCGGCTTTACGAATATCTTCAAGAAGCAATTCGCCATCGTCAATCTGGAGCGGCTGGAGAAGCTGGAAGGGGACACCTTCACGCCCGACCATCTGCTCGAGCACGGCGTGATCAAGAAGCTCCACGAAGGGTTGAAGGTGCTCGGAACCGGCCAATTGACGCGGAAATTGCGGGTGGAAGCGCACCTGTTTTCGAAATCCGCGGTGGAGAAGATTCAAGCGGCCGGCGGCGAAGCCGTGGTGATCGGCGCCGTGCCGCGCGCGTAATTGGAAGCGAAGGAACCATGAAGTTTTTTGAAGCGTTCGCCAACGTATTTCGTATCCCCGATCTGCGCAAGCGAGTCTTGTTCACGCTCGCCATGCTGGCGGTGTACCGCCTGGGCGGCCATATTCCTACGCCTGGTATCAACACGCTCCGGTGGGAAGACTTCCTCAACCGCAATTCGGGCGGCATCTTCGGCTTCTTCGACCTTTTCGCGGGCGGCAACATCCGGCGCTTCACCGTCTTCGCCTTGGGCATCATGCCCTACATCACGGCCTCCATCATCCTCCAACTTCTCACGGTGGTGGTGCCTACGCTCGAGAAACTTCAGAAAGAAGGCGAGCTGGGCCGCCGTAAGATTACCCAGTGGACCCGTTATCTGACCATTGCCCTCTCCATCATCCAATCGTTCGGCATCGCGCAAGGACTGCAGCACAGCAACGGCGGCTTCGTCGACAACCCTGGCTGGGGATTCGTATTGATGACCATCATCTCCCTGACCACCGGCACGGCGTTCATTATGTGGCTGGGCGAACAGATCAGCGATCGCGGCATCGGCAACGGCATGTCGCTCATCATCTTCGCCGGCATCGTCGTCGGGCTGCCCAACGCCATCTCCAACATCTACCGCAATACGTTTATCACGCGGGAGTGGGGCGTGCTGCAGATGATCTTCATTCTGGCCATGATGGTTGGGGTGGTAGCTTTCATCGTGCTGGTGGAGCGCGGCGAGCGGCGCATTCCGGTGCAGTACGCCAAGCGCGTGGTGGGGCGGCGGGTGATGGGCGGCCAGTCCACGCACATGCCCTTGAAAGTGAATGCCGGCGGCGTCATTCCAGTGATTTTCGCTTCCTCGATCCTGGCGTTCCCGCAGACCCTGGCGGGCGTGCCGTTCGTCAAGAACATGACCTGGCTGAGCAATACGCTGGCTTCCATCCGGCACGGCGAACCGCTCTACTACGTGCTGTTCGTGGCGGGCATCATTTTCTTCTGTTTCTTTTACGTATCCATCATCTTCAACCCCAATGAAGCCGCCGACAACATGCGCAAATACGGCGGATTTATTCCGGGCATCCGGCCGGGACGCAATACAGCTGAGTACATGAACGCCATCCTGACCAAGATCACGGTGGTGGGCGGAATCTACCTGGCGATCCTGTGCCTGATTCCGGACATCATGATTTCCGGCATCAAGCTGCAGCATTTGCCTTTGCTTGGCAACTTCATGGATGCTTATGCGCCCCGCTTCCTGCTGGAAGGATTGAACGTGAACTTTTACTTTGGCGGCACATCGCTGCTGATCGTGGTGGGCGTGGCCATGGATACCATCAACCAGGTTGAAGCGCAGTTGATCATGCGCCATTACGAGGGCTTTACGCCCCGGGCGGGGAGGATTCGCGGGCGCCGCAGCACATTCTGACGCAAGCCAGCTTTCCATGACGCAAGCTGTGGTTTTATTTGGTTCCCCCGGTTCGGGAAAGGGCACGCTGGCCAACCTTCTCAAGGATCATTTGAAGGCGCCGCACATATCGACGGGCGATATGCTCCGCGAGCATATCCGGGAAGGCAATGCGCTGGGTGTGCGGGTGGCGGCTACCATGCAGTCGGGCGCCTTGGTGCGGGATGAAGTGGTCGACCGCTTAGTAGAGCGGCGCTTGGCCCAGCCGGATGCCCAGGCTGGATTTATTCTGGACGGTTATCCGCGGACCCGGGAACAGGCTGAGCGTCTGTGCAACTGGCTGGATAGCCGGGGTATTCGCGAGTTGGTGATTCACCTCATTGTCGATTACAATATAATAGTTACCCGGTTAACCGGACGCCGGCAGTGCCCCCGCTGCGGTACCCTCTACAACATGGTTTCCAACCCTCCGCGGGTGGAGGGGGTATGCGACCTGGATGGGCAGGCGCTGGCGATTCGCGACGACGACCGGGAGTCGGTGATTCGCGCAAGGCTGGCGGCGTACGAATCGCAAAGCCGGCCGCTGATTGAGTTTTTCCGGGAGAAGGGCCGCCGGCTCTTTGAGATTGACGCCAGCGATCGAACCCCGGAGGCGCTGTTGTTTCAGGTCTGCCGGCAGATCCAGAGTCCGGAGGCGGGATTGCGGGCCGAGCCGGCTGTATCGGGATGATTATTCGAAAGACCGCCGCGGAACTCCAGAAGATGCGGCGCAGTGGTTTACTGGTCTGGCAGATCCTGCACGAGTTGGAGAAGATGGCTGGCGAGGGCGTCAGCACGCTGGATCTGGAAGTCGCCGCCGAGCGCATGATGAAGGACGCCGGCGCGCGTCCGGCTTTCAAAGGCTACTATGTGCCGGCCGCCGGCGATACGTTCCGGTTTGTGCTGTGTACTTCGGTGAACGACGAGATCGTGCATGGCATGCCGTCGGCCAAGCGGGTTTTGAAAAAGGGCGATATCGTTTCGATCGACACGGGCGTGCAGCTCGACGGTTACTACGGGGATTCGGCCACCACCGTGGCGATCGGGGAAGTTAGCGAGACGACCCGCAAGCTGATGCGGGTGACCCAGGAATCGCTGGAACTGGGCATCCAGCAGACCAAGGCGGGTAACCGCCTGTTTGACATCTGCGGCACGGTTGAGAAGCACGTACTGGCCAACGGGTTTTCAGTGGTGCGGGAATATGTGGGCCACGGGATCGGGACGCAGCTCCACGAGGAGCCGCAGGTTCCCAACTACGTGGAGCGGAAGAACGAGAATCCGCGGCTGAAGGAAGGCATGGTGCTGGCCATCGAGCCGATGGTCAACGCCGGCAAGCCGGATACGCGGGTTTTGAAAGACAAGTGGACGGCGGTCACTAAGGATGGGTCGTATTCGGCCCATTTCGAGCATTGCGTGGCGGTGACCTCGAACGGTCCCTGGGTGTTGACCAGACCGTGAACGAAGTAACGGCAACCGTATTGGAAGAGTTGCCGAATGCGCTCTATCGCGTGGAGCTGGAGAACAAGCAGCAGGTTCTGGCGCACACGGTGGGGACGGTGAAACGGAATTTTGTGCGGCTGCGGCCGGGCGATCGAGTGCGAGTGGAATTATCGCCGCACGATTTTACGCGGGGCAGGATTACAGGAATGGAGGGCGGGATTCATCCCGCGCGGGGCTTTAGCCCCGCCAAGTGAGCGATTATGAAAGTGCGCGCATCAGTCAAAAAGATTTGCGATAAGTGCAAGGTCATCCACCGCGAGGGCGTGGTCCGGGTCATCTGCACCAACCCGAAACATAAACAGAGGCAGGGATAAAGCTATGGCACGTATCGCCGGAGTGGAAGTGCCGCCCAAGAAGCGGGCTGAAATCGGGCTCACCTACATCTATGGCATCGGGCGCGCCCGTTCGCGGTCGCTGCTCTACCGGGCGGGCATCGATTTCGATAAGAAGGTGGCCGATCTGACCGAGGACGAGGTCAGCCGGATCCGTACGATTCTGGAAGAAGAAGGCGCGGTAGAAGGCGACCTGCGCAAAGAAATCTCGATGAACATCAAGCGCCACATCGAGATGGGTTCCTACCGCGGCCTGCGGCACCGGCGCGGCCTGCCCGTGCGCGGCCAGCGCACGCACACCAACGCGCGCACCCGCAAGGGCCCGCGGCGCGGCACCGTGGCCAACAAGAAGAAAGCCACATCGAAAACATAGCGGGACATAGTAGAGGCGTATGGCAAAAGCACCGGCAAAACCGACCAAGAAGAAGAGCTTCAAGAAGAAGGAAAAGCGCGTCGTCCATTCGGGCATCGTGCATATACAGGCCACGTTCAACAACACCATCGTGACTATCGCGGATCAGGAAGGCAACGTGGTTTCGTGGTCCAGCGCCGGATCGCTGGGTTTCCGCGGATCGCGCAAGGGGACGCCCTTTGCCGCGCAGCAGGCCGCTATGACGGCGGCGAACAAAGCTAGCGAGAGCGGGTTGCGTACAGTAGAAGTGCGGGTCAGCGGTCCCGGTTCGGGCCGCGAGTCGGCGGTGCGCGCGTTATCCACGGCCGGAATCGAAGTGCGCCAGATCAAGGACGTCACCCCGATTCCGCACAATGGATGCCGGCCGCCGAAGAAAAGGCGGGTCTAGGGCTTGGGGGCTAGGGACTAGGGAAAAGCAAAACCCCAGCCCCCAGCCCCTTGTAGAAAGCAGGACGAAGGTCGCCATGACCGTAAACTGCACCTTGTAGTAAGCGTGAGTAACGAAAGGTAAGGAGAAGACATTGGCAAGATACATCGGCCCGGTATGCCGGCTTTGCCGGCGCGAGGGCATGAAGCTATTCCTGAAAGGCGAGCGCTGCCACACCGAGAAGTGCGCCATCGAAAAGCGCAACTTCGTCCCCGGGCAGCATGGTAAAGACCGTAAGGCCAAGCTGGTCGGCTACGGCCTGCAGTTGCGCGAAAAGCAGAAGGCCCGCCGCATCTACGGTCTGCTGGAGACCCAGTTCCGCAACAACTTCGAGAAGGCCTCACTGTCGAAAGGCATCACCGGCGATGTGATGCTTTCCAACCTGGAACGCCGCCTGGACAGCGTGATCTACCGCATGGGCTTCGGCACCAGCCGGCCGCAGTCCCGCCAGATCGTGCGGCACGGCCACGTTCAAGTCAACGGGCGCAAGGTGGATATTCCCTCGTTCATGGTCAAGATCGGCGACGAGGTCGCCGTGCGCGAGCCCAGCAAGAATAACCCGACCATCCTCTCGGCCCGCGATGCCACCGCACACGCGCCGTCGCCGTCCTGGATGGATGTGGATCGGGAAGCGCTCAAAGGCAAGATTACCAGCCTGCCCAAGCGCGAGGAACTGGTCCAGATTCAGTTGAACGAACAGCTCATCGTGGAATTGTATTCAAAGTAGGGCGGACCCCAAAAGGAGATTATGTTCAAGGGCTTTCAGAAACCGAAAAGACTGGTTGCCAATACCGAGACCCTCACGGAGCGGTATGGCATGTTCACCGCCCAGCCGTTTCAACGCGGCTTTGGCACGACCATCGGCAATAGCTTGCGCCGCATCCTGCTCAGCTCCATCGAGGGCGCCGCCATCACGGCGGTGCGCATCGAGGGCGTCGAGCACGAGTTCAGCCCCATTCCGGGCGTGGTTGAAGACGCCACCGACATCATCCTCAACCTGAAACAGATTCCTTTCAAGATCATGGGCGAGGCGGTCAAAACCGTGCATCTGTCGGTGGATCACGCGGGCGAAGTGATGAGCTCCCAGATCCAGACCGACCAGGACGTGGAAGTGCTCGACCGCAATCTGCACTTGGCCACCGTCAGCGAAGGCGGCAAGCTCAGCGTCGAGATGCGCCTCAAGAACGGCCGCGGCTACGTCAGCGCCGACAAGAACTTCGACGAAGACCTGGCCCTCGGCTACATCCCCATCGACTCCGTGCATTCGCCGGTGCGCAAGGTGAACTTCGCCGTGGAAGCCGCCCGTCTGGGGCAGATGACCGACTACGACAAGCTCACGCTCGAAGTCTGGACCAACGGCGCGGTTTCTCCGCAGGACGCCATCGGCTACGCCGCCAAGCTGCTGAAGGACCACATGTCCATCTTCATCAACTTCGAGGAACTGCCGGAGGCCGCCGAGGACGTCTCCGAGCACGGCATGGACAAGATGGGCGAGATCCTGAACCGCTCCGTGGAGGAGTTGGAGCTCAGCGTCCGCTCGTACAACTGCTTGAAGAACGCCAACATTCAAACCATCGGCGAGCTGGTGCAGAAGACCGAAGCCGAAATGCTGCGCACCAAGAATTTCGGGCGCAAATCGCTGAACGAGATCAAAGAAATCCTGGCTAATATGGGGCTGTCCCTAGGCATGCGGGTGGATCCGCACGGCCGGCTGGTGGCGCCTCCGCCGCAACCCGCCGGGAGCCTGCCGGAGCTCGACGAGGAAGAACTGCACGACGACCAGTTATAGAATCTGTGGGGCAGACCATCGCCTTTTGTGGTCTGCGGTTAATTCAGGATTGACACGATGCGACATAGAGTAGCCGGATACAAACTAAAGCGGGACGGCGCCGCCCGCAAATCCCTGTTGCGGGGACTGGTCACCAACGTGATCGAGCAGGAGCGCGTCATCACCACCGTGCCCAAGGCCAAGGCGGCCAAGCCGCTGGTGGACCGCATGATCACGCTGGGCAAGGCAGACACGCTGCACGCCCGCCGCGAAGCCGCCCGGGTACTGTTCACGCCGGCTTCGGTGAAGAAGCTATTCGACACGCTGGCTACGCGTTTCGGCCAGCGCAACGGCGGCTACACCCGCATCGTGCGCCTGGGACCCCGCAAGGGCGACGGCGCTGAGGTGGCTATGATCGAGCTGGTCGGCTCGGAGCTGGTCAAGCGCGCCGCCGACCGCGCCAAGCGCAAGGAAGAACGCGAACGCGCTGCGCGTGAAGGCCGCGACGTGGAAGGTGCGGAAGAGTAGAGGCTCGTCAGAGGCCGCCGCAGGCTGAGAGCCTGCCCCACCGAGTTAGGGCACGTCCACGGTAAACTCGCCGGGTGTGACAAACTTAATCACGAGCGGGGGCTGATTCCCCAACAGCAACGTAGCGCGCCTGGAACCCAGGGCGCCGGTGTATTCGGTATGCAGGGCATGGGTGTCAGCCGGGTTTGTTATCGAAGAGCACATGCCGAAGGCATAATACTCACCATCGGGACGTGATCCATGATGTTAGCTCCGGCACCTGATCCGTGAACGTCCGATTCACCGGCAACACCACCAGCGAACTGGGCGCCACGCCGAAAGAGCACTGCATCAGTGCTCCTATGCAAACCTCCATTGCCATCCGAATGCCTCCCCGCCGATTGGGCATCTTCTACGGCAGGGCGGTGTGCGCTCTTTCTTGGGCCAACCGTAGATGTAATGATCGTGCTGGCTGGCACCGTCCTGGGGCATGCTCGCCATGATTTCAGGGAGCACAGCCCGCATGTTTTCGCAGACCACACCTGGTCGGCGGCGAGCTGTTGAAGCCACGCCTCCAGGGTAAGGTCCGCCGCGTCCGGTTTGGCTTTCGGCGCCGCCGCCTGTTCATCGGGCAACTCGATCACCGTCATAAATCGCCCATGTCTTTCGCCGGGAGGGGCGGCCTGAGAGGCCGCCGCAGGCTGAGAGCCTGCCCCACATTAAAGCTAAAGCTCGCCGGCCGCACGGCGCACAGCCTCCCACGCCCGCATGACGTGCGCGCGGGTGGTGCCCATATTCCCGATCGCCAGGTGCAGCGTAAACTTTCCGCGCAGCACGGTGTGCGACAGGAAGAACTCGCCGGTGGCGTTCACGGTCTCCAGCAGGCGGCGATTCTCGTCGTCGGTTCCCTTGTAGCGGAAGCAGACCACGGAAAGGGGCGCGGGAGCGCTGCGTTCGAAATGCGGATCGGCATCCACGGCGGCGGCTAGTTCGTGCGCCCAGGCGACCTGGTCGCGAATCGTTTCCGCCAGCTTTTCGTGTCCGAAATAGCGCATCACGAACCAGAGCTTCAGCGCGCGGAAGCGGCGTCCCAACGGCACGCCATAGTCCATGTAGTTCACCGCGCGGCCGTCCTGGGCGGTGCGCAGGTATTCGGGCACCAGCGAGAAGGCGCGCCGCAGGATATCGGGCCGACGCGTATAGAACGCGCTCAGGTCGAACGGCGTGAAGAACCACTTGTGCGGGTTGACGACGAGCGAATCCGCGCGCTCGGCGCCGTTCAGAATATGGCGGAACTCCGGCACGATGGCGGCGGAGCCGGCATAGGCGGCGTCCACGTGGAGCCACAGCCCGTGGCGCGCGGCAATATCGGCGATGGCCGGCACGGGGTCGATGCTGGTGGTCGAAGTGGTGCCCACCGTGGCCACCACGCAGAAGGGCCGCAAACCGGCCGCGATATCCGCCTCCACGGCGGCGGCCAGCGCCGCGGGACGCATGCGGAACTCGTCGTCCACCGGAATCTTGCGCACGTACTGCTGCCCGATGCCAATGGCGATGGCGCCTTTCTCGATGGAGGAATGCGCCTCTTGGGAGCAATAGAGTGTGAACCCGCGCGAGGCGCCGAGGGTGCGCGCTTCCGGATCGGCCATTTCGCGCGCGGCGGCGATGGCGTGCATGCTGCTGGTGGAGGCCGTATCGTAGATGATGCCGAAGACACCGTCGGGCAGCCCCATCCACTGGCGGAGCCAGTCGAGCACCACTTGCTCCAGCTCCGTCGCCGCGGGCGAGGTCTTCCAGAGCATGGCGTTGGCATTCAGCGCAGCCGCCAACAGTTCCGCGACGATGCCCGGCCCCGGGGCGGTATTGGCGAAGTAGGCCATGAATCCGGGATGGTTCCAGTGGGTGATGGCCGGCACGATCAGACGTTGGAAGTCTTCGAGGAGACGTTCCATCGGTTCGCCCAGCTCCGGGCCGGATGGCGGCAGCGCGTCCGCAAGCTGCCCCGGTTCCATCTGCGGCAACACGGGATAGCGCTCGGGATGCGACAGGTAATCGGCAATCCAATCGACAGACTCGTGCGCGCAACGGCGAAACTCTTCGGGGGACATTTCTTTATTGGATCATAGGCGGGGCTGAAGCCCCGCGCGGGCTCAAGCCCGCCCTCCAGTTTTATAGCCAGGCGCGGAACCATTCCCGGAACTCGTCCAGCGCGGCTTGCGTTTCCGCCGCCAGCGGCACTGGCGGCGGCCCGGTCTTGATGCCTCGCGCGGCCAGCGCCGCCTTAATGGCCACCGGCGTAGGGAAAGGCTCGATGCGTGCGAGGAACTCATGCAGCCGTGCGTCGAGCTGTTCGGTTTCGGCGTCGTCATGCCGCGCGATGGCCCGGTCGAGTGCCAGTAGCAGCTCCGGCATGGCACAAGCCACGCCCGAAACCACGCCATCGGCGCCGGACGCGCGGGCCCGCGCGAAGATGGCGTCGTGTCCCACCAGCAGCGTGTACGAGTGCTCCTGCTTGTACCGGCTCAGGACCTGGAAGTTGTCCCAACCGCCGCTTGAGTCTTTGATGCCGGCGAAGCGTCCGGTGGAAAGCAGTTCTGCCGCGGTTTCGCTCGAGATTTCGCTGGTGAACGCCGGAATATTGTACAGGTAGACGGGCGCCCCGTGACTCATCTCCGCTTGGAACCGCAGGTAAAACTCGCGGATCTCCGGCTGCCGGTATCGGAAGAAGAAGGGCGGCATCAGCAGCAGTCCCGCCGCGCCCGCCGCGCTGGCCTCGCGTCCCAACGCCAGCGCGCCATCCAGTGTCGAGTGGGAGACTCCCGCCAGCACCGGCACGCGGCTGCGCTTCACCGCCAGGTAGACCAGGCGCACGCGGTCGTCGACGTTCAGATTGACGAACTCGCCCGTCGAGCCGAGCAAGGCAATCCCCTGCACTCCCGCTGCGCACAGAAAATCGATCAGCTCTAGCGTGGCTCCGATATCGGGCTCGTCGCCGCGTTTGCCGTGGGGCGTCACAGCGGCCGCAATCACGCCGGAAAAAGGCTGCATCATTACGGATTTAATCTATCATATGCGCGCTTGAGGCCGGCTGCGCGTCATAATCGAGAGCGGGTATTATAGGGCGGTAGAACGGGTATTCACGATCGATGCTTAGGTTGCTTCTGGCTGCGCTTTGCTGTTGTGTCGCGTATGCCGCCGTAATTCGCGGGGTGGTGCTGGACCGTTCCACGGGCCGCCCGCTGGCGCGCGCGCTGGTGACTCTGCGGCCGGTCGAGGGCGTGGGCGGCGCGCAAAGGTCCGTGCGGGCCAATCGCGGCGGACAGTTCGCCTTCACGGTGAGCGCTGGCATGTACCTGCTGCGCGCGTCGCGCGACGGCTTTGCGCCCTTCCAGTACGGACAGAAAGAATGGAAATCGGCGGGCAAACCCATGGCGGTGGAGCAGGACGGCTCGCTCTACCTGGATATCCGCCTGCGCCGCTACGCGGCGATTTCCGGCACGGTGCTGGACGAGAACGAAATCGGCATTGCCGACCAAAAGGTGATCGCGTATCCCGCCACGCGGCCCCTCCAAGTGGCGGCCAGCGCCATGACCGACGACCGCGGCATCTACCGCATTCACGGCCTGGAACCCGGCACTTATCATGTACGCGCCGGCGCCAAAGAACTGGAGGATGGCTCTGGCCTGCTGCCGACTTTTCACAAAGAAACCATGGCGGTGGACGAGTCGATGACGGTGGATGTGGATCTGGATCAGCAGGCCGACGATATCGACATTCGCCCGCTGCCCGGCAAGCTGTTCCGCGTCCGCGGGAAGGTCCTCGCTCAGCCGCGGGTGCCGGTTACGGTGAGCCTGATCTCGGACGTCGGGCGCGTGCAGACCAAGACTGTCGAAACGTTTGTCTTCGAACACGTCGCACCGGGAAACTACCAGCTTATTGCGGAGGCCGACGATCCCTACGGCCGCGGCAAGCTCGGGGCCTTCCAGGAGATGGCGTTGGATAGCGACAGAGAATTGCAGGTTCCGCTCAATTCCTGGCGGGAAACCGAGTTTCGCATGCAGGATGAGAAGGGCAACCGCCTGGATCCGGCGAACGCCAAAATCACCGCGCGCCGCAAGGATCTGGATGGCGGCGGACGCCCCGAGGTTTTGAAACTGGAAAACGGCCGCGCGGCGCTGGGGCCGGGACGCTGGGAGATGTCCGTTCTTCCGCAGGCGGGTTATTATGCGGTCGAACTGACCGGCGGCGCCGGTATACCGGATTCGCAGTCCGGCCGCGCCGACGGCTGGAACGAAGTTGTGCTGCACGGCTTCGATGCGATTACGATCAAGCTCTCCTCGCACCCCGCCTCGGTTCACGGCGTGGTGAACGGCCCGGGGCACGATCCGGCGCCCGGTGCACCGGTCTACCTGGAGGCATTCGACAAGGATGCCGGCAAACGCCTGGCGGAACTCCGTACTACCCGTACCGATCTGCGCGGACAATATCGTTTCGACGGTCTGGCACCGGGCTTGTATCGCATTCTCGGCACATTTGAATACGAGAAGCCGGATTCCGACGCCATGGAAGCCGCCGGCGCGCGCTCGCTGCGACTGCCGGAAGCCACCGACACGGCGCAGGACCTGGATCTGTACGCGCCGTAACCTGAACGGCTGGAGAATACGACCGCTCCGGGCCTTCTGGTATGGGTGCGACGCAAAGTGGAGATTCCGGCAACGCCAAGTGAGACGCCGGATCGCAGCACCTCATCGGCGGCCAGATGTACTCTTCTTCGGGTCCAACGCGAAAACCAAAACCCCATTGGCCGCCGATGAACGCCGATGAACGCAGATAGGAACGAGCAACACGGAAGTTTTCTGAGCGGACGAAGTGTATAAAACCGCGGCGCCCGAGACTGTCTGCGGCCGGGAAGCACGGCTCCCCTCGCCCGGCGTGGCTGACCGAGCGGGCTGCAGTACGGGTACGCAAGTTGCGGCTCTGTTTGAGTTTTTCCCGCCTCTCCACCTTTGGTGTCGCGTGTCCCGCACCCTGGTATGGGACTTGAGAATCGGGAGGATGTGGTAGAATCCAAAGTGCGGGCTTCCGTTTCGGGTTTCCAAGACTTGTAACGATTCCAAGAACTGTAACGAAGAAGCCGGTAGTTGCGTCGAAGGCTTTGAACGGCCCTCTACGCCAGCGGAGGCGCCTGGGGACACGATGTCTGAGAAAATGGAGAACACCCCGTCACCGGAAGACCATAACGCGCGGCAGTTCGATCCAAACGAGCACCTGGACCACCTGTTGGCGCCGGAAGTGGAAACACCTTGGTTCGTATCGCTGTTCGAGAGCCTGCGGGAACTGATTAAGCCAACGCCTCTCCCGCCGCTTCAGGTTACCTCCAAGCCGGTTGCGGTCAAGGACATCTGGGGCCTCTATGGACGGAAGAAGCAGTCCGGGGCCTACTCGCTGGCAATCCATATAGCCGTCATCGTGCTGCTGTTCACCCTGGCTTCGACCAAAGCCGTTCAGCAGGCCGCTAAGGACGTCACCGCCCTGATTGCTCCGGTCGATCTGGCGGCGTATCAGCCCAAAGCCGGCCCGCAAAAGCCATCGGGCGGAGGGGGCGGTGGTGGCGATCGTTCTCCGCTGCCGGCCGCCAAAGGCAGGCTGCCGAAGATTGCACCCCGCCAGTTCACGCCTCCCGTGCAGGTGTACAACAATCTGCATCCGTTGCTGCCGATGGAACCAACCATCATCGCGCCGCCGGATGTGAACATGCCAAACGTGAACATGGCGCAGTATGGCGATCCGCTGGCCAAGATTGGTCCTCCCTCGAACGGTCCGGGTTCCGGTGGCGGCATCGGGTCGGGTTCCGGCGGCGGCGTCGGTTCGGGTAAGGGCCCGGGATTCGGTCCGGGCGAAGGCGGCGGTTTTGGCGGCGGCGTTTTCCGCGTGGGCGGAGGCGTGACCGCGCCGGTGCCGCTCTACAGGCCTGAGCCGGAGTACTCCGAAGAAGCGCGCAAAGCCAAGTATCAGGGCACCGTAATTTTGTACGTGGAAGTCGATCCCGCCGGCAAGCCGAAGAACCTGAAAGTGATGCGCAGCCTCGGCCTGGGCCTCGACGAAAAGGCCATCGAGGCCGTGGAAAAGTGGAAGTTCCGCCCCGGCTACAAGGACGGCAAGCCTGTCACCGTGGCCGCCACCGTCGAAGTGAACTTCCGGTTGTTATAGGGCCCGCCTACTGTTTGGCGCCCGTCCAGGTCCCCTCGCCCATATCGCCGATTTCGACCTTCCCCTTCATCTTCTTGTCGCTCTCGATGGTTCCGGAATAGTGCACCACGCCGCTCTGTCCGGAATACGAGAAGTCGAACTTGAAATCGATCTGGTCGCCTTTCACCGTGCCAGTCAAATCGGCCTTGCCAAACAACCCGGTGTAGGTGCCCGTGAGCTTCTCGCCAGCCTGCTTGAAGACAAACGAGGGACTGCCGCTGCCGGCGGCGGTGTCCACGCTGAATTCCCAGTTGCCGGAGATATCGTGGGCCAGGAGGGGCGCGCACGCCAGCCCGGCCAGTAGTGTGATCAGAAGTAGTCTTGACATGCGGTAGAGGATATCACAAAGAAGCAGTGAGCACCCGTGGGGCGGGCGTCTACGCCTGCAGCGGGTCTCCAGACCCGCTCTCGCTTGCCGCAACGTAGGGCAGGCCCTCGGCCGGCGGCGGCCTCCCGGGCCGCGTCCCACGCCGTCCTTCAGCACCGTATAGAATTGGCGTATGAGCGCGAAGATCTGGTGCCCGGAGTAAGGTTCGATCCATTGCCCCTAGAACCATTTCCCTTCGAAATTCAGGCCGAGTGCCCGGTCACCCGCGCGCGGGCCGGCTTGCTGCATACGCCCCACGGCATCGTCGAAACTCCCGTATTCATGCCGGTCGGGACGCAAGCCACGGTGAAGGGACTCGCGCCGCGCGAACTGGCCGGCGACCTGGACGTCCGCATCCTGCTGGCCAACACCTATCATCTTTATTTACGGCCCGGCCCGGACCTGATCCGCGCCCTGGGCGGGCTGCACCGTTTCATGTCGTGGCCGCGCGCCATCCTGACCGATTCCGGCGGATTCCAGGTGTTCAGCCTCAGCGGACTGCGCAAGATCACCGCCGAGGGCGTGGTGTTTCAATCCCACCTGAACGGCGACACCCACAAGTTCACGCCCGAGTCCACTGTCGAAACGCAACTGGCTTTTGGCAGCGACATCCTGATGGTGCTGGACGAGTGCCCCGAGTATCCCGTCAGCCACGAATACGCGCGCACGGCCATGCAGCGCACCGTCGGGTGGGCGCGTACCGCCCACGCGTATTTTGAAAAGCGCCGCGCCGAACTGCCTACCCGCCACGCCCTGTTTCCCATCGTGCAGGGATCCATGTTTGCGGACCTGCGGCGCGAATGCGCCAGCCAGTTGGTGGAACTGGGGGCGGACGGTTACGCCATCGGCGGGCTCTCGGTGGGCGAGCCGCGCCCCTTGAGCCTGGAAATGGTGGAGATCGCCGAGGGCCTTCTGCCGCGCGCCCGGCCGCGCTATGCCATGGGGGTGGGCATGCCGGAAGAATTGCCCGAATACGTGGCCCGGGGCATCGACATGATGGATTGCGTGCTGCCTTCGCGCAATGCCCGCAACGGCTGCCTGTTCACCTCCCAGGGAACCGTGCGCATCAAGCAGGCGCGCTACAAGGACGATGCCCGGCCGCTCGATCCACAATGCGGGTGCTATACTTGTAGCTGTTTCTCCCGAGCCTATCTCCGCCACCTGTTTCAGGCTAAAGAGATCCTGTACGCCGCGCTGGCGACGTTGCACAATGTCAAGCGCTACCTTGACATCATGCGTGAGATCAGGCACGCTATACTATCGGGTAGATATCCTGAATATTTGCGAACCGTACGCTCCGCGCCGGTTGAAATCGAGTAGTTTGCCAACGTGTTCCTAAATCTGATTCTCCAAACGTCGCCCTCGGGCAGTTCCCTACTGGGCTTTCTCCCCATTCTCCTGATCTTCGGAATCTTCTACTTTCTCTTGTTCCTTCCCATGCAGCGCCAGAAGAAGAACCAGCAGAAGATGTTGACCTCGTTGCAGAACGGGAACACGGTGCTTACCAGTGGCGGCATCGTCGGGACCATCATTTCAATCGGCGACGACGATACGCTGGTATTGCGGGTGAAACCCGACAATATCAAGCTGCAGGTGGCCCGCAGCGCGGTTTCCAACCTGGTGACGGGCGAAGGCAAGAAATAGACAGCAGGACAATAACAGAGCAAGGCAAGAATCTTCATGCGAAAAAATGTGACGGGCAGGACCGTAGTCATCGTGGTGACGATCCTGGTGTGCGTGTTCGGCATCATCGGCTTTCCCAAGTCGGGCGCCGGGTTGATCGAGAATGTAAAGCACAACATCCGGCTGGGGCTGGATCTCAAGGGCGGCAGCCACTTGGTCTTGCAAGTCCACGTGCAGGACGCCATCAAGACGGAGGCCGATGGGGCCATCGAGCGGATGAAAGACGAGCTGAAGAAGCAGACCATCGATTACGCCTCGATCGAACGCAACGATCCGGCCACCGTGGCGGACGCCAAAAACATTGAGATCGATGTGAAGGGCGTTCCGGCGACCAAGACCACCGCCATCCGGAACCTGATCTCCGAGCGCTTCAACCAGTGGGTTCTCACCCCCCTCAATTCCACCGACTATAAGCTGACCATGCGGCCCTCCGAAGTGGTCACGTTGGAGCGCGACACGGTGGAGCGCTCCCTGCAGACCATCAGCAACCGCATCAACCAGCTTGGACTGACCGAGCCGACGGTCCAGCAGTACGGGCAGGCGGGCACAGACTTTGAAATCCTGGTGGAGCTTCCGGGTGTGGACGATCCGGCGCGCGTGGAAGAAATCATGCAGAAAACCGCGCAACTGGAGATCACCGATGTCAAGGATGGCCCCTTTCAAAGCCGCGACGCGGCCTTGGCGCAAAAGGGCGGCATCTTGCCGCTGGGTACCAGGCTGGTCATGGAACCGGGGCAGGCCGATCGGGCAGCCAGTTGGTATCTTTTGGCCAAGACGCCGGTGATCCGCGGCACCGACTTGCGCAATGCGCGCGCCGGCCAGGATGAGTTCCGCAAGTGGGAAGCGCAGTTCTCGCTTAGCCCGGATGCCGGCAAACGCTTCGGCAAGTACACCGAAGCCAATATCGGAAACCGGCTGGCGGTGGTGGAGGACGATGCCATCCGCAGCGTGGCAGTGATCAAGGGACGCATTGAGGATAGCGGCCAGATCGAAAACATCGGCAGCGAGCAGGAGGCCTCCGACCTGGCGCTGGTGCTGCGCTCGGGCGCGCTGCCCGCCTCCATCCAGAAGCAATATGAGAAGACCGTGGGGCCCTCGCTGGGCGCCGACTCCATCCACGCGGGCATCGTGGCCGGCTTGGCCGGACTCGCGGCGGTGATCGTGGTCATGCTGGTTTATTACAAGCGCGCCGGGGTGAACGCGGTGCTGGCGCTTTTTCTGAATACCGTGATCCTGCTGGCGGCGCTGTCGTATTTCAAGGCCGTGCTCACGTTGCCGGGCATCGCCGGGGTGATCCTGACTATCGGTATGGCGGTGGACAGCAACGTACTGATCTTCGAGCGTATCCGCGAAGAGTTGCGGGCAGGGAAGGCCATTGTGTCGGCCGTGGATGCGGGCTTTTCGAAAGCCTGGTGGACCATCGTGGACACGCACGTCACCACCATCGTTTCCTGCGCCTTCCTGTTTATTTTCGGAGAAGGGCCGGTGCGGGGCTTTGCCGTGACCCTGACGATCGGCTTGCTTGCCAATGTCTTCACGGCCGTTTTTGTTTCGAAGGTGATCTTCGACTACGAGTTGTCCGGCCGCCGGCAACTGGCGGAGTTGAGCATTTAGGTTTTGTGGGCAGGCCCCCGGCCTGCGGCGGCCTCTCAGGCCGCCTGTGCAGTTGGACGAAATGGGAACAATTTTGAGAAGACCGGTGTCCAAACCATGTTAAGCACCGGTATAGCGTAATTCCGATGCAAATCTTTAAGAACACGAATTTCGACTTCCTCCGCTACAAGTGGCCGTTCATCGGCGCCTCCCTGGTGCTGTCCGTATCGGGGATCGGCAGCATTATTGCCCACGGCGGGCTGCGCTACGGCATCGACTTCAAAGAAGGCACGCAGATGACCGTCAAGTGGAACGGCGCGCCTCCCGAGGACAAGATCCGGGCCGCGCTCTCCAAGAGAATCAGCGGTGAAGTCACCGTGCAGCCGTTTACCGACGTCGGCAACCTGAACTCCGTGGTGATCGGCACCGAGCGCATGGGCGAGCAGCAGATGGCCGCCGCCGGCAAAGCCATGCAGGATACGCTGGAGGCCACTTTTCTCAGAGCCGATGAGAGCGGCAAGCTGGACTTCAACAACGCCGGCGCCACTGAAATCGCGGATCGCCTCACCGTGCCGCTGCAGCAGGCGGGCGTGCAGCTTTCCGACCCGCAGCTCCAGACCCTGGCCTCCGATCTGCGTACTTTTCGCGATACGCCGCCGCGTTCCGGCCTGATTTCAGATTTTGATCAATTAAAGGCTATACCGGGTGTAAACTCTGCTATTATTAGCGTTCTCAAACAGCAATGCTACCTGGCGCCGTTTTCAGTCTTGCAGGTGGAGATGGTCGGTCCGAAGGTGGGCGGGGAACTGCGCACCAAGGCGGTTCTGGCCACCCTTTACGCGCTGGGTGGAATGTTGGTATATATAGCGTTTCGCTTCGAATGGATTTACGGCGTGGCGGCGGTGGTGGCGTGCTTCCACGACACGATCATCACCATCGGGCTGTTCTCCCTGTTCAACAAGGAGATCACGCTCACGGTGATCGCGGCTTTGTTAACGCTGGTCGGGTATTCCATGAACGACACGATCGTGATCTTCGACCGCATCCGCGAGAACATAAAATTGCTGCGCCGCGAGCCGCTGGAATCGCTAATCAACAAGAGCGTCAACCAAACGCTGAGCCGGACCGTCATGACGTCCGGCCTGACGTTCTTGACGGTCATAATGCTGTTCCTGTTTGGCGGGCCGGTGCTGCATGGCTTTTCTTTTGCCTTGGTGGTAGGTATTATTATCGGTACGTACTCCTCCGTTTTCGTAGCCAGCCCGATCGTGCTGTTCTGGCACAATTGGGCGGACGACCGGAAAAGGACGGCGCCCGGCCCAGTGGGCACCCCGGTGGCGGCCGCCAAGCCGCAGCCGGCCAGAAAGAGTTCGACGAAAGCCGTGAAATAGGTAGCGCAGGCTTCAGCCTGTGACTGAACGTTAGGAGGACTTTATGTTTGAGCAAACATTCATCGATTCCGGGCGCAGCTCTCGCAAGACCTGGACCGTGCTGGTATCGTTCTTGGCTCAGATGATCGTGCTCGCGATTGCGATCCTGATTCCGATGATTTATTTCGACGCTCTGCCCAAGAGCCAGTTGACCAGCTTTCTGGTAGCTCCTCCGCCGCCTCCCCCTCCGCCTCCTCCACCGGCCGCCGCGCCCAAAGTGGTCCGGGTCATTCCGCGCCAGTTCGACGCCGGACGCTTGATGGCCCCCAAGGCGGTTCCCAAAGACATCGCCATGATTAAAGAGGAAGAGCTGCCTCCGCCGTCTTCGGGCGGCGTGGTCGGCGGCGTCCCCGGCGGCGTACCGGGCGGCGCGGCCGGCGGGGTGATTGGCGGCATCATCGGTTCGGTCCCGACGGCCGCGCCTCCTCCGCCCCCTCCTCCGGTCAAGGTCGAAAAAGCGGCGACCCCGCAGCGCATCCGCGTGGGCGGCAACGTGCAGGCGGCCAAGCTGATCCGCCAGCCCAAGCCGATCTATCCGCCGCTGGCGAAGCAGGCGCGTATTTCGGGCCACGTGATGCTGAACGCGATCATCGGCAAGGATGGTACCATTCAGAATCTGACGGTTGCCAGCGGCCACCCCTTGCTGGTACAGAACGCCATGGAAGCGGTGAAACAGTGGGTCTATCAGCCGACTCTCCTCAATGGGGAGGCGGTGGAAGTGGTAACTCAGATCGACGTGAATTTTACGTTGAGCCAGTAGTTTTTACGTTGAGCCAGTAGTAGCGTTAAACTAATTCAACTCGCAGGAGAACAGGACAATGCTTTTGCAAACGCAGGTTTGGGCGTTTTTATTGCTCCAGGAGCAGGGCCCCATCGGATGGGACCCACGCTCTCTGTGGGCACAGATGGGCGTTCCCGCCAAATTGGTGGTTATCGGTCTGTTCATCATGTCGGCTTGGTCCATCGGCGTCATGATCGACCGGCTGTTGGCCTATAGCGCCGCGCGCAAACAATCGCGCGCTTTCGCGCCGGCTGTGGCGGGCGCCTTGAAGGAAGGCAAGTTAGACGAAGCGATTAAGATTGCCGATCGGTACAAGAAAAGCCATCTCGCCAAAGTGGTGGTGGCCGGACTGCAGGAGTTTCAGGCTCACCAGATGAGTCCCGAGATTTCGGGCGACGACATTGAGGCCTCGCAGCGGGCTCTGGAGCGCGCCGAAGCCATCGTACATGCCGAGCTGAAGCGCGGTATCAGCGGCTTGGCGACCATTGGTTCGACGGCCCCCTTCGTGGGACTGTTCGGAACTGTGGTGGGCATCATCAACGCGTTCAAGGGGATTTCGACCGAGAAGTCCACCGGTCTGGGCGCAGTGGCCGGCGGTATTTCCGAGGCCCTGGTGACCACGGCTATCGGACTTTTCGTGGCCATCCCGGCGGTCTGGATGTTCAACTACTTCACGGGCAAGATCGAAGCCTTCGATGTGGAAATGAGCAACTCCAGTTCCGAGCTGATCGACTACTTCCTGAAGCGGTCGCAACGGGCCGCCGCCCGCAAGTAAAAGTGGTGTGGTAGGACAGGCCTCCTGGTCTGTCAGGTAAGTGGGACAGGCTTTAGCCTGTCAAGTGTGTGGGACGGGCTCTCGGCCTGTCGATTTTGAAGGCGAGTTGAATTGGGCGTCCCGGCGCTCTCCGGGACGCCCCAGACCCAGCCTGAATGGGAGGCTCTACAATGTCGGTAATTATGAAGTTGAAGTCCCCGCCGCCGGTAGCGGACATCAATGTCACGCCCATGGTGGACGTGATGTTGGTGCTGCTCATCATCTTCATGGTCATCACGCCTATGTTGTCGAAAGGCATCAGCGTGGATATGGTGAAGACTGTGAATCCAGTCACCATGCAAGCGGCGGATAAGAGCGACGCCATTATCGTAGCGGTCACGCGCGACGGCAAGACCTATCTTGGTACCACCCAGATGCCCGCCGCTGACATTCCCGGCAAGGTCAAAGACATATTATCGAGCCGGTTGGACAAGATGTGTTATATCAGGGCGGACTCGCGCGCGCGGTATGAGAAGGTGGTAGACGTGGTAAACAATCTGCGCGCGGCGGGCGTCGATCAACTCGGGCTGCTCACCGAGCAGATGCAACAAAAGAGGCCGGGTGCGGCTGCGCCGACCGGGCAGTAGACGGAGTTTCCTGGCGCGAACTGAAAAGGAGTAATTCATATGTCAATGGCAGTAGGGGGATCGGGCGGCGCGATCTCCAATATCAACATGACGCCCATGATTGACGTGCTTCTGGTGTTGATCATCATTTTCATGGTGATCACGCCGCTCACGCCGAAAGGTCTGGAGGCATTGGTGCCGCAACCGCCTCCGCCGGGCACCCCGCCGGCATCTGACACACGCACGGTGGTGATCGTGATCAACAAGGACAAATCCATCATGATCAACCAGGAGTCCACGTTGGAGGCTAACCTGGGTCCGCGGTTGGAAGAGATCTTCAAGACGCGCGCCGAGCGCGTGGTATTCGTCAAGGGCGATGCCGACCTGGAATTTCAGTATGTGGCCAAGGCGATCGATATCGCGCACGGCGCCGGGATCGATAAGGTCGGGCTGATGACGCCGCAAATGGAGGCCGGACAGTAATGAAACGGAAAGCCGTTGTGGTGCTGGCGATCGCCGCGATGACGGTGTTCGCCACCAGTTGCGAAAAGTTGAAGGCTCGCGACCAGTTGAATAAAGGCGTGCAGGCCTTCAAGAGCGCGCAGTATCCAATAGCGGTGGAGGACTTCAAGAAAGCCGTTGAGTACGACCCCACCTTTGCCACCGCCCGGTTATATTTGGCGACGGCTTACATGCAGCAGTATATTCCCGGCGCCGATTCTCCCGAGAACAATCAGATGGCGAAGGCGGCCTACGATCAGTTTCAGGAGGTCCTGGCGCGGGATCCCAAGAACGAGCTGGCTGTGGCCTCTATCGCCTCGTTGCTGTTCAGCGAGAAGAAGCTGGACGACGCCAACGAGTGGAACCTAAAGCTGATTTCCCTCAACCCGAAATCCAAGGAAGCCTATTATACGCTGGGCGTAATTGCCTGGACCAAGGCGTTGGTTTCGGATGGGGAGGCCAGGGCCAAGCTGGGGATGAAGCCGGAAGATCCGGGCCCGCTGAAGGACAAGAAGGTGCGCGGGGAGGTGGCCGCGAAGAACGCGCCCATTGTCGACGCGGGTATCAAGTACCTCGACAAATCCCTGCAGATCGATCCCGAGTACGATGACGCCATGGCGTACGAGAATCTGCTCTACCGGCAGAAGGCCGACCTGGAAGATTCTTCGGACATGTATAAGGCGGACATCGACAAGGCCAACGACTACTTCCAAAAGACCATCGACACGCGGAAGATCAAAGCCGACCGGAAGCCAACCGGCGGCGGCATCACCGCGGACACAAAGTAGCGCGCTTAAGCACAGATAGACACAGATAAAGCCGCTTCCTGACGGTCGCGGCTCGGTAAAGTCAGCTCTTATCTGTGTTAATCTGTGTCCATCTGTGGTTCCGCATTCAGCGCTTGTCCTCGCCTTCCTGCTGCTCGCGATTCTGAGCTTCCTCTCTCCGATGGTGCGCGACCGTGTCCGTTCGGGCCTGGAGGCGCGCCCCGCTCTGTTGTTCGTTGTGCCGGCTACGCTGACCCTGGTCTTTAGCGTGCTAGCAGTGGCTGCCGATGCCTTCAGCGTCCCGCTGGCACTGCTTGTTCTGGCGTACACCTTCGCGCCGGTGGCGGCCGCCTTTGTCCAGGGTCCCGCGCGCAGGCCAACATGGCTTGATTTCGTCATCATCCTGATGCTTTGGCTACCGCTGGAGTTTTCGGCCGGACAACACCTCATCCCCAAGCCCGCGCAGGGCTTCCTGCACAGCGTGGCCTATGGCATCTCGATCCTCTTGGGGCTGACGATCTTCCTCGGCTTCCGCGCGCTTCCCGGCATGAAATTCAACCTGCCTTCCGCGCGCGATCTGGCTTACGGCGGTGCCGCATTCCTGGCCTGTGCGCCCATCCTGATCGTAGCCGGCCGCCTGCTCGGGTTCATCCCGGCGTTTCACGCGCCTGCGCATCCCTCGGTGGGCGGCATTGGCCGGACATTCGGCGTCATTTTCGTGGGCACCGCGTTGCCCGAAGAGATCCTGTTCCGTTCGCTGATCCAGAACTGGCTGATGCAGCGCTATGGTTTCACCAGCGGCATGTTGCTCGTTTCCGCACTCATATTCGGCTGCGCGCACCTGGATAATGGTCCGCAGCCCTTGCCGAACTGGCGCTACATGATCCTGGCCACCATCGCCGGCCTGGCCTATGGCAAGGCGTTACAGAAGTCTTCCAGCGTGATTTCCTCGGTGACCTGCCATGCCCTGGTGGACGCCACCAAGCACATTTTCTTTTGATCGGAGACGGATGTGAATCGCAGGCAAAAGCTGATTGCCGCGGAGGCCGCCGCCGGCTTCGCTTTGATCATGCTGTATATCTGGCGCCTGCGCTTCACCGCGCCGCGCGCCTGGATATTCATCCTGGGCTTCTTCATCCTGTCG
>JBEKPZ010000084.1:0-30784 GCA_049520215.1 Bryobacteraceae bacterium | reverse complement strand
AAAGCAGCCGCAACACGAAGCGGAAAGGATCGGAGACGCGCTCCACGCCCACGAAGCTGTCCAGCAGCAAGGCGTCGTCGCCGAGCGAGGTCTTTACGCGAAATGGCCGATCAATCTGAGTTGGTGCCGACAAGCTGTCTCCGTTGCGGTGGCGGCCGGCTGTACCGGCCGCGCCAAGGTCACCCCGCTCCTACGAGTATACAAAGGAGCCGTCTTCGCCGATGCCGACGTGAATCGCCTCGGGCCTCAAGCCTTCCGCGATCCGGCCCAACAACTGCCTGGAGATATCCGGCAGCAGCGTGTTGGTCAGAATATTATCCACGTTGCGCGCGCCGCTTTCCACTTCCGTGCAACGGTGCGCCACTTCTTCGATCATAGCCGGATCGTAACTCAGATCGATGTGGTGGGTTTCTTTCAAGCGGCGTTGAATCTTGGCGAGTTTCAGCACAATGATCTTCTTCAGGTTCTCATCCCGGATGGGGAAGTAGGGAATGACCACCAGGCGGCCCAAAAACGCAGGCTTGAAGATCTTGTTCAGCTCAGGCTTGAGGGCGTTCACCAGCCCCGTGGATCCCGGCATCGTTTCGGGATCGGCGCACAGCTTCATGAGCGTATCGGTGCCGGCGTTGGAAGTGAGAATGATGATGGTGTTCTTGAAGTCGATCTGGCGCCCTTCGCCGTCCTCCATCATGCCTTTGTCGAAGACCTGGAAGAACAACTCCAGCACGTCGGGATGGGCCTTCTCGACCTCATCCAGGAGCACCACCGCATAGGGCCGGCGCCGCACGGCTTCGGTCAGCACGCCGCCTTCCCCATAGCCCACATAGCCGGGGGGCGATCCTTTCAAGGTGGAGACCGTATGCGCTTCCTGGAACTCCGACATATTAATAGTGATGAGATTGTGCTCGCCGCCGAACAGCAGGTCCGAGAGCGCCAGCGCGGTTTCGGTCTTGCCCACGCCGCTGGGCCCCACCAGGAGAAACGTACCGACAGGCTTGATCGGGTCGTCCAGTCCGGCGCGGGCGGTGCGGATGCGGTGGCTGATGGCCTCCAGCGCGTGCGGCTGGCCAATGACCCGCGCGCCGAGGTGGGATTCCAGTTTCAGGACGGTCGCGATTTCGTCCTTCAACATTTTGCCGACCGGGATGCCGGTCCAGCCGGAGATGACTTCGCCGACAAGCTGCGCATCCACGCAGACGCGCATTAACGGTGACTCGCCCTGGAGGGATGCCAGTTCCGTGTTGAGTTGGTCCAACTCGGTGCGCAGGGCAGCGCCATCGAAGGCGGGAGCAGGCGCGGCGACGGCCGGAGCGGCGGCGGCTGGAGCGGCAGCAGCGGCGGCAGCGGCTGAGGCAATGGCTGCGGGGGGCACAGCCATGGCGGCTTCAAGCTGCCCGCGAATTTCGCGGATGCGCGTAACCAGGCCGCGCTCCTTTTCCCAACGGGCGTTCAAATCCACCAGGGTGGCCTGGATGGCGGCCTTTTGCTTCTCAATGTTGGCGAGCCGCTCGGCGTGATCCACGCCCACGGCTGCCTCGCGTTGCAGGATGCGATCCTGCACCGAAAGATCGTCCAGCGTGCGCATGGCGTCTTCGATAGGACCCGGCGTGGCGTTCTGGCCGAGGGACAGGCGCGCGCAGGTGGTGTCGAGCACGCTGACCGCTTTGTCGGGCAACTGGCGATCGGGCAGGTAACGGTGCGAGAGTTTCACCGCCGCGGCCAGCCCTTCGTCCAGGATGCGCACGTTGTGGTGTTTCTCCAGAGCCGGCACCACGCCGCGCATCATCAACTGGCATGCCGTCTCGGTCGGCTCTTCCACTTTCACCAACTGGAAGCGGCGCGCCAAGGCCGGGTCCTTCTCAAAGTACTTCTTGTATTCGGACCATGTCGTAGCAGCGATCGTGCGCAGCTCGCCGCGCGCCAGAGCCGGCTTGAGCAGGTTGGCGGCGTCGTTCTGGCCCGCCTGGCCGCCCGCGCCGATCATGGTGTGGGCCTCGTCGATGAACAGAATAATGGGCGTGGGAGAGTTCTTCACTTCCGCAATCAGGCTCTTGAGCCGATTTTCGAATTCGCCCTTGACGCCGGCGCCGGCCTGCAACAGCGCCAGGTCCAGCGTGCGCACCTCCACGTTCTTCAGCACGGGCGGGACGTCGCCCTGCACGATGCGAATGGCAAAGCCTTCGACGACCGCAGTTTTTCCTACGCCCGCTTCGCCGACCAGGATGGGATTGTTTTGGCGGCGGCGAGTCAGAATATCCACCACCTGGCGGATTTCGAAATCGCGGGCCAGCACGGGATCGATTTTGCCGGCGCGGGCATTGCCTGTCAGATTGATGGTGAATTGATCCAGGTTAGGCGTTTTGCCGCCGGCGGGGCGGGGAGCGCCTCCGCCCGCATCCGGCGCCGGGGCAGCGGCTGCGGCTTCTTCCTCGGAGTTGGCTACGATCTGCTGGAAATCCTTCTTCAATGCGTCCGCATTGATCTTCTGGAATTCGCGGCTGACCTCGCGCATCATGCGCGACAGGTCCTCGTCGGAGGCCAGCGCCAGGATGGTAAAGCCTGAGCGCACCTGACCCGCGCCGTAATCGATGGAGCCCAGGGTCCACGCCTCGGCCAGCATATTGCGCAGGGTGGGGCTTAGCGCCGGATTGCGCGCGTTACCCGTCTTCAGCTTGTCGAGACTGCGCGTCAGCTCGGCGGACAGGCGCGATTTATCCACCTCGAAGTGCTTCAGAATCGCCGACAGATCGGTGCTCGACGAATCGAGCAGCTTCATGAGGTAGTGTTCCACCTCAACATCGTAGTGCGTGCGCGAGACGCACAGGCCGGCGGCGGCTTCCAGCGCATTGCGGGTGGTGTCGTTCAACTTTCCGATTAAAGCCCTGAGATTGACTGCCATGTTATTCCTTTGTAGGGCAGATCGACTGCCCGGCGTTTAATTCAGCAACAAAACCGTATCGCCCGGGTCGCGCGCAAACGCGGGCCTGGACTTGATCCAACTAAACCAGCCCAGAAGCGGCGCCGTTTCGCCATCCCCGCGCAATTCGCAGGGCGGCACGTCCTCGCGCTGCAGGACCAACTGCACCTCGAACTCTATCTCTCCCCCGGTAAAGAAAGTGGTGATCGCCCGGAGTGGCTCCCACGCGTCTCCGACGGGCAAAAACGACAGATATTGGCGCGCCGAGAGCGGGCCGAGAATGATGCGCCCCCGGGATTGCCGCTCCCAGATCTCGTCGCCGGCGATGGCTCCCATCCCGAGCTGATCCGAGTAGGGAACACCGCCTTCCATGTGGCACTGGTTGGAAGGTTCCAGGGCCCGCCACGCGCCTACGAATTGTTCGATCTCGACCGGCACGTCAAAGTAATCCGTCAGCACCTGGCGCAGAGCCGCCGCTGAGCGCGGCTGCATGGAGAAGAGGCCGCAATAGAACAAGAGCGACTCGTCGGCCACCGCCTGGCGGCGCTCCAGACCCGGTGTGCCCAGACCCACGAAACTCATCAGGTAACGCGAAAAGCGATCCTGCTCCTCGCGCTCGTACGCGACGAAGAAGCGGTATTTCTCCCACGCCTGATAGAACAGGGAGATCATCCGGTGATTGAAGAGGTCGAAGAAATCCTCAAGAGTATAATCTTTGAGGCGGTTGCGATCCCGGATCAATTCCGTGTAGCTATAGGGCAGGACTCCCATGGGTCCGGTGAGTCCCATGAAGTTGACCTTCATACGGGCGGGGCCGTTTGGGGGCCAGTCCAGGGTCTGAATCTGGCTGGGGGGGAACGCCAGCAGGTTATTGGCGGAGAATCGCAGCACCTCGCGGCCGGGCAGCGCGAAGCGGCCCACCGGTTCGCGATCCGGCAGCATACGATGCATCAGGCGCACCGCCTGAAAGAACTGGAACCACCCCGGATGCTCGCGCAATTCCTCGCCGAGAAAGGAGCGGCTTACATCAAGATCCGGCGGCCGGCTCGTGGTGGCCATTCGCGCAAGACCTCCTTTCTCTGCTGGACTCTGGCGGACAACTGGCTGAAGCTGTTCAACGATGCATAGAGCGCCAGGAAGGCCTCGATCACGCTGGCGAACAGATACACGCCGCCGCCCACAAACTGTTCTTCGTCCAGTTCCAGCTCCACCCGCGTGCCGCGCGCAAAAGCGATGCCTTCCTCGGAGACCACGCGGGAAAACTGCCGCTTGCTTTTCAGTCCGGCGATCCCCTCCACGGTCTTGCTGGAGTACGCGGAAGCCGCGAAGTCATAGAGCTTCAAGACCTCCTGGAGCGCCTCCCGGCCTTCGGAGACGAGCGACAGGTAGTTGAGCGAGAGATGCGAGATCAAGCGCCACTGCATGGCTTTGCCCAGGGGAGGGCGGATCGGCGACGTCGGTTTCCGCAAGGCCACGATGCGCTTGATGGGCGCGCCGGTCTCCAACTCGAAGTCCCCGGCCTCGTTTCCGAACGGCAGCCGGGCGGGCAGGTCGCGATTGGTGCACGTGGTGCGAACGGTCAGCGCGTCGGTGGCCGGGCGGGTGGGCTGGAACGACAGGTCCACCAGCGCCAGATCCAATTCCGTGCCATCGTCGTTGGCCCGCACGGATGGGCGCCGGTTGGCAACCCAGAACGTCTGTTGCTTGTCGCGTTGGGTGGAGTGCCGGAACGAATAGAATGGCTGATACTCGACCGCTTCCTGCTGCTGCGCCTTCAGGCTGGCCACCCGGTCCACCGAAAAGACTTCCATGGCCATGGGCCGCCGCGCATCCGGAACGATGGGGTATTCATACTTCTGCTGGTCGAGCAGGATGGGCTCGGCCGTCTGCGGGAACAGGTTGACCACCGGAGCGCAGCCCAGGCGGAAGGTGGACGGCGCAATCCCGGTTTCCAGACGTTGGCGGCGTTCCTCGCCCTCGAAGCGCGAGAACAGGAAGACCAGTTCCATGCTGCGTTTGAATCCTGACGCGCAAGCCTGCCGCAGACCGTTTACGTCCACGAAGAAAAACTTGTCCACAAACGTGAAATACTCCTGCAAGAGCCGGTAACCGATGAACGAGCGCCGCGGGTAGGGAAGCATGCTCTCATCTTCTTCAAACCCAACCGGCCGCAGGGAGGCAGCCGGCAGCGTGACGGCCGGCGCACGCGAACCGGGCGTGGTATCGCGCACGGCGATTTGCAGCAGATTGCAGCACAGGATTTCGTAAATGGTGTGGACCAGCGCGCTCTCGCCGTCCAGGAAAAACCGGAGCTGATCCAGTTCCAGCTTGGCGAAGTCCATGTCTGAGGCATTACACGCCAGCTCGATGCGCAGCGCTCCGGCGGCATCCGCCACCCGCAGTGGCGGTTTCAAGCGGTCAGGCGTGGTCCAGGCGGCTGCCGTGACGGTAATGGGCCAAAGCGTGGTGTCGTAGCAGGTGCGGAACTTGCACGGAACCCCGTCCACCGGGCGCGAGTAAAGCAAGGTTTCGCGCGGGATGGGACAACCCGTGGAGAGCTTGCCCTTCTGGGGATCCAGGTGGAACTGGGCGATCGACATGGAGGGGAGAGGCCGGACGAAATGCGGATAGACGATGCCCAGCAGGGCTTCCGTGATCTCCGGAAATTCGTCGTCGATCTTCAGGTGGACGCGCGCCGCCAGAAAGGCAAAGCCTTCCAGCAACCGCTCCACGTGCGGATCGTCGCACTTGGTCGGTTCCAGGATCAGCCGCGAGGCGATCTTGGGATACTTCTCGGCGAACTGCGCGCCCAGTTGGCGCATATACGTCAGCTCGCGCTCGTAGTACAGCAGCAGGTCATCCCGCATTCCGGACCTCGTACCCACCGCTGGTCAGTTCCAGCACCGTGTCGAAGGAGACGTGCTCGGGCGCAGGGTCCATGACCAGCATGCCCTCGATGCGGAAGCGCAGCGTGCGCGTGGCGCCGGATACGGTCTCCAGGGGGACAATGCGCACGTTCGCCAGCCGGGGTTCGAAGATCTTCACCGTGCCCTGCAGGAAGCGCACCAGCTTGGCCTGGTCCTGGGGGGAGTTGAGACCGTAGTGAGTGAAGTCCGGCAGACCGAAGACGTACAGCGACCGGTTGACCTCCTTCAACGATTCGTCGGGCGGCACGGCGACACGCCGGGTATTGAGCAGCCACTCCAGGTCGCGGCGCAGGCCATCCTTCAATTGCCGCACGGACTGCGTGCGGGTGGGGATCGCCTCCATCGAAGTATCCGGATCGTCGTCGATGAGCCGGTCGAGAGTCGACAGCGTAACGGCGGTAGTGTAATCGTCGGCGTAGCGGGCCATAGATTACACCGAAAACGCCTGCACCGGATCCAGGCGGCAGATGCGCTCGAAAATGGCCTGCTTGGCCTTGGCGTCGGCCTGAATCTTCTTGCTGGACTGCAACAGGAAGGCGAGCACCCCCGCCACCATTTCGCGATCCTCCCATTCTTCGAGCTTGTAGGTTTCCACGGCCGCCTGGATATCGTCCAACAGGGGCTGGGCGATGGCGTCTTTGCCGGCGCCGATGCAGAGCTGCGCGAGCTGGAGTTTGCGCTGGAAACGGCCGCGCCCGCTGCGTTGCCGCTCGACTTCCTTATAGAGGATTTCGAACGCCTTTTGCGGCTGCCCTTTGCGCATCGCCTCGGTCGCCAGGGCGTGCGGATCGATGAATTTCTTTTGCCAGCCGGGGGCCTGGGCGCCATCCATCACTGGCAGGTGGGGTACCGCGGGGCGAGGGCTGGCGTCGGCGGGTTCGGCGATCAGTTCGCGCAGCCAGGTTTGGGTTTCCGCGTTGGCCGCCGGGGTTTCGTCGGTGAGCACGGCATCGAGCAGTTCCGGAAGGTCGCGGAGCAAGGTGCGCAACTCCGAGCGTATGGCGATGGCGATGGCGTTGTATTCGGTCCCCAACGCGACGCAGGCGTCCACCACAAAGCGCTGCAGGTCGAGCCAGGCCCGGCCGCACGGCAAGGCCATTACGTTTTCCGCCACTTCCAGCAGATCCGGCCACCGGTTATTGAGCGCCAGGATCTTGATTTGCCGGCGGATCTCGGTGGGCGGGGCTTCCAGTACGCCGGGATCGGAGGAGGCACGCAACTCGCCCCAGCGCAATCCGCGCAGCATTAGATACGGCGCAGGGCTGTAAGGCTCGCGCTTGCGCAGGAAATGAGCGGCCGCGGCCACATTGCCGATCGCCGCACTGCGGTCGGGTGGCTCGGCGGACGCCTTCATGGCGTAGGTCAGATCCAGACCGGGAACCGCACCCGATGCCGCAGTTGCGGGCGTTCCCTCGGCGGGCTCGCCGGCGGTCTCCGCTGCCGGCGGCGGAGCTTCCTCCACCGGGTCCGGCTCGAACTCGCGCTTCTTCTGCAGAAAGCCGTGCACGACATGGCGGACGTCATCCAGCCCGGTTCTCAGCTTGCCGAAACCGGGAGCCGCATCGCCGAACTTCTCCTCGCACAGCTCGTTGAGCGTTTTCAGAGTTCCGAGGCAGGCATCCAGGGTCTTCTCGGCCTCCGCATAGAAGGCCTTCGGCGTCTCCCCAAACGAGCGGTCGAAAATCTCGGGCGCCAGCTTCCCTTCTTTCAGCGCCTTTTCCCGCTCGGCTTTCTGCTCCTTGGTCTTGGCCTGATCCTCCGGAAGGATTCCGCGCGATTCCTTGTGCTGGAAAAAACTGTAACCGTCCTTGGACAGAGGGACGCCCTTGAGCGGCAGATCCAGCCGCGAGCCGATCCAATCCAGGGGCATGGCCCGCAACTCGAGATCGTCGTCCTCCAGGACCGGATAGAGCGTATCCCAGAACTTTTCGAGCAGACCGCGGCAGAGAGTCAGCCCATCGAGCAGGCCACCAAATCCTTTGGTCTTGACCAGGGATTCGGTGAGCCAGGCGGCCAACTGCAAATCCTTGGATTGAGTGGCGATGGCTTCCTGCGCGAGCTTGACTACGGTGCCGTTATCGGCTACTTTGCGCTCAACAACCCACGCGCCTTGATTGAGGTTGTCATCCTCGCGGCGCGCCTCTTTGATCTTGTCGTAGACCGGGGCGTAGCGCAGATCCTGGCCGCTGGGGTTATCACCCGGAATCGGGTTGAGGATATCTTCACGAAGAGGCATCGGAAGCGAACTCCAGCGACCTGATCTCGAGGAGCGGAACTTCCTCGTCGTCCACGACGACCATTTTCTGGCCTACTGGATACTCATGGCCTTTATCGTCGCTAACCCATTCGGTGGCCCGTCCCAGCCAGACCGACTGATCTTCCGATTTCCAGGAGAAGGGATAAACGGCGGGAAGCAGCACCTCGCCGATATCGGTGCCTTGAAAGGACGGTCCGGTCAGTACGAACGCCGGAGACCAGAGGGTGTCGCGCAGACGCCGCGGCGGTTCCATATGGAGCGAAGCAATGTGCTGGAAAGGAATCCAAAGATAGGCGCCGGCGGCATAGACCTCCAGGCGCGCTCCAATGGCCGGATCGGCATCCCGGATAGACTGGAAAGGCTTGCCGTTCAAAGTGCCTGCCGGGGATGCGGCGGCGGCCACGCTGGGATATTCTTCCTTCCGGAAAATATCGTGCCGGGTCTTTTCCGCGTGGAGCGCCGAATAGTACAGGACGGCGCCCATCTCGGCCTCTTTGCCGCCTTGAGACAGAACTCCCAACTGCTTCTCCGCGCGGTCATACTGCCCGGAGAAGCAGAGGAGCTCGAACAAAAATGTGCGGCTCGCAACATCGGTGGGGTGATCGCGGAGGTGCGCCGACAAAGCGGCCTCCGCGTCGTGAACCTTCCCGGCGTCGAGCAGTTGTTTGGCCGTCATGAAAAGGGACTATGTGAAGGTATCGGGCGCAGCGTAATTGGCCCCCAAAGTTTCGAGGTCGTAGCCCTTCGGAACGGCAGCATCCAGGGTACCGTCGTCCTTCTCCGCCTTGTAAGCAACCTCCACGGCCTGGAACGCGAAGGATAACGACTCGGTCGGGTTCTCGTTGCTGCCGGACAACTGCTGGGACGTGACGATCGCGTCCTGGAGGTAGACCCGGAAATAATCCTGCTGCACAGTGCCTGCCGTTCCCACCGGCTTGTCGTACAGGATGTAAACCTTCTTTATAACCTGGCCTCTGGAGCAGAAGTCCATCAGCAGGGGCGATGTCTTGTCCAGGACCTTCATGATGCTCAAGTTGGAGAAATCCGCTCGACCGGCCTTCGCCTCTTTGCCGGAAGCTCCAGTACCATAAGTCGCCGATTGGCTGACACCCCAACTGAACGAGAGAATGTCGATGAAACCCGTCTTGCTGGTGCTGGGTCCAGTGACGCCGTCTACATACAAATATCCGTTAACTGCCACGTTGATACTCCTTTCCTTACTTAGTGGTTACTCCTGAGAAAACATTACAGCCACCCGTAACGCGGCCGACCGCTTATTTTGCGGGCGCCGGCAATTCGGAAACCAGCCGCAGGGAAACGCTCAATTCATCGAGCTGGAAGTGCGGCCGCAAAAACATCACGGAACGATAAACGCCCGGCTTTCCGGGTACTTCCGCGACGTCCACGCGCGCCTCGCGCAACGGACACCGCGCCTTCATGGCCGGCGAAGCCGTGTCGTCGGGAACCACGTACCTGGTGATCCAGCGATTGAGGAAGATCTCGGCGTCGGAGCGCGACATGAAGCTGCCGATCTTGTCGCGCATCATGGCTTTCAGATAATGGGCGAAACGTGAGACGGCCATGATGTAGGGCAACTGGGCCGACAGACGCGCGTTCGCATTCGCAGAGTCGGTATCGTACATCTTGGGCTTTTGGGCCGTTTGCACGCTGAAAAACGCGGCGTAGTCGGTCCCCTTGCAATGCACCAGGGGAACGAAACCCAGATCCGCGAGTTCTTTTTCCCGGCGGTCGGTGATGGGCACCTCCGTGGGGCACTTCATGGCCACGTCGCCTTCGTCGGTATAGAAGTTGTGTACCGGCAAGCCGTCCACCAGGCCGCCGCCCTCCACACCGCGCATCGCGACGCACATGCCAAATTGCGAAAACGAATTGGTCATGCGGGTGGCGAGCGCGAACGCCGCATTCATCCACAGATACTTGGAGTGGTCGCTGCCATCCACGTGCTCTTCGTAGTTGAAGGCTTCCACCGGTTTGGTGTCTTTGCCGTAGGGCAGCCGGCCCAGGGTACGCGGCAGGCACAGCGCCACGTAGCGGGAGTCTTCCGTAGCGCGGAAGCTCTTCCACTTGGCGTATTCGGTGGTGTCGAAGATCTTGGCCAGATCGCGCGGGGCGTCCAGCGACGTGTAGCTCGGCAGATTGAACAGATCCGGCGACGCCGCGCTGCAGAACGGAGCGTGCGCCGCGGCAGCCACGTTGGAGATCTTCTCCAACAACTCGATGTCTTCGGGGTGTTTGCCGAATTCGTAGTCGCCTACCATGGCGCCGAATGGGGCTCCGCCGAAGACGCCATACTCTTCTTCGTAGACTTTCTTGAAGAGCGCGCTCTGATCGAATTCCGGGGCGCGCTGCAGATCCTTCAGCAGCTCTTTCTTGCTGACGTTGAGGACCTTGATCTTCAACATCGTCCCGGTTTCGCTCTGGTCCATCAGGTATTTGATGCCACGCCAGGTTCCTTCCAACTTCTGGAAGGCCGCGTTGTGCATGACTTCGTTCAACTGGAGAGAAACGAGGTGATCGATCTGCGCGATGCGCGCATTGATCATCATCTCCGCGTCCCGGGCGATGGTCATGGACCCATCCAGGACCTGCGCCACGAATTCCTTAATGAGGTTCTTGCCGCGCTCTTTCGATGCCGGTTCGACGCCGAAACGTCCTTCTTCGACGATCTGGTCCAGCAGTCCCTTTTCCAGAACCTGCTCGGTTGTTGTGGCCGGCGCCACCGCGGTCTGAGTATCAGCCATTGGATCCCTCCCCCTTGCCCATTTCTCCCTTGATCTTTTCCAGTTTTTCCGTATTGCCCACGGCTTCCAGCAACAGCTCCTCGAGCTTGTCGTTGCCTTGCAAACTGCCGCGCAGGTCGGCCAACCGGGTGCGTAAGTCCAGCAACTCTTTGAGCGGCTTGACCTGGCGCGCCACGTTTTCCGGCTCGAAGTCGTCCATGCTCTTGAAGTGCAGGTCCACCTTCAAGTTGGCTGCTTCCGGCTCCTCGCTGAGCTTGTTCTCCACGGAGAAGGACAAATGCGGCTTCATGCCTTCCAGAACGGTGTCGAAATTGTCCGGATTAACCTCTACGAACTTGCGGTCTTTCAATTTGGCCAGGGGTTGCTCGGGTTGCCCGGTCAGGTCTCCTAGTACGCCTACCACGAACGGGAGCTCCTTGAGCTCAATGGCGCCGCCAATTTCGACGTCGTAGGTGATTTGTACCCGGGGCGAGCGCACCCGGTCAAGCTTGTGTTGTGTGCTTTCTCTTGCCATCTACCCTCCAGCCGAAAAACATCGGCTCTGTCACGATACTTCTTCCGCGCGCGTTCGTCAAGTCCGATTTTGCGCTGTGGAATCCCGCCTCAATGGGGCGGGGTGGGATTCCCGATCCGGCGGCCGCCAAAGCGTCCAAGAATAGGAAAAACCGCACGGAAGGAATTCAGGGGCCGCCTGAGGGGCGCGTTAGTCAAGTGCGGGAATTCGTCGCTCGAAGGGTGACTTGACGGGGTGTCGGTGGTGTGACCCGGAAGACAATTGAGGGCGAGTGTGACGGCGGCTTGGGCAGCGCAGGATGCCTGGAGCAGGTTCGCTGCAGGCGACCCTGGCGGGCAACGATGGCGGCCAGTCAGTGGCCTAAAGATTAAAAAAGCTTAATGATAAATTCCGAGCGAACGATTTGACCGTATACTACGGAGAACCCAAGGCCCGCGAAGAACCGCGTAAGCGGGGTTTGTGGTAGCTAACGCACACAGAGGGACCACAGCTATAGGAGGATACGCATGGCTCCAGTGACGGATGAAGAACTTGACAGAGAGTACGACAAGAACGGTGTCGAAGGGGTAGTGCCCGCCGACCACATCAAGAAGATGAGAGCAATTGCGAAAGCGCTGACCGACGTAAAACTGATGAAGTGGGCACTGAAATATCTGAGCGACAAGATGGTAGAGGAGTACAAAACACGCGTAGACAACAGCGTTGCCCAGGGAGTGGGTTGGAAACAGGTGAAAGCGGCCATGGAGAAGGCCGACCGCGAAGAGAGTGACATCTCGCGCCATTTGCTGACGACGGTGCTTACCGATTTTGAAGAAAAAAACGGCTTCAAGTGTTTCCAGACCACCAGCGGGCACCCGCGCATTATTCAGATGACGGGTCTCGTCTCGGGCCCGGGCTTCCTGGCTACGGTTGGCGCCGGACACATGGCCAAAGACTACGTAACGATCGACCACGGAGTTTACAGCCATCGCATCCAATGGTATTGCATGTATGCAATTCAAAAGGAGAATAAGGCGCACTTCGGGGACAATCTTGGAGAACTGTACAAGGAATTCAGCAAACCAGGGTCTTGGATGATCACGTTCGACAGGCTCGGGCAACACCAGGAGAAGACCAACGGCAACCGGACGATTGACCCGTTCGACTTTCGAACGCCGGAGCAACTGCACAGATATCTACGAGAATCGACAGATGCGCTTGCCGAGTGCCCGCTGGTGGCCGCCTACATGCAATCCAAGAAACTCGCTAACATCACGAACTGGAAGACGGTCAAGCGGATTACTGCCGCGCGCAAATTGTTCCCGGCATGCAAGAGCAAGCTGGACGGTTGGAAGAAATTGCCAAGCAACAAAGCAGTTGAGGATCTGCTCAAACAGGTTCTGTCGGAGCAACAAATGCTCGAATTGAGTATGGTTGTGGTGGATCTTGCCAAGACTGACAGTGCCAACCTGATGACCTGGGATAAGGATGCCGGCACTTACAAGGCGGGACTCCCGAAATAGCGGCATCCGGCTACGGCAGCACGAAGCGGCGCGCGAGGAGCGTGCGCACCACCGCCAAGCAGCCGCGCTGAACAACTTCGGGATCGGCGCGCACTTGCTGCGCCATGTCCCGAACCAACTCTCCAAGCGCCCGGCTGCCGTCGAGCCTGGCCACAAACTCCGCTACCGGCGGATCCAGGCGCATCGAGGCCGGGATACCGGCGGTGAACCGCAGGGTCATGCCCACGGCTTGCCATCGGCCGTCCGACTGCCGCATCTGTTGATCGAGCTGCGTATCCGGAGAAAGCCTGAGGCGCGCTCCCAGCAACTCCTCGTCGGAGCCGTGCAAGTCCAACAGATCGATCGAGGCGAACGCCTGCGACACGGCTTCGCCGAACGGCTGGTTGGGGACCAGCGGCATCTCTTCGATGTGCACCCAGTTGCGCCCCGCGCGCCGCCGCATCGCGAAGATGCCACCATGGATTTCCTCGACCCCGCGCTGCCCATAGTAATCCATCCAGCGTGTCAAAGTCTCCGGGCCAGCGCCCGCCGAGGCGCTTTGCGGGATGCGTTCCCGCGCGTATTCGCCGGCCTCGCTAGCATAGGTGTGGAAGATCCAGGCGTCGCACCCGGTCCCGTCCAGCCATTCCCTGACGCGGTCTTGCCAAGCCTGCCCGCTCACCTGCACCCATTCGCACACCATTTGCAGAAAGCCGCCTTCATGCAGATGGGCCGGCGCCTCGCGCACGATCCGGCGGCAGTACTGGTCCAGTTCCATGTCGTTCTCGCAGTAGACCTGATCGGCCGAAGGAGTGACGAAGAACGGCGGGTTGGCTACGATCAAGTCGAATTTGCGACCGCGCACGGGCTCGAACGTGTCGCCCGAAAGGCACTCGACATTCGCGGCGCCGTTGAGCCACGCGTTCATGCGGGCAAACTGCACGGCTCGCGGGTTCAAGTCCGTGGCAGTCACGTGTGCGCTGTGACGAGCGGCAGAAACGGCCTGGATGCCGCAGCCGGTCCCCAGGTCCAGCGTGGCACCGGCGGGGCGGCGGATGGTGAACTGGTGCAGCCGCCGGCTCGTTGGATTAGGCCAAATCACAAGATCCGGGGAATGCGATTCCGAACGCGCGGATGTGTCGGCGGCGAACAGGCATTGATCCCAAGGCGTCAACATCACGGCGGGTACCAGGGACTCTCCATCTCTAACGAGCATGCCGCATTCCAGCAGGGATGCCAGGGTATTTGGGGGCACCAAGCCGGCCACGGAGTCGCTTGCGGCTGGCACACCCAGGAAAAACCAGCGCAGAATCAAGTTCGACAGGGAAGGCTCCTGGGTGTCCTCCAGCATCAGCGCCAGGCTCCCGGAAGCGCGCGATGGAAGGTCCCGCAGCCAATGCCGGCTCTCGAGTGCGTCGAGCGTGTAGTTGGCTTCGCGGAAGAACTCGCGCAAACGCTGCGCATCGGCGGCGGAGAGAGGTCTTAGCATTTCAGTCGCGCCATCTTGCACCATCTTGCTAGTGTACCTGCTCGAGGTCGGCAGGCCACGAAAAACGATGGCCTGCCCCACATAGCAGCCACAGGCTTTGCGCGCCGCCACCGATTCTGCTACCTTGGACAGCGATGCGGCGGCTGGAACCTGTTATTTGGACCAAGGGGACTTTCCTCAATCCCCAACACCTGCAGAGCCAGGACCGGTTTCTCGAGGAAACCTTGCAGTTCGATCTGCAGGCGCTCGTGTTCCGCCCCTGGGGTGTCCGGCATCTGCGCATCGACCAGGCGGCGCTGGCGGCGGGCAGTCTGGCCCTCTCGGAAGCGGCGGGCATTTTGCCGGACGGATTGCTGTTCCATATCCCGGATTCCGATCGGGCGCCGGCCGTCAAGCCGCTGGCCGATCACTTCGATGCCGAGACCCAGAGTGTGGACGTCTATCTGACTATTCCGAGTTATCGAGAACGCGGCTTCAACGTGGCCAGCGCGCGGCGGGACGCCGAGACGCGCTATCGGGCCGAGGTGGAGATGATCCGCGACGAGAATACGGGGCAGTCGGAAAAGCCGGTCCTGCTGGCGCGCAAGAACCTGCGGCTGGCCGTGGAGGCGGAAAACCGCGAAGGCAGCTCGGCCTTGCGCATCGCCCGGGTGCGAAAAACCGCCGCCGGCCTGTTCCAACTGGACCCCCATTTCGTCCCTCCGCTGCTGGACTTCGCGGCCAGCGATTACCTGCTCTCCATCGCCAGGCGCCTGGTGGAGATCCTGTCGGCCAAGAGCAGCGAATTGAGCGGGGCGCGCCGCCAAAAGAACCAGAGCCTGGCCGACTTCACGTCCGCCGACATTCCGCGTTTCTGGCTCCTGTATACCGTCAACGCCGCTCTGCCTGTGTTCCGGCACCTCTTTGAAACACGCAAGGGACACCCGGAGGCCCTGTACTCGGCGATGCTCTCGCTGGCCGGTTCCCTGACCACCTTTTCGGTAAAGATCCATCCGCGCGACCTTCCGCGTTACGATCACGACAACCTGGGCGCCTGTTTCACCGACCTGGACGAGAAACTCAGACTGCTGCTCGAGACGGTGGTGCCCAGCAACTGCGTTTCGCTGCCTCTGAAGCTGGTGCAGCCTTCCATCTACGCCACATCCATCGATAACGAAAAGTATCTGCAGCAGACGCGCATGTATCTGGCTGTCAGCGCCGATATGAGTCAGGCCGACCTGATCGGCAAAGCGCCCCAGTTGATCAAAGTCTGCTCGGCCGATGCCGTGGAGCATTTGGTCCAGAGAGCGCTGCCGGGCGTGGCGCTGACGCATGTGCTGTCTCCGCCGGCGGCCATTCCCATCAAGCTGAACTGCCAGTATTTCAGCTTGAGCCAGAGCGGCGGCTCATGGGAGGCGGTGGTGCGGGCGCGCAATCTGGCGGCTTATGTGCCGGGCGACTTCCCCAAGCCGCAAATGGAGTTGGTTATCGTGCTCCCGCAGGCTGGTTAGTGCGCGATCAGCGCATCAGCACGAAAACCACGATGACGATGACCACCAGGAGGAAGAATCCACCCAGGATGAGGATCAGCGGCAAATAAGACTTGTCCGCTTTGGGGGCCGGCGGTGCTGGCGCGGGCGCCGGGGCGGGTGTTTTTGCGGGGGCCGCGGGCGGGCCAACTGCGAACATCTGAGTGAATTCGCTGGGCCCGGATGGTGCCTGGGGCGGCGCGGATATGGAGCGCCTGGAGAACGCCCCCGTCGCAGCGCCGCCTTGCGGCAAAGGTGCTGGGGGCGGTGCGGGGCCCGCGAGGCTTTCCGATGGCTCGGGTTCCGTGGCGAACATGCGGGTGAATTCGCCGGGGGCCTGCATCGGCCGGGCTGGCGGAGGCGGGGGCGCCGCCGGGCCTGGCAGCCGCACTTCGCGAGGCGGCGCCTCGGCGAACTGACCACCCTGCATCATGCGGTCGAACTCGCTGGCACTGGGCTGGGGTGCGGCTGCCGGTCGGGCGCGCAGTGGCTCGGGAGCCAGCGGCGATTGCATCATCCGGGTAAACTCGCCGGGAGCGGGGGACCGCTGTGGTTGCACTGGTGCTGGCGGCGGGAACTGGATGCCGGATTGGTCCGCGCCGGACGCGCTCGGTGCGGCTGGGGTTGGAGTCTGAAACATACGCGTGAATTCGCCGGGCTCCGGCTGGGCCGGTGGGGGTGTTTGCGGTACAGGTGGTGTTGCGGCGCGCGAGGCAGCGGACGGTACCGGTGGCGGAGGCGCCGCGGCGTGCAACATACGCGTGAATTCCCCAGGCTCCGGCGCGGCCGGTGGAGGCGCTTGCGGTGCAGCCGGTGTCGCAGCGGCGCGCAATATGCGCGTGAACTCCCCTGGCTCTGGGGCGGCCGGCGGAGGCGCTGGCAGCGCAGCCGTTGTCGCGGCAGGCGGTGCCGGTGGCGGCTCGACCGCCGCTGAGTGCAAGGTGCGCGTAAACTCCCCAGGCTCCGGCGAGGGCGGTGGAGGCGCTTGCGGTGCAGCCGGTGTCGCAGCGGCGCGCAATATGCGCGTGAACTCCCCTGGCTCTGGTGTGGCCGGCGGAGGCGCTTGCAGCGTGGCCGTTGTCGCGGCAGGCGGTGCCGATGGCGGCTCGACCGCCGCTGAGTGCAAGGTGCGCGTGAACTCCCCAGGCTCCGGCGCGGCGGGTACGGGCGTCGCAGTGGAAGCCGGTGTCGGCGCCGTCCGGAACATACGCGTGAACTCGCCCGGCTCCGATTCGACGGGTGCAGGGGTTTGCGACGCTACCGGCGGTAGCGGCACCGAGCGCAACATGCGGGTGAATTCCCCTGGCTGCGGCGCGGCCGGGGGTGCCGGCGCCGTCTGGTCCGGCCTGGGCGCCACCATTTGGGCGGTCGGCATATCGTCCTGCGTTGGCGGACGCGGGAATGGCTCCGGCTCCGAAGCAGGTGCGGCGCTCTTGGGCGGCGCTTCGATTTCGGCCGGGATTTTCCATACTCCCCTGTGCGCGGAGGTCTTGCCAGGGGTGGGCGAAGGGGCTTCGGCCTTGGCCGCAGCCACCAGCCAATCCCGCAACTTCAAGGTCCCCGGCAATAGTTCCGTGACCACATAGGGGATGCCTTCGTGATCGCCTTTGTCCAGCACGCTCCGCTGTTGCTCCGCGGGAAGCTTGTCGATGGCTGCCAGCAGTTCCAGGTTTTCCGAGCTATACCCTTCCGCGAGCAGGTGCACCAGTACATCGCGGCCCGACGAGATTTCTCTGCCCGGCAGGGCGATCTCATGGTCGCCGCCGCGGAGGGCCAGCAGTTCGTATTTGTCGTGGAAAATCATGCCTGTTCCTTTGCCTGGCGGCGACTCGTTGGCGCCAACACACTATATGATGTCACCCGCCTCCTAACAGTTCAATACCGCCAGCGGCGATTCTCACTTATGGTACAGTATTTGGGGCTAGCCGCCCGCTTATGAAGTTTCTTTCCAGAGTGGTCTGGTCGGAGGGCATGTACCTGGGGCCTCAGCACTTTCAGTCCCAGAGCCGCTACTTCGAAGACTCGATCCAATTTGCAGTCTCCTCACTCTGGTGCGAGCCTTACGGATTGCTGGGATGCGGCCTGGACGAGGAAGCGCTCAGAAACGGAACGCTCGCCGTGGTGCACGCTCGCGGCGTCTTTCCGGACGGCATGCCGTTCCTCATGCCCGAGTGCGACGCGGTGCCGCCGCCGCGGCAAATCGCCGACTTGTTTCCTCCAACTCGGGACCGCCTGACGGTCGCGCTCGCGGTGCCCGAGCGCAAGCCGCAAGGTTTGAGCACGGCGCTTTCAGGCGCCGCCGATCATGCTAGATTTGTGGCCGAGACCCGCATCCTCCGCGACGAAACCACGGGCGGGGACGAACGGCCCGTCCAGATTGGGCGCAAGAACATCCGCTTGCTGCTGGATCTCGAACCGGCGGACGGGCTGGTCACGCTGCCAGTGGCCCGGGTGATGCGCGATGGCGCCGGACACATCGTCTTCGATCCCGACTTCATCCCGCCCTGCCTGCAGATCAGCGCCAGCGAACGGCTGATGCTGCTGCTCGGCCGGCTGGTCGGGATTTTGGAAGAGAAGAGTTCCTCGATCGGCGGAACGCCGACATCCCAGGGCGATTTCTCGCCGCGCGACATCGCCAATTTCTGGCTCCTGCATGCCGTCAATTCGGCCTTGGCGCCTCTGCGCCATCTCTGGATTTCCAAGCGCGGCCATCCGGAGGAGCTGTTCGTGGAGTGCTCGCGCCTGGCCGGCGCTTTGTGCACGTTCAAGCTCGATTCGCACCCGCGCACGCTGCCGCTCTACGATCACGAACGCCTCAGCGAATGTTTCGAGGCCCTCGACAGCCACATCCGCGCGCACCTGGAAACCATGGTGCCCACCAACTGTGTCTCCATTCCGCTGGAAAAAATGAGCGACTGTTTCTATGAAGGCGACGTGACCGACACCCGTTGCCTGGGGCGCGCCCGCTGGTTCCTGGGCATTCGCGCCAACATCGGCGAAGCCGAAGTCATCAACCGGACCACTCAACTGGCGAAGGTCTGCTCGGCAAAGTTCGTCGGCGAGCTGGTGAAGCGGGCCGTGGCCGGACTGACGCTGACTCATCAGCCGGTGCCCCCATCCGCCATACCCGTGAAGCTCGAAATGCAATACTTCGCCATTAATCGCTTTGGTCCCTTTTGGGACCACATTGTGCAGACCCGGCGGGTGGGGATCTATATCCCCGGTGAGTTGCCGGATCCGGACGTGGAGTTGTTGGTCATCTTGGAAACCTGAGGACTGCCCCTATGACACAAGTGCCTGCCGCGCAACCGGCGCCTTCCCGGCCGGAGAACCTGGCCCTGATTTTTCAGGAATTGTTTACCGCGATCGTGCGCCTGCGCTCCAATCGCCAGGCGGTCTCGGATGCCGAATCTTTCCGCCATCACATCCGCGAGGCGGTCAAGACCGCCGCGCAGGAGGCCCGCAACCGGGCCGGCTATTCGACCGAAGATATTCGCAAGGCTACCTTGGCCGTGGTTGGCTTCCTGGATGAAACCATTCTCAACTTACAGAGCCCATTATTTGCCAACTGGCCCCGCCAGCCATTGCAGGAAGAATTGTTCGGTACGCACATGGCAGGCGAGGTCTTCTTTCAGGACCTACAGGAACTGCTGGGACGCAACGATTCCGAGGAACTGGCGGACGTGCTGGAAGTGCACTATTTGTGTCTGTTGCTGGGGTACGGCGGCCGCTACAGTATCGGCAACCGCGGAGAACTGCAGTCCATCATAGGCGCGACGGCCCGGAAGATCCAACGCATCCGGGGCGATTTCGCGGGGCTGTCGCCGGCCTGGCAGCCGCCCGCGGAACAGATCAAAAAGGCCCAGGACCCCTGGGCCCGGCGGCTCCTGTACGGCGCAGTGGCGTGTTTCGCGCTGGCCGTGCTACTGTTCGCCGCCTACAAACTGGTGCTTGGATCTGGGGCTTCCAGCCTGCAGACGATAGTGTCCTAGTATGTGCCGCCAATTCACAGAGGACTAAAGCGATGCGCAAGGTAGCTCTTATCGTCATACCCATATTGCTCGCCTATCTGCTTATTATTTTCTTCACCGGGAGTCTGCTTGGGTTGCAGGGCACCAAGTTATGGATTTTGCGCGGCGCCCTGTGGCTGATTGGGATCCTGGCCGCGGCCGTGGTGGCGTGGTTCTTCTGGGACAAGAACAAGAAGGAGAAGAGCGCCGCCGCGGCCGCCGAAGAAGAGCCCACCGGCGGGGAGGAGATCGCCGTCATGCTGCGCGACGCCGAGAAAAAGCTAGCCTCCGCACAGCTTGCCAAAGGCGCGCGCATCGGGAATCTTTCCGCCATCCTTCTTCTTGGAGAAGCTTCCAGCACCAAGACCACCACCATGCTGCATTCCGGCCTGGAACCGGAGTTGTTGGCCGGCCAGATTTATGAGCATGGCAATGTCACTTCTACTCGCACCGCCAACTTATGGTATTCGCACCAAACCATTTTTGTGGAGGCCAGCGGCAAACTGCTGAACGACGAGCGCGCCCGGACGTACCTGACCAAACACTTGCAGCCGCGCAAACTGGGAGCGGTGGTGGGGTCCGGCGGGCAGGCGCCACGCGCCGCGCTGGTGTGTGTGGAGATCGAGCGCATCTCGGCGGGTGGACAAGCCATGGCCTCCACCGCGCGCAACCTGCGGGCCCGGCTCGGCGAGATCGCGCAGTCGTTCGGCATCCAGTTGCCCGTGTACGTGCTCTTCACTAAGACGGACCGTTTGTCGTTTTTCGCCGATTTCGTGCGCAACCTGAACAACGAGGAAGCCGCGCAACCGCTGGGCGTGACACTTCCCATTCCGGGAGCGGTTTCGGGAGTCTGGGCCGAAGAGCAAACCGGGCGCCTGGCTGGCGTCTTCGACCAGATTTTCCGGTCCTTATGCAGTGCCCGCCCGGAGTTGCTGGCGCGGGAGAACGATGCCGGCAAGCTGCCGGGCACTTATGAATTCCCGCGCGAATTCAAGAAGCTGCGCGGGTCGCTGGTGCAGTTTCTGGTGGACCTCTGCCGGCCCAGCCAGTTGACCGTTGGCCCGTTCTTGCGCGGTTTCTACTTCTCCGGCGTGCGGCCGGTGATCGTGCAGGAAACCGCGGCGGCTCCCGAGCCAAGCGCGGAAGCGCCGAGCCGGCGGGATGCCCCCGAAGCCACCGCTATGTTCCGCGTGCCTGCCGGCGGTCCGGCTGCGTCCGCCGCGCCGCGGCCGCGCACTACCGTCTCGCGCAAAGTCCCTCAATGGCTTTTTCTTACGCATTTTTTCAACCACGTTCTGCTAGCCGACCGCGTGGCCATGGGCGCCAGCGGCTCCAGTGCCAAGACCGACATCCTGCGGCGTATTCTGCTCATATCGGCGGCGGCGTTGTGTCTGATTTTCTGCATCGGGTTCACGGTCTCGTTCATTCTGAATAAAGGGCTGGAGAGGCAAGTCGATAAAGCGCTCGTGGGCACCACCGTGGCGCCCGCCGCGGGCAGTCTGGCATCTGTAGATGCACTGAGCCGCCTGGAGAAACTGCGGCAATCGCTGGAGACTCTGACGGACTACAACCGGGAAGGCGCGCCGTGGAGCTATCGCTGGGGTCTGTACGCGGGCGACGAATTATATCCCGATGTCCGCCGCCTTTACTTCAGTCGCTTCAAGGTGCTGCTTCTCGGCCCCACGCAGAATAAGCTGGCGGCTTTCTTGGGCGGCCTCCCTGCGTCGCCGGCGCCGCCCGCTACGCCCGCCTACGACCTGACATATGACGCGCTCAAAGCCTACCTGATCACCACCTTGACCTCGAACCACGATAAGAGCACGCGCGAATTCCTTTCTCCGGTGCTGCGGAAAGCCTGGAGCGCAGACGCCAGCGTGGATCCGGAGCGATTGCAACTGGCGCAAAAGCAGTTCGATTTTTACAGCGACGAACTCAAGCTGGCGAACCCATTCAACAACCAGGATGACCAGACCGCGGTACCCATAGCGCGGAACTATCTGAGACACTTCGGAGACATCGACCGGGTCTATCAGACCATGAAGGCAGGCGCTCCCAAGACCATCATTAACTTCAACCGCCAAGTTAGCGGTTCGAGAGAGTATGTGGTGGAGAACTACGAGGTGGCCGGACCATTTACGAAAGCTGGGTGGAGCTTCATGATCGAAGCCATAAGGAATACAAACCGGTATGTCCACGGGGAAAAGTGGGTGTTGGGTGACGATGTTAAGGTCAATACCGATCCGCTTGAGCTGGTCAAGCCGCTCCTTATCCGGTATAGGTTGGACTACATTAAGGAGTGGCTCAATTACCTCAGAGGCGCGCATGTGGTCAGATACAAGGATGTCAAGGACGCCTCGGAAAAGCTGAACCAGCTCTCCGGAAATCAGTCTCATCTATTGGCCCTTTTTGCGGTGGCTTCGCAGAATATTCCCTGGGACGACGCCGAGATTGCGAAGGCGCTGCAACCGGTGCAATGCGTCGAACCGCCCGCAAGCGACCGCTACATCGTTACGCCAAACAAGGAGTATGCCGGCGCACTCAGCAAGTTGCAAACCGAGGTGGAAGCGGTCGCGAATTCACCAACCGACACTACCGCCGCCACCCAAGCCCTTAATGACGCCAAGGAAGCGCGGAACGCGACCAAACAACTTGCCCAGACCTTTAACCTGGATCCGGATAGCGTGGTGCAAAACCTGCTGCTGGAGCCCATCATTAACTTGGAAGCCAAACTGCGAGGAGTCGGCGCGGATGACTTGAACGCCGGCGGCAAGGCTTTGTGCGGACAGTCCGGCAGCGTGCTGCACAAATATCCATTCAACCAGGCGAGCACGCAGGACGCCAAGGTGGACGAAGTCAACGCCTTTTTTCGGAAGCCCGATGGCCTGTGGAGATTCTACGAGGACAACCTAAAGAGGTACCTGACGAAACAAGATGGCGAATACAAGCCGGCGCAAGGTGCCAGCGTGACGCTCGCGCCGCGCTTCGTCGAGTTCTTCAACCGGGCCGCCGCATTTTCCGATTTCCTGTATGCGGGTGGCAGCCAGGACCCGCACTTTACCTATTCGCTCAAGCCGGTCGCTACGGACACCGTCCAGAAAATCGGCCTCGATATCGACGGACAAAAGCTGGACTATACCGGCGGAACCTCCGCAGCCAAGCAGTTTACCTGGCAGGCAGGCTCTCATGCGGCCAAGGGAACCTATGGGGCGGAGGGTGGCAGCTTCAGCGAGAACGGCGGCACCTGGGCAATTTTCCGCTTGTTCGGCGACGCTGACAGTAGCACGCCATCCGCGGGAGGGGGCGTGTTCTTCGACTGGATCATAAAAACGGGCAACCCCCCCAAACCCTCCATGCGCGACGGGAAACAGGTGACCGTGCGGCTGGAACTGGATATGCAAGGCGCGCCGCCGATGTTCCAGAAAGGCTTCTTCTCCCGTCTGGCCTGCGTGTCGGAGGTGGCTAAGCCGTAACAACCATGCCCAAGACATCATATGCTTCCGTGATTCTCGACGTGGACCCCGAGGCCAGACCGCTGCCGGTTGAGCCGCGCCCGGACACACCTTTCCGCATCCTGCTGCTCGGCGATTTCAGCGGCCGCCGCAATCGCGGAGAACCGCCGCCGGAGCGGTTGCGGCCCTACCTGATCGATCGCGACACGGTAGACGAGGTGCTGTTCCGCATGCGCCCGGCCCTGGAATTCGGCGAACCGGGCCGCGGCCTGGTGCTGCGCCTCCACGAACTCGAGGATTTTCATCCGGACCGCATCTATCGGCAGGAAGCGTTCGAGAAGTTCCGCGCGGCGCGGCATCTACTGGCGACCGAGGCTCCGGTGGCCGCAGTCCCAGCCCCCGCGCCGCCGCGGCCGCCGGACATGCCAGGGCTGACCGGTGGCAGCCTGCTGGACAGCGTGCTGGAAACCACCGAGGGCCAGCCACGCGTGGATCCGCGCGTGGCCGCGAAAGCAGTGGAGGTGGAAGAGGAAGCCGGCAAGGTGATGCGCGCGCTTCTGCATCATCGCGATTTCCAGGCGCTGGAAGCGGCGTGGCGCGCGGTAGACTGGCTGGTGCGAGGCCTGGAGACCGGGCCGCAATTGAAGATTTACGCGCTCGATATCTCCAAGGCCGATCTGGCCGGCAGCGTGCGCGAACTGCGCCGCATTCTGGTGGATGAAGCTGCCGCAATCCCGGGCGCGGAACCGTGGACCTTGGTTGCGGCCAATTTCACTTTCGCGCGGACCGCGAGCGACATCCGCCTGCTCACCGGGCTGGCCGGCATCATGCGCGCGGCCGGCGCGGTCTTCCTGGCGGAAGCCGATCCGGGCGAATCGGAGTCTCCCGATGCGGAGCGCCTTTGGCAGGCGTTGCGAGACTCGGCGCATGCCTCCTCGATTGGACTGGCGCTGCCGCGCTTCCTGCTGCGCCTGCCTTATGGCGAAAAGACCAGCACCATCGAGAGCTTCGGCTTCGAAGAGATGCCGGGCACGCCCGATCACCACCATTACCTGTGGGGCAATCCGGCCTTCGCGTGCGCCTACCTGCTGGGCCGGGCATTCGGCAGCGATGGTTGGGATATGCGCCCCGGCACGCATGCCGTGATTGCGGGACTGCCCTTGCACGCGTACGAATCGGAGGGAGAACAGCAGCTTAAACCCTGCGCGGAGGTGCTCCTGTCCGAGGCGGATGCCGATTGGATTCTGGAGCAGGGCTTTATGCCTCTGGTCTCCATCAAGAATCAGGATGCCGCGCGCCTGCTGCGTTTTCAGTCCATCGCCCAGCCGCTTGCGCCGTTATCGGGCGCCTGGATTTAGTGCGCCACGCAGAACTCCCGGCAACCGCTCCGTTGAGGACGTTGAACCCCTGCCGGCCTACGGCCGGTGGACCGGCGAGGGCGCCGGTCCGCGGGCGGGGGCGCCCGCCCCACTGCTCCGCGCGTCTTCTTTGCCTTTGGTGGCGCGCAGGGCCATGGGGGTACTCCGTCAGCAAGCCGACAGTGGATCGAAGGAAAGTTGCGCGGTGTATACTGGAAGGAACCTTGCACCTAAAACTGGGAATCCTGGCAGAGCCAAAACGGAAATCCCGGTTTACGTTGCAGAGTGCCAGGTACAAGAATAGAGTGATACGCGGATAAAACAGATGTCTCCAGGGACCAAAATAGGGCGATACCAGATCGAACGGGAGTTGGGGCATGGCGGCATGGGTACCGTGTTTCTAGCAGAAGATCCTGTGATTGGCCGGCGCGTCGCCCTCAAATTGATCCGGCTGGACGATTCGGGTTCAGCCGAACAACAGCGCATGCTGGCCCAGGGGTTCCTGAAGGAAACCCGGCTGGCAGGAGTATTGCATCACCCCGGAGTGGTCGGAGTTTTCGATGCAGGCAGGCAGGACAACCTGGCCTACATCGTGATGGAGTTCATCGACGGGCAGACGCTCGATGGGTTGCTGCACTCCGAACCGCGTCCCGATCTGGCGACACTGCTGGACGTCTGCCGGCAGGCGGCCGGCATCCTGGACTATGCGCATGCGCACGGCGTGATTCATCGGGATATCAAGCCTACTAACCTGCTTGTGCAACACGACGGCGCCGTGAAGATCTGCGATTTCGGAATTGCGAAAGTCATGCAATCCACGGAATTCACGCTCACGCAGACCGGCATGGCTGTGGGCACACCGGAATTCATGTCTCCGGAGCAGGTCCTGGGGCAGCCGCTGGACGGCCGGTCCGATCAATGGTCGCTGGCGGTGGTGGCGTACGAACTGGTCGCGGGCGTGAGACCGTTCCGCGCCGACAGTTACACACAGGTGATGGCGCGGATCATGACTATGGATCCGGAGCCTGCCTGCCAAAATAATCCGGCCTTGCCAAAGGCAGTCGACGCTGTGTTCGCCAGGGCGTTCGCCAAGAAGGCGCCGGACCGGTTCTCTAATTGTTGCGAGTTCGCGGAAGCGTTGGAGAGGGCCTGCCTCGGGACGTCGGCCCCAGTACCAGCGGCCGAAGCGGTTACGGTTCGAACGCCAGCGGTTCCAACGCCTGCGATTCCAACGCCCGCGATTTCGACGCCTGTGGTCCCCCTGGCGGCCGCCGATCCGAAGACGCCGATCGGTGAGCCGCCGCGGAAAGCGGGCTCCCCCATGAAGGTGGTCGCGTGGGTGGCAATCGTGCTTGCCGCCGTTGGTGGAGCGGCATGGTGGCTGTTGTTCCGTCACACGCCACCGGCCCCGACTGAAACGGTCGAATCGCCGGTTTCCCCAAGTCCGCCGCCATCCAAGCGGCCGCCCACGGTACGCGCAGCGAGCCCGGCTGCCACGCTGCCCCGACCCGCGGCTAGCCAGCCTGCGGTCAGCGGAAACGCGACGTCCGAAAGCCATCCCGTGCGGCTGGTGACGGTGCCCGAGGGCGTGGCGGTGACCATCGACAACAAGCCCGATCCGGCCTGCCAGTCTCCGTGCAACATGGACCTGGCTGCCGGAAAGCACACTCTGCAGGCGAATAAGGACGGATATTACCGGCTGGTGAAGGATTTCGAGGTCGATGGACAGCAGCCGGAGATCACTTTTACGCTGGCTCAGATCACTGGTTCGGTGTGGATCGACTCAGAGCCGGCCGGCGCATCCATTTCCGTGAACGGCACGCCGCGCACCGAGGTCACACCCGCAAAAATTGTCTTGCCTGTGGGCGAATACAAGGTCAAGTGGGCAAAAGAAGGATACGAGCCCTTCGAACACGAGGTGACGGTTAGCGCCGGTATCTCGCAAATTAAGCCCACCCTGGCGAAATCCTCGCATTAAAGGAGACCGCCGCTGGCCCTCGAACTTCCCGCACGCATAGGAAAATACGAGCTTGAACAATATCTCGGCGGCGGGATGTCGGAAGTCTACCGCGCGCGCGACACTGTGATCGGCCGCACCGTAGCGATCAAGATTCTTACCGAAGCGGGATGCGCCGATCCGGACGCCAAGGCGCGTTTCCTGCAGGAGGCCCGCCTGGCCGGCAATATCGAGCACGATAACGTCATCAGCATTTACGACTTCGGGGAAGACGACCGGCAGCGCCCCTACATGGTGATGGAGTTCCTGCGCGGTGAAGATCTCCGCCATGCTATCCGGGAGGGCCATCTGGGCGACCTGCAGGCCAAGCTGCGGATCGCTCTCCAGGTCGCGCGAGCCCTTGGACACATCCACTCCCTCAAGATCGTTCACCGCGATGTCAAGCCGGAGAACATTCACATCACGACCGGCGGCGTGGTCAAGCTGATGGACTTCGGCATCGCCAAGACCCAGGGGTTCTCCATGACGCGCACCGGTTACGTGATGGGCACGCCGTTTTATATGGCGCCCGAACAAGTGCTCGGCAAGAACATCGGCCCCGCGGTGGACATCTATGCCTTCGGCGTTCTTTTCTTCGAGTTGTTGGCGGGTGTCCGGCCCGTCACAGGCGAGACCGTGGAGCGCATTTTTTACGCGATCCTGAACGAGCCGCTGGACTTGCAGCCGCTCAGGGGCAGTGTGCCGCAGCCGGTCTGCGATTTAATCGCGCGCACGACGGCGAAGGATCCGGCGGGAAGGCCTCCCAGCTTCGATGCCGTGGCCGCAGAGATCGAGCAGATACTGACTGGCATGGAGACGCCCGCGCGGCTCGCGACTCTCGAGCCGCAGCAGGTGGCGCCGCCCCCACCGCCCAGACCCGTCATCGCGAAACCCACCGCTAAAGGATGGATGGCCGTGGCGCTCGGAATTGCGCTGTTGATCGCCATCGCAGTGCTGGTGAAGGTGCTGCTCGCGCCGGCCCCTGGCCCTAAGCAGCCGCCACCGGAGCCCGCGAAGGTGCAACTTCCCGCTACGATGAGCACGCCCAGCGGCGATATGGTGCTGGTGCCGGCTGGCCCGTTTCTATACGGAAAAGACAAGGTGTCCGCGACATTGCCCGCCTTCTACATCGACAAGACCGAGGTGACTAACGCCGCTTACGAGAGCTTTTGTAAAGAGAGGATGTACCCGCAGCCGGCTGGGTTCCAAGCGGATAAGCCAGACTATCCAGTAGTCAACGTGACCATTGCGGATGCCCGCGAGTTCGCGCACTGGGCGGGCAAGCGTTTGCCCACGGCGCAGGAATGGGAAAAGGCGGCGCGTGGCACCGACGGCCGGCTGTTTCCCTGGGGTAGCGACAGAAAAACCTCAAACGCCAATGTCCGCGACAATGACACGTTAGGGAAACATGCGATCATGCAGGCCGACAGCTTCCTTCAGGGAGCGAGTCCGTATGGAGCCTTGAACATGGTCGGCAATGTGTGGGAGTTCGTGGACGAAACGGCCAAACCTGTCCCGGCAAATGTGGCGTATTTCTCGAAACGCCTCGATCCGCCGCCCGGGCCGCAAGAGCTTTGGTACCAGACTCGCGGTGAATCCTTCGAGAACAATCTGGCCAGCGAGGGTTATGGTGGGCTCTGGGAGGAATGGGTCGCTCCGGCTGGCTGGAAATCTCCAATAATCGGTTTCCGCTGCGTAAAGGACCCGCCCGCGACGCATTGACCTATCGGCACCGGGGCAGAGCGTTCTCGATGTTCTGGATATTCTGGTGTGCGTAGGCAGCCTCCTGCAGATCAGGATTGATTTGCAGCATCGAGCGGAAGTGGGGCAGGGCGGCCTCCAGCATCCCGCAGTCGCGGGTGACGTTGCCCTGGTTCTCGAAAGCCAGCGCCAGGCTGTAGTGCGCGTAAGGATCGCGCTGGTCGTAAGTCAGCGCTTTTTGGCATTCTGCGATGGCACGATCGAAGCGCTTCAGTTTGTTCTCGCTGTCGCACATACCGTAATACGCCAGGTTGCGGAGCTCTTTCCAGATGTCTTGTTCGGCGGCCCGCTTCTTCCTGCCCATCCCGAACAAAAAGCCAAGCACATAATAGTTCAACTGGCCCGCCAGCTTGGGGTCAAAGTCACTTAGCCGTAGATAGCTATCGTACTCCGGTATGGAAAGTTCATACTGGCGGCTCATCCGCAGGCTATCGGCCATCCAGAGGTGCGGCTCGGCCGTGTCCGACCGCAGCTTGACTGCCTCGCGGGCCGATTCGATCGAATCCTTGTACATCTCTTTCATGCGATACGCTTGCGCCAGGTTGGTGAGCGCCATGAAGTTGTTGGGGTCACGGCGCTTGACCGTCTCGAATTGCCGGATGGCCTCGTCGGTGTTCGCGATATCCAACAGCATGCCTCCAAAGCTGGCGCGCGCCTCCAGATAGTCCGGATCGATTTCGATGGCTTTGCGAAAGTATTTCTCCGCGTTCTGTTCATCGAGCAGCGCATGGTACGCGCGCGCCAGATAGAGAGCCGCCTTGCTGTATTCCGGATCCAGTTCCAGGGCCTTCTGAAACTGTGCCACAGCCTTGTTATAGTTCTGCTCGTAACCCTTCTGGTAGAACACCACGCCTTTATCCAGCGCATCGGCCGCCGCCTTATTGTGTCGCCGCTGAATCATGATCTTGATGCTGACGGGGGTTTCCCGGCCGGGGTAGACGGTTTCTTCCCGCGGGCCGTCCGGTTCGTAGCCCATCCTCACACCCTTGATGGTGTGGGCTCCCGGCGCCAGGCCGGGCAGCGGGAGCGCTTTGCCCTTATCCACCACGCCGACCGATTTTCCGTCCAGAAACACTTCCACTCCGTCCATGTTCGACTCAATGACGAATGCGCCCTGTTTGGGTGCGGGCGGAGCGCCGGGTTTGGCCCGGCTGGGAACGTACGCCAGCAGCATCTGAGGATCGAAGCTGCCCTGGCCTTCCTTGGGGGTCTGTTGTCCCTGGGGCGCGTTGCGCGTAGCTTCCCGCACATTGCTGGTCACGTAGTAGGAAAGTTCGTCGGCGGTCACGACGCCATCCCCGTTCTCGTCCGCTTCCCCTTCCAGTCCACGTATTACGTAATAGGTGAAGATACCGTGCCCGCCGCCCCACTGCGGGCTTTCGTAGGATACTTCCCGGTCGCGGCTGGCTGTCAGGGAGAAAAACGATTTATCCGGAAAGACGAGCGTATGGTTAATATCTTGCGAGTCCTCGGGACGGATGGCGCCGCTGTGGCACGCATCGGTCAACAGGATCTTGTCTTTGGCCCGGATCTTCCCGGCGATCGTCGCGCCCAGATCGTCCATGGGATAGCCGGTTTTCTTAGCACTGAGCGGGTCGGCGACGAAGTCGTAAGGGGCCAGGTAGCCGTGGCCTGCAAAGATGAAGCCATGACCGGCGAAGTAAATAAGCACGCGGTCGCCGTCTTTGGCTTGAGACGGCAGCCATACCTCCAGTTCCCGGCGCAGGTTGGCGAGCGTGGCTTTGGCGCCAATCAGCAGATGCACGTTTTCCCGATGAAAATTTCCGCCTTCGGGGCTGATCAGTATGTCGAAGATGTCTTGCGCATCGCGCTCGGAGAACAACAACTTGGTTATGCGGGGGTCTTGATAGTCTGCAATCCCGACCACCAGCGCATAGCTGCGCCGGATGATCGCAGCCTCCTGCTTCGGCGCCGCGCGCAAATCCTCAATTTTCAAATCGCGCTGCTGCGCGGTTTGTTGCGCCCAAAGCTGCACCAGCAGGACAAAGGATAAACAGAGGAATCGGCAAAGCATAGCGTTCACTTGTGGGCCAGGCGGAATTCGTAGACGACGGGTCCCGTGAGCGGGACGGGAGAAGACACCACAGTGGTATTATCCTGGCGCAGGAACAACAGATCGCGCGGGGTCGCATCGCCGGCGCCAGCCAGAGCCTGCGGCAGTTGCTCGCCCTTCGTGATGCCCTGCGGGCCCGCGGAACTATCCACGCAGTCGCCGCGCGCGCGGAAAATGGAGTCGTCGCAGCGCGGAATAAAATCGTCAGGACGCGGTTTCGATACCGGAGGCAAGGACGACGCGTCGGGAGCGAGTTTTGCGGCGTCCTTGCTCAGCTCGAC